>CALRTW020000001.1:0-186809 GCA_943371165.1 Rhizobium sp. Q54
GAACGCGATACCACCGAACAGCATACCCGTCAGAAAACTAAACGAAATGCTCGCTGCATACTCCACTACTTCACGCCATTCAAATGCATTTTGAGGCAATATCGGCGTGCGGTCGACTAGGCTAGTGATCCAGCTCATACCAATGACTGAAGTCAGCGCAAGAATGGCCACGCCTATAAACCAAGCAAGCACTGAACGTTTACGTGAACTAAATAAAAAGTATCCGAACGGCAATGGCAAGATAATCGAAATGAGTCTTAAGTAGACAATGTTTGCGTCATAGACAATCGTAATTACGGCATGCGCTACTAATAATAAAATCAAGGGCAAGACGATGAAGCCAGCAATGTCCAGCAATAACCAGGCAAGGCTGCGCTTCTCTGACTGCGCTGACTGCTGGTCGAGCAGCTGCTCAAGCTCTCTAATTCGATCTTCATAGGCAAGGTGATCCGGGATCTCGGACAAACGCATTTCCAAGTCGGCTACTTTTGCCATCATCGGCTTAAAGAGATACAGATCTCGCGTGCAAGTTTTACAAACCGATGCCTCCGCCTGAACTTCCGAGAGGCAATAAGGGCACTGCATTACTTCGTCACCACAATAGTAACTACGCTATTTGTCTCGCGACCCTCGGTGTCTTTCGCAGTAATGCGAATGGTATGGGTTCCAGGAGGCACTTCTGCCTTGCTGAATTGAATGCCGGACGCGGTAATGGATGACTTCAGGCGTGGTGTGAGATCAACAAAGGGGGATTTCATATAAACGACTTTGACCGAATTGGGGTCAATTTTTTCGCCGCCGCGCGCCTCTAGGCTCACCTTAAAATCAAATGGCGATTGCACGGGTGTATCCGCCTCTGGTGAAATCAACTTTACAGCTGGGCCACGTGAAATGCCCCGGGTTGCCAAAGCGCCTGCTGCCGGCGGCAGGGCCGCCTCTTTTGCGCTGATTAATGGAGCAGCCGACACGGGCGCGCATAGCGCCATTGCAAAGCTAGCAAGAAATGCGTATTTAATTGCGTTCATATAAACCCCCAAACATAGATTGAAATCATAATCAATTAGTCACCCACCACAACAAACGGAGCCCAAAACAGCGGATGCGCATAGCTGTACTTCATCGCCTTACCTTCGCCCATGCCGCCTTGGTCTATTTGACCCAACATTGCTTGCCTCAGCGCTTCTGATTTAGCCAATGTTTTATCGCTTTGCTGACGCTTAAATAGATCGGTCATCAAACCGCGCGAGGCAGCAGAATCGACCGGCCAATTTGAGACGAGTAGTGCTTTTGCACCGGCAAAGAAAAAAGCCCTACCTAGGCCGGATACCGCCTCAGAACCAGCACCCTCTCCGGAGGCGGTATTGCATGCGGACAAAACAACCCAATCTGCATTCAACTTTAAAGTTAAAACCATATCCATCGTCAATAAGCCATCATCCGCATCACCCGTAACCTCAGGTGAAGATAGCGCTAGCGCTGGTTGCGTTAAACCGTTCAGCTCACCAGGAACGAGTCCATGGGTAGAAAACATCACCACTTTTCGATCAGACAGATCCATGCCCATTACCTGTTTTACGCTCGCCTGTTTATGCAGATAAATATCTCCTGATGTGGCGCCAACTGCCCTCGCAATATCCTGAATCTCATCGCTCGTGTCCGGCAACCTAGGTAACAGAGCTAGTTCCGCAGAACTAACGCCGGATGTTTTTGGAGCATTTCTTAATTTCAAGGGAACGCCGCGCGTTGCTAGCTGGGTGGGCTTCATTGCCTTATCCGCTGACTTTTGCTGCGCGGCACTGAAGTAGGGATCACCAAAACCAATAAAGCTTTTTCGATTCGCATCGCCCTCAGGTAAGTTTCTGAGCGCTGTTAATGCCGTGACCGATGGAATTTGACCAATTGCAATATCGCGAGCCAACCATGGAATCGATTTATATCCTGCAAATGGAATTCCAGCTTTAGCGGGTTGAGCTGAAGCTTTGGTCACCAATACAGAGAGTGGTAGCTGACCTAGCTCGGCATGGGGAACAACCAACAAGACCTTTTTACCTTGGAGGCTTGCGGCAACGGGCTCTAAAATTTGTTGATACAACCGATGTGCAGCCGCAATGTCAAAGGGCGGTATTTCATCGATGGTTGATACACCTGGATCCAGTGATTTTCTAAGTTGGGTAACAAGTTTTGCCATTTGGCTGCGACCAAGTGGAATCTGAATAAACTGGGCCGGCCCTTGCTTACTAATTGACCACACATAACCAGCCTGATCACCAAAATACCAAGATACCAACACTTCGTCGCCGCGCAATAACTTCTGAGTACGCTCAACACTGGCTGGCTTAGGCTCCACTAACTCAGCATAGTCGGGGAATTTTTTTTCAATTTCTTTTTTAATCTTCTCGCGCTCAGATTTGAAGGCAACGATATCGCTACGAATCTTCGCTTGAACTGCAGGTAACTGCTGATCAGGTGATGCGGACAACAGTCCCGTCAATAACTCCGAGAGTGTATTGATGCGGCGCTGTAAATCTTGCTCGTTGCGCGCTAGACTAGCCAATTGGGGATCTTTAATATTGGCACGCGCAGCACTGGCCGTTAAAGCACGTTGAACCCCGCTTCCCCTCGCTAAATCGGCAATCGCAAAAGACTCCGCTGCTGCAGCTCCAGCTTGCGTCGGCTCAGACTGCGCTGTTTTAGCTAAAACAGCCAAATAACTCTCCAACAAATACGTCATGCGCTGCTGTTGTTTCACGCTACTCGTATCGTTTTCAGCATCATTGCGAGCCTGATCTATCAATACAGGAATAGATTGCTTATAGGCGCTACCCGCCTCCTGCCACTTCCCTTGCGCTTGCATTGCGGAAGCCTCAAAGGCCCTGACCATTGCCAGGCGCGGAGAGTTTTTATCAGCCGACTTCTCAAGTTGAGATCGCATTTGATTTGCCATTAACTCAGCTTGATCTGCTTTGTTCGTTTTGAGCATCGCCAAAACCCAATCAAGATCTCCAGCTAAGAAGGTTTTTGCTAGCTCAGGGTCTCCTTGAATGCCGGCCTTCATTTCTTCAAATGCGGTATTGGCTGAAGTGTATTTTTCATCCGCAACTAACGCGGTTCCTAGGGCGCGGCGCGCTTGTGCCATCACAAGAGAATCGTTCGGTGCGCCGCCATCCACAGCGGACTTTTTTGCTGCCTCAGCAAGTAACACGGCCTCAGCATGCCTGCCCTGTTCATTCACAATTCTTGCCAACATGATGAGCGACCTTCCCACATCGGTCGAGCCGCTGCCAAAACTATCAAGGGAGAGTTGCAGGGCCTTACGTGCATAGTATTCTGCATCCATAAGGCGGCGCTGTTGCAAGAGAACAAAAGCTAAATTTAACTCGCGGTTAATTATTTGAGTGACATATATTCGCGGATTATTGGTGGAGTCTGAAGCGATCCTGGGACCATCACCGAGGGCATCCACTTTGAATTCTGAGCTTTTAACCTTCTCGTAACCTTGCTCTAGTAAACGAATGGCCTTTCTAAATGCCCGCTCGCTTTCAATCCATTGGCCTTGTGAACTAAAGTAAATCCCGCGCGCACTTTCATAACCTGATTCCCATGCTGGTCCATAGGTCATGTAGCCTCGGTTCCTGCGTAAATTAAACAGGGTTGACTCCGTATTGTCGAGGGCGCTTTTAGCAGCCTCAAAATTACCCGAGCTTGCATAAGCCGTAGTTAAAAGGCGACCAATACTAATTTGAAATCCGCCCATGTTGGGAAGATTGCTCAGTTGGAATGCCTTAGCACGTTCGTATGCCTTGATTGCGTTTGTGCTCTTGCCTCCAAGACCCTCATAAACGCCCAATTGCGTAATATCCTCCAGGCGCATACGCATATCACTTGCTGGATACTTTTCCACAGTCAGCAAAGTATCTGCAATCGCCTGCTGCATTTTCCCAAGGTCTTGATAGGCCTTCGCGCGTTTGTAATAGAAGGTATTCAGTACTTCTTTGTCTTCGGTAATAGGAACTGGGGTGGCAACAATCGCCTTGGCTTTTTCGACCTCCACGGCATTGGGCTTGCTTTGCTGCAAGACCTTCAACACATCTTTGATATCCCGAGGTGGCGGCTTTACTTTTTCAAGATCAATTGCAGCCTCTTCTTTGCTGGGAGATGGCGCTTGAGCAAACGCGGTGGGGACCGCAAAAACAATAGCCGCAAGCAAAGCAGCTGCAGAAAAATAGGCACTGGAAAGCAATTTTTGAGCCATACACTTATCCCCCCCCAAAAAGACGTGTATCAATATCCTTATAAATCATAGGACTATTGATGGTAACTCAAAAGATGGGAGGGGGCGCAGAAATGCATTTGGAGGCGCGTGAGGGAATCGAACCCCCGTACGAAGCTTTGCAGGCTCCTGCCTAACCACTCGGCCAACGCGCCACATACTGTGAAACAAAATGGGAAGCTTTTCAGGGCTTCCCATCGAACTTGGAGCGGGAAAGGAGGTTCGAACTCCCGACCTATACCTTGGCAAGGTATCGCTCTACCAGCTGAGCTATTCCCGCATAACAGGGCAACAGTTTAACAAACTATTGAACTCTACGTCGCATTTATTGCCCATTTGGAAATTAATACCCCTTGTACCCTATGCAATCAAGGCTCTAGTCCGGCTTGCCAAGCAATTGGGGTAGTGCTTTTTGAAGGTAGTAGAACATCGACCATAGGGTTAAAAATGCAGCTACCCAAATGAGCCATGTACCAACTAAGGCGGCATTCAACCAACCAAAGAGCGTGCCATTGAATAACAGGAATGGAATTGCAACGAGCTGCGCGGTGGTTTTTAATTTACCAACCATGTGTACAGCCACACTTTTACTGGCACCCACTTGCGCCATCCACTCGCGTAATGCGGAGATCGTAATTTCACGGCCAATAATGACCAAGGCCACCCATACTTGAACTCGGTCCATGTTTAACAGTACAAGCAAGGCAGCGGCCACGATCAATTTATCGGCGACCGGATCTAAAAACTGTCCAAAAGCCGATTCTTGTTTCATGCGGCGAGCCAAATAACCGTCGAGCCAATCGGTTAAGGCAGCAAAGACAAAAAGGCCAGTAGCCAATGCATTTTTTTCCGGCATGCTGAGCCAACTCGCAGGCAGATAAAAAATGGTGACCAAGAGCGGTATCGCTGCGACGCGCAGCCACGTTAAGGCGATGGGAAGATTAAACGGCATGGCGCTAGGATAACCGAAGGCAGTTGCATTACTTAATGTAATTGCTGGTAAATCTGTTCCGCCAAGGTCAAGGAAATGCCGTCTACCGTGGCCAGCTCTTCCATGCTGGCATTGGAGACACCGCGCAGCCCTCCAAAACGGGCCAGCAAGGCCTGCCGTCGTTTTGCGCCGATGCCCTCAATCTCTTCGAGGCGCGAGACGGTCCGTGCCTTTGCCCGCTTTGCCCGCATTCCGGTAATGGCAAAACGGTGAGCCTCATCCCGTATTTGAGCGATCAGCATCAGGGCCGCACTCTCGCGCCCAAGATCCAGCGATGGACGACCATCGGCAAAGATCAGTGACTCAAGACCAACCTTTCTGGCCTCGCCTTTGGCAACACCCACAATCAATCCCAGATCCATACCTAGCTCAGCAAATACTTGACGCGCCATTTCAACTTGACCCTTACCGCCATCAATGAGAATGAGTTGCGGCATTTTGTCTGGCGGAATTTCTTGATAGTTGGCATACCGGCGCTGCAATACCTGCCGCATGGCTGCGTAATCATCCCCCGGTGTAATGCCGTTGATATTGAAGCGACGGTACTCGCTCGATTGCATTTCATTTTTCGCGTACACCACACAGGAGGCTTGGGTTGCCTCACCCGAGGTGTGGCTGATATCAAAGCACTCAACGCGCAACTGTTCCACACCCTCTACATCTAAACCAAGGACATCCAGCAAGGCACGCGCCTTAGCCAGTTGGCCGCCGGTCTCCACTAAGCGCTTAGCCAAGGCAATCTTGGCATTGCTCTCTGCCATACCAAGCCAGTGGCGGCGCTGGCCTTGAGGCTGGTGCAAAAAGGTAATCTTTTTTCCTGCTTGCGTATTTAAGCTGTCTTGGAGAAGGGATTGCTCTTCGCCGGTTGAGATGGCGTGACTCAAAACAATAACGCTGGGTATTAGCTTAGCGTCACTTGCCTCGCCATCTAAATAATGCTGCTGAATAAATGCGTCCAAAATTTCAACGGGGGTGGGTAGCTCGCCTGCTGCCGAACGTAGATTTTTAGGGAAGTAGGTTCGATCGCCTAAATGCCGGCCACCACGCACCATCGCCAAATTGACGCAAATCATACCTTCCAGTTCAGCTGCCGCCAAGATATCCACATCGCCCTCACCGTCAGCAACGGTATCCATCGATTGCTGCTGTAGCACGCTGGATAGATCAGCAATCCGATCGCGAATCACCGCAGCCATCTCAAAATCCAATGCATCGCTGTGGAGCAGCATTTCACGCTCAAGCTCCGATAGAACTTGGCCGTGATCCCCTTCTAAAAATCGGGTTGCTTGATTCACATCACTGGCATATTGTCCGGTAGTCAACATGCCAACGCATGGCGCACTGCAACGGTGAATTTGATGCAATAGACAAGGTCGTGTGCGATTTTTAAAGACCGTATCCTCACAAGTACGCAAGCGAAATACTTTTTGCAAAATCTGGACACTGTTACGCACTGCCGATGAATTCGGGAAGGGCCCAAAATAGCGATTACGCCGATCCACTTTGCCGCGGTAGGATGACAGGCGCGGGAATGCGTGTCCTGTCAACATCACATAGGGGTAGGACTTATCGTCCCGAAACAAAATATTGAAAGGTGGCGCCAATTCCTTAATTAGGTTGTTCTCCAGAATCAATGCCTCGGACTCCGTCCGCGTTACTGTGGTTTCATAGCGGGCAATTCGACTGACCATGCGCTCAATGCGCGGCGATAATGCAGTTCGTTGAAAATAGCTGGATACTCGCTTTTTTAGGTCGCGGGCTTTACCCACGTAAAGTATCTGATCCGCTTCGTCAAAAAAGCGATACACCCCCGGCAATCCGGGAAGCCGTTTAATGTCTTGCTTGAGGGTTTCAAAAAGCGAATTACGCATGCGTTGGGATATATTCTGCCAAATCGTTGATAACTACGGTGATGCCGGTGTCTGTTGGCGCCTTGCCCGTAGCCTAGCTGCGCAGCATCAGCAACAGGTCCGCCTGTTTTGCGATGATCTACCGACCCTTAATTTACTCGCATCCGACTCCCCACGCACGCCACAGGTGCAGATTCTGCCGTGGGAGGCCAGTTTTGAAAATGCACGTCACCCGCTGGATGCCCCCGATGTGGTGATTGAGGCCTTTGGCTGCCACCTGCCAGAGCGATATCAAACTGGTTTATTGGTTGCCGCCCAAAAACCCATCATTCTCAATTTAGAGTACCTCAGCGCCGAACCCTGGATTAGCGAGTACCACGCTAAAGCGTCTCCGCAGTCCAGCGGCTTATTAAAGTATTTTTTCTTTCCCGGGTTCGGGCCGAATACGGGCGGACTATCACTCAATCCGATTCCAGCGCAAGGTAGCCAGACTAGTAACGCCATCCCCGCTAGCCTTGCGCCGAGCTGGGCCCTGCTCCGCCCGGATGCAGAGCGCATCAGCCTCTTTTGTTATCCAGGAGCGCCACTACGGCAATGGCTTGAGGATCTTGGCAACACACAGACGAAGATTGATGTACTCCTCACCTTTGGTCATGCTGAAATGATTGGGCATAGCATTGGCAGACCATTAGACCTGCCTCCATCGATTCAGCTGATTTCCCTACCGTTTGTGCCGCAAGATGACTACGATTGGCTCTTATCGCAATGCGATTTCAATATTGTCCGAGGCGAAGATTCCTTTATCCGGGCGCAACTCGCTGAAAAGCCATTTATTTGGCATATTTACCCACAAGACGATATGGCCCATACGGTGAAACTACAGGCCTTTTTGGATCTATACCTTGAAAAAGCCAGCCCATCGACCCAAGAATCCTGCCGACTGGCCATGGATTGGCAGATGCCGTCGCGCTGGTGGAATCAGCGTACCGAATGGCAGACCCACGCCCAGAAGTGGCGTGAAACGATGCTGGAGGCCAATCAAGACGGGGGGCTTGCGGCCAGAATGCTGCGTTTTGTGACCTAACCCCCCCTAGAGGGAGTCCCGCTGGGGCGGTTACAATGTCACCTTTATTAAATACAGCAGAATTCAGTTCTGCCTCCAGGAATACCACAGATGAAAACAGCACAAGAACTCCGCGTAGGCAACGTAGTGATGATTGGCGCCGATGCCATGGTTGTACTCAAGGCGGAATACAGCCGCTCCGGTCGTAACTCGTCGGTCGTCAAAATGAAGTTCAAGAATCTTTTAACGGGCGCCCCAAACGAGGGTGTTTATAAAGCCGACGACAAATTTGACATCGTCATTTTGGACAAAAAAGAATGTACCTATTCGTATTTTGCTGACCCAATGTACTGCTTCATGGACGGCGATTACAACCAATATGAAGTTGAAGCTGAGTTTATGGGCGACGCCCTGAACTACCTGGAAGAGGCAATGCCTGTTGAGGTGGTTTTCTACGAAGGCAAGGCGCTTTCTGTTTCAATGCCAACTTCTTTGGTTCGTGAAATTATCTATACCGAGCCTGCTGTTAAGGGCGATACCAGCTCTGGCAAAGTATTAAAGACTGCCAAGCTCGCTACCGGCTATGAATTGCAAGTTCCCCTCTTTTGCAATACGGGCGACAAGATTGAGATTGATACCCGCACTGGTGAGTACCGCAGTCGCGCGAACTAAGCTCTAATGCGTTTTAAATAAAAGCCGGGATCTAAAAGTCCCGGCTTTTTTAATGGCGCTAAATTAAGCCATGCCGCTTGAGTAATGCTTGCGCATGCAGGTATTCCGCGTGGGCTTGCAGTTCAGACCAGGTCATAAATGGAGCGGATGGCATTAACTTCGTTTGGCGCTGCGCCGACTCTGCTTTTTTCGCCTTAGACACTCGCAGCTCAGAGAGCAAGCGATCAGCTAAGTCGGGGCGATTGCAAATTAATACTGCATCGCAGCCAGCCGATAAGGCTAACTCCGCACCCTTGACTACGTCACCAGCAACGCTTGCACCCTCCATCGATAAATCATCGCTGAAGATCACGCCCTCAAACGCCAGTTGTTGGCGTAAGATAGTTTGCAACCAAGCCGAAGAAAATCCAGCAGGAAGGCTATCAACTTTGGGGTAAATCACGTGGGCCGGCATCACCGCGGCCAGGCTTAAGTCAAGCCACTCGTAGGGCTTTGCATCGCATTGCAAGATGGCATTTAAGGATCGCTCATCCACTGGAATCGCCACATGCGAATCCGCTTCTGCCCAGCCGTGCCCCGGAAAGTGCTTACCGCAGTTGGCCATTCCAGCCAGTTGCAATCCAGAGTTGAGTGCTTTAGCAAGGGCATACACAATCTGTGGATCCGAACTAAATGAACGATCACCAATTACTCCACTGCGACCAAAGTCAAGATCCAGTACCGGGGTAAAACTAAAATCAACACCGCAGGCGCGCAGCTCTGCCGCCAAAATATAGCCACAGGCCGTTGCTGCAGCCATTGCTGCAATCGCAGGCTCCGAGGGATAGGTGGTCTTGCTTTTTTTGGGAGCGTGCATCCACAGTTCGCCTAATTTGCGCATCGCAGGCAAATGCGTAAATCCATCCGCCCTGCAGCGCTGCACGCGACCGCCCTCATGATCAATCGATATCAAGACATCCGGTCGTATGGCCTTAATACTATGGGTTAGCGCAGTAAGCTGCTTGCGATTAGAAAAGTTTCTGCCAAACAAAATGACGCCCCCGGTAGAGGGATGCTCAATACGGCGGCAGTCCTCTGGAGTGAGTTCTAAGCCAACGACATCTAAGATAATGGGGCCAGGTTGATGAGTGGATGCCACCGGTGATTTCCTTTAGGTATTAGGGGGGGACTAAGGTATTTTCTAAATTGGTGCCAACAAAATTATCTATATTCACTAGCCAATGTAATTACTAGGATCATGTGTGGTGATGATTGGCGTTCCGTGGCTCACAACCACAAAAGCAATGGCCATATCTTGCTCGTCACTCACCGTCACTTCCGCATGCCAATCGCGCTCTTCCATGAAGCGTGCAAGTGGGCCAGAATAATGGGTGACTGGCTTACCGCTCGGCTCATTTAAGGTTTGCAGTGAGCGCCAGGTCATCGGCATGCGCATACCTAAACCAATCGCCTTTGAGAATGCCTCTTTAGCAGCAAAGCGCGTAGCCAAATAAGCCATACCCCGCTTTTGATTGCGCGCTAAGCGCTGATGAAAGACTATCAATTCTTCTTTGCCTAGAATACGCTCGGCCAAGCGGCCTTGCGTCCGCTCATAGGCAGCAATCAAACGCTCCATTTGCAAAATATCCGTACCGATGCCGATGATCATAGTACTAACCTAGGTCGAAGATGGGTTGCTGCGGGCATCCGACATTAAGGCCTTCATATCCCGGATGGCTTTTTGCCAACCTTTGAATAATGCCTCTGCCACAATCGCGTGCCCAATATTCAGTTCGGATAACTCGGCGATCATAGCAACCGGACTCACATTAGTTTCATTTAGGCCATGGCCCGCATTGACGCGTAAGCCAAGTTTTTTTCCGTATTGCGCAGCTCTTCGAATACGTTCTAATTCTTTCGCTTGGGCATCGCCAGCCAGGTCGGCGTAACGGCCCGTATGCAATTCAATCACGGTAGCACCCGCTTTGCTAGCAGCCAGCATTTGCTTTTCTTCAGGATCGATAAAGAGCGATACCCGAATGCCTGCATCGACAAGCTGGGCGGTAGCCTGCTTGACCGCCTCAAAATGACCGACAACATCGAGGCCTCCTTCGGTGGTGACCTCTTCGCGCTTTTCAGGCACAAGGCAAACATCATGCGGCTTGATCTGGCATGCAATCGCAATCATCTCGGGGGTAACCGCGCACTCCAGATTCATACGGGTTTTAATTAAAGGGCGCAGTGCGACTAAATCGGCATCCTTAATGTGACGCCGATCCTCACGCAAATGCAACGTAATTAAGTCTGCGCCTGCTTCTTCTGCCAAGTGCGCGGCTCGAATCGGATCCGGATACGTTGTGCCTCGAGCATTCCGCAGGGTTGCGACATGATCAATGTTGATGCCGAGCTCAAGGGTGTTCATGGGTATAGGGTACTAGATTTTCTTGAGATCAATGAGGATTTGACGGGTTGTTAAGACCTGATCTTGCAAATGCAGGCCCAGCAAAAAGCGCATCAACTGCTTGCTCTCCAGGAGGGTGTCGGTCTCGGAAAAGTTACCGGCAGCCATTTCCAGTAAGGAACGGCCACTTAAGATGGGCCAATGTCCAGGATCATCGGATTGCCATGGACGAATGCCCCGCTCTGGCTGATACACGTATTTCTCCGCCTCGATTGGAGAAGCATTGCTTTCAACGCAATAGTCCAGGGCAGCTGCATAGCCTGTTTCTTGCAGGAGAGCCAATTCAAAAGGCCTTAGGATCTGCTCCAGACGACTGCTACCGGTATCCATCTCCGATAAGGCTGAAATAGTTGCCATGTAATGGTCGTAAAGGGTCTCGTATTCATCTTCGCGAGCCAAGAATTTGACCAGCAATTCATTCAGATAAAAACCGCAGAGCAATGCATCGCCGACCAGCGCAGGAGTGCCACCCACCCACTCGGACTTGGTTAAGGTGCGTAGCTCCGACTTGCCGCTCCATGAGACCAGAAGCGGCTGAAAGCGCTGCAGAACCGGCCTCAATACAGAATGCGGGCGCTTAGCACCCTTGGCAATGAGCGCCATACGCCCATACTGCCGAGTAAACACATCGAGTATCAGACTGGTTTCTTTATATGGAATGCTGTGCAATACAAAAGCAGGCTCATCGGCTACGCGAATGGATGCCATTTATTCCAAGCCTTGCGCCCGCAATTCGGCGCGGTCATCTGCCCAGCCACGTTTGACTTTGACCCAAGTCTCTAGAAAGACTTTGCCGTCAAACAGCTTTTCCATATCTAGACGTGCTTCAGTAGAAATCTTTTTCAGGCGCTCGCCCTTATCGCCAATGATCATGGCCTTGTGATTATCGCGGTCCACCAAAATGGTTGCTGCAATCCGTCGCATAGTGCCATCCATCTTGAACTGATCAATCACTACCGAGCTTGCATAAGGCAATTCTTCACCAGTAAAGCGAAAAACCTTCTCACGCAGAATTTCAGCAGCGAGAAAACGTTCACTGCGATCGGTCAAGGTATCCGCATCGTAGCGCGCCTCACCCTCTGGCAAGTATTCTTCAAGAACATCGAGTAAGCGCTGCACGTCCGTTGGATTTTTGCCGCTCATCGGGATGATTTCTGCAAAGTGCTGCTCGGATTGATCGGGCCTTCCGCCGATCTCACTCCAAGCCTGGCCCATTTTTTTCATGAAATCCAATAAAGCGACATCGCGATCGGCTGGTAATTCAAAACGGCTGGCAAACAAATCCAATTTATTGAGAACCAGAATAACGGGAAGACCCTTGGGTAAAAGACGCAACACTTTGGCATCATCTTCGCCAAAATAACCTGCCTCGACAATAAAACAGGCGACATCGACATCCTGCAAGGCGCTGGTTACTGAACGGTTTAAAGCCTGATTCAGGGTATTCATTTTGCGGGTCTGAAATCCAGGCGTATCGCTAAAAATAAACTGCGCGTGTTCGCGTGTCTGAATCCCCAAAATACGGTGGCGGGTTGTCTGCGCCTTGCGCGAAGTGATACTGATCTTTTGGCCAACCAAGGCATTGAGCAGCGTTGATTTACCCATATTAGGCCTGCCTACAATGGCAATCGTTCCACACCGAAACGGCGTACCTGTTTCCACGCTCATGCCTTTAGCTTTAAATTGAGTTGTTCATCTGCAGCATCCGACTTTGCTGCTTTCTTCTTCGCAGAGCGGGTTTTTTTCGGTTTGCGCGTCTCTTGCGGCAAGGCCTTGGTAATGGCCAACAAAGCCAACTTGGCTGCACCTTGTTCAGCAGCCCGGCGCGATGCACCAAACCCCTTCACCTTGATTTTCAGACTCTGGATCACGCACTCGACCTCAAACTGCTGATTGTGCGCCGCGCCTGTTGTCGCAGTAACGGTATAGCCAGGCAATGGCATCTGAAAACCTTGCAAGTATTCTTGCAGCAAAGTCTTATCGTCTTTACCTAAGGTCTTTGGATCGACTTGCGCCAAAATTACGGAATAGAGTTTGCGTAAACTGGATTTGGCCGCATCAAAACCGCCATCAAGGAAAACCGCTCCAGCAACTGCTTCCAATGTGTCAGCCAAAATCGATGGGCGCCGAAAGCCACCACTTTTGAGTTCGCCCTCACCCAAGCGCAAGTAATCCGATAAGGATAGAAGCTGGGCTATCTCATATAAAGCCTGCTGCTTTACTAAATTGGCGCGGACACGAGATAAATCACCTTCATCCAAATCAGCGTAACGCTCGTACAGCAATTCGGCGACTACGCAATTTAAAATAGAGTCACCCAGAAACTCCAATCGCTCATTGTTTTTCTTGCTGTGGCTACGATGCGTTAATGCTTGCTGCAATAGCTCTGGCTTTTTAAACACATAACCCAGGCGCTCTTGAAGCGGCTCTAGGTCAATTGCAGCGCGCGCGTTCATGCTTACTGAAATCCACCAATGCGACTCAAAGAGCCCAGATTGAGCCACACAAAGAAAGCGCGGCCCACAATATTTTGATCGGGTACAAAACCCCAAAATCGGGAATCGGCACTGTTATCGCGGTTATCACCCATAGTGAAGTAATGCCCAGCAGGCACCTTACAGGTCATACTGTTCGGCAAGAATTGGCAGTTCTCAATCCCGGGAAAGCGCTCCGGCATAAACATGCCCGATGGGCGATCAGGATCATTCAAAATGCCATGGCGGTTACCGCCCAAATCAGCCGGGAAGGTTTCGGTATAGAGCTTGGCGTAACGCATACTCTCTTGATCTAAATAGTTCTCGCCGCCGGTATATTCCAAAGGCTGGCCATTTACCGTAATGCGCTTGTCTTGGTAGGTAATCGTATCGCCAGGAATCGCAACGACGCGCTTAATGTAATCGACTGACTGATCGAGTGGATAGCGAAACACAACCACATCACCGCGCTTGGGATCCCCCAAATCGACGATCTTTTTGTTGATCACCGGCAAACGAATGCCGTAGGTGTATTTGTTCACCAAAATAAAATCGCCGATTTGCAGTGTTGGGATCATGGATCCCGATGGAATCTTAAATGGCTCGATCAAAAATGAGCGCAGAAAAAATACGGCGCAAATGACCGGAAAAAAACTCGCTGAATACTCAAGCCACAAGGGCATACGGGCAATGCCCGCCGCTTTGCGTTGTGGCGCAAATACCAGCTTGTCTGCCACCCAAGCGACGCCAGTAACCACCACAAGTATGAATAGGATTAGAGCGAAGTTCATTTGTCGTCCACCTGCAAAATGGCCAAGAAGGCTTCCTGCGGAATTTCAACGTTACCGACTTGCTTCATGCGCTTCTTACCTTCTTTTTGCTTTTCAAGTAACTTGCGCTTACGGGATATATCGCCACCGTAGCATTTGGCCAATACGTTTTTTCGCAAGGCTTTGACGTTTTCGCGCGCGACAATGCCACTGCCGATTGCCGCCTGAATCGCTACATCAAACATCTGTCGCGGAATAATGCCGCGCATCTTGGAAACTACCTCACGGCCACGCGATTGGCTATTACTGCGGTGCACGATCACGGATAAGGCATCGACCTTTTCACCGTTAATCAAAATGTCAACTTTGACAACATCAGCCACGCGGTACTCTTTAAACTCGTAGTCCATCGAAGCATAGCCGCGCGAGACTGACTTCAAACGGTCAAAGAAATCCAGCACGATTTCTGCCATCGGAATTTCATAGGTCAACTGCACCTGCCTACCCAAGTAGTTCATATTGGTTTGCACGCCGCGCTTGCCGGTACAGAGGGTAATGACAGAGCCAACATACTCTTGTGGCATGTATAAATTAACCGTCACGATCGGCTCTAGGATGGCCTCGATCTTCGATGGATCTGGCATCTTCGATGGGTTGTCGACCACCAATAGGGTGCCATCCCGTTGCTGCACTTGATACACCACCGTAGGTGCGGTGGTAATCAAGTTCATATCGTATTGGCGCTCTAAGCGCTCTTGCACAATTTCCATGTGCAACAAACCTAAAAATCCGCAACGGAATCCAAACCCTAGCGCTTGCGATACCTCAGGCTCATAGAGCAGCGATGCATCATTTAGCTTGAGCTTTTCAAGCGACTCGCGCAGCTGATCGTATTCATTCGCTTCAACGGGATAAAGGCCCGCGAACACTTGGGACTTCACTTCTTTAAAGCCAGGTAATGGTGCACCTGCAGGGGTGCGACCCTGTTGCCCTGTTGCATGGGTTACGGTGTCGCCAACTTTGGCGGCCTTTAACTCCTTAATGCCGGCAATAATAAAGCCCACTTGACCTGCGCTTAATTCAGGGCGATCAATCGACTTCGGGCTAAAGACGCCCACATGCTCAACCAAATGAGTTGAGCCATTGGCCATCAATGTAATCTTATCCTTGGGTTTAAGAACGCCGTTCACAACCCGCACTAACATCACTACGCCAACGTAGTTATCAAACCAGGAATCAATGATCAAGGCCTGCAAGGGCTCGGTAACACTGCCCTTAGGCGGAGGTACTCGCCGGATCATTTCTTCCAGCACATCTGCAACACCAAGACCGGTTTTAGCAGAGCAGGTCAATGCATCGGTCGCATCAATGCCGATCACATCTTCAATCTCTTGTTTGGCGCGATCTGGATCAGCCTGCGGCAAATCAATTTTATTTAAAACAGGAACAACCTCTACGCCCAATTCGATGGCGGTGTAGCAATTAGCAACGGTTTGCGCTTCAACGCCTTGGCTGGCATCAACGACCAGCAATGCGCCCTCACATGCCGAAAGTGAACGACTTACCTCATAGGAAAAGTCAACGTGTCCTGGGGTATCGATCAGATTCAGGTTATACGTTTTGCCATCCTTGGCTTTGTAACTGAGGGCTGCGGTTTGGGCTTTAATGGTAATTCCGCGCTCACGCTCAATGTCCATTGAATCCAGGACCTGGGCTTCCATCTCACGATCAGATAAGCCGCCACACAGCTGAATAATTCGATCCGCAAGGGTCGATTTACCATGGTCAATATGGGCGATGATAGAAAAGTTGCGGATTAAATCCATGGTGTTTTATCTAGATTGGCAAAAACACCTTGTCGCAGCGCACAGGATGATGCGCTGCAATAAGTTGTCTTGGTTTAATTGTACTGGCTGAGCCTAAAACCCATTGGTTTTAGGCTTTTTTTGGGGATTAGCCTCAAATTAGGGGGCTTTGGGCCTCAACGGAACGATCAGGGTACTGTCTGCTCGGCGCACAAACAGAGCAACTGCCCGATTTGCATCTAAGCCTTTGGTTAGACCCTCAAATTGCTTGACGCTCGTCACATCGCTATCGCCAACCCGCACAATCACATCACCAACACGGATTCCGGACCTCGCAGCAGCACCCTCGCCTAGGCTCGTAATCTCAACCCCAGACTTGACGTTTAACTCCCGTTTTTTGGCGTCAGACAATTCGGTTACGCCAAGTCCAAAGGGGTTGTTGCTGGTTGCCGCGGATGCTGGGCTATCCGGTTTTTTAGCCGCAGCCGTTTTTGTGCTGGCCTCGGCATCAGCCACCACCACAGAAAGATCGCGCGCCGACCCTTTACGCCAAACCTGAACGGTTGCCTTTGTGCCTGGCTTGGTTTCGCCAACGATGCGGGGAAGATCGCTTGACTTGGCAATGTCGCGACCACTGAATGCCAAAATCACATCACCGGCTTCGATTCCGCCGCTGGCTGCCGGACCATTGGGTTCGACATTGCGCACGTATGCACCGCGGGGACGTCCAAGACCCAAGGTCTCGGCCATCTCTTTACTTAAGTCGCCCAAGGCAACACCAATCCGGCCGCGCACCAACTTACCTGTCGTGCGCAATTGATCGGCAACCCGCATCGCCTCATCAATCGGAATTGCAAATGAAATTCCCATATAGCCGCCCGAGCGACTAAAGATTTGTGAATTAATCCCAATGACCTGGCCAGCGGTATTAATCAACGGGCCACCCGAGTTACCGGGATTCACGGCCACATCAGTTTGAATGAAGGGCAAGTAGTCGCCGGTGTCGCGGCTTTTGGCCGACACAATTCCAGCAGTGACGGTGTTCTCTAAACCAAATGGAGAACCAATCGCTAAGACCCATTCGCCTACCCGCAACTTAGAGGAATCGCCTAATGGTAGCTTTGGTAAACCAGTAGCTTCAATCTTGAGAACAGCAACATCCGTACGCTTATCCGCGCCGAGTAACTTGGCCGTAAATTCTTTCTTGTCAGTTAAGGTGACGTAAATCTTATCGGCACCTTCGACCACGTGGGCATTGGTCAAAATCAACCCATTGGAATCAATGATGAAACCAGAACCAACGCCGCGCTCTGCTTCACGTGGCTGTCCCGGCTGAGATGGGCCCGATTTAGGGGTACCTGGCATTGGCACACCAAAGAAGCGACGAAAAAACTCCGCCTGCTCTTCCGGAATTCCAGGGGGAAGCCCACCCTGCGCTTGTTGCGTTGCAGCCCGCTGCTCGGTTGTCCGAATGTTTACTACAGCTGGACTGGCTTTTTCGACTAAATCGGCAAAGTCCGGCGCCAATACCCTTGTCGACTGCGCCACAGAAGCAGGCATAAACGCAAACTGACCCACACTTAAGGCAGTCAATACCGCTAAAAAAGTCTTTTTCATATTGTGTGCAGCCCCTGCGGGCTCAAAAAGGGAGAGATGACTAGATATTAGGTCAACTTACCAAAAATCAAGGTGCCGTTAGTACCCCCAAAGCCAAAGTTGTTTTTGATGGCATGGTCGATTTTGACGTCGCGCGCTGTATTTGCGCAGTAATCCAAGTCGCACTCTGGATCTTGGTTAAAAATATTAATCGTCGGCGGTGATTTTTGGTGGTGCAGGGCCAAAATAGTGAAGACGGATTCAAGGCCGCCCGCACCGCCTAATAAATGGCCCGTCATGGACTTGGTTGAGTTGACTACGACCTTTTTGGCGTGATCACCCAAAGCCGCCTTAATTGCCTCTGTCTCATTCTTATCGCCGAGCGGCGTTGAGGTGCCGTGCGCATTCACATACTGGATTTGATCTGCATTGAGACCCGCATCACGCATCGCGTTTTGCATGCAACGCTTTGGGCCATCCATATTGGGGGCAGTCATGTGATACGCATCCCCACTCATGCCAAAGCCGAGTAATTCGCAGTAAATGGTGGCGCCACGGGCACGCGCATGCTCATACTCTTCGAGTACGACAACGCCAGCTCCCTCACCCAATACAAAGCCATCGCGGTCTTTATCCCAAGGACGGGAAGCGGTAGCAGGATCATCATTGCGGGTCGATAAGGCTCTGGCAGCAGCAAAGCCACCAACGCCTAATGCCGAAATAGTGGACTCTGCACCGCCGGCGACCATCATGTCCGCATCACCGTATTGAATCAATCGTGCAGCCAGGCCAATGCTATGCAAACCGGTCGTGCAGGCAGTCACCGCAGCGACGTTCGGGCCTTTGAGATTAAACAAAATACTCAAATGCCCCGAAATCATATTAATGATGGAGCCGGGAACAAAGAAGGGGGAAATTCGGCGTGGGCCGCGCGCTAGCAATTCGGCACCAGTGTCTTCGATCATTGGCAGACCACCAATGCCAGAACCCACTAGAACACCAATACGCTCCGCATTTTGTTCGGTGATTTCAATACCGCTGTCTCGAATCGCCTGTGTGCCAGCCGCGATGCCGTAATGGATAAAGGTATCCATGTGGCGCGCTTCTTTGGCCGAGACGTACTCTTCTACATTGAAGTCTTTTACTTCGCCGGCAAAATGAACGCTCAGCGGAGTGTGATCAAACTTGGTAATGGTGGCAATACCGCTTTTGCCACTCATCACGCTAGCCCATGCAGTGTCAACTGAATTGCCTACTGGGGAAATAATCCCCAGGCCGGTGACAACCACGCGGCGCTGGTTTTTCATTGCGGACACAGCCTTGGGCCTAGCTCAGGAATTAACCCTGGGCTTTTGATTTAGCAAAATCGATTGCGAGTTGAACGGTGGTAATTTTTTCAGCTTCTTCGTCTGGAATTTCAATACCAAACTCATCTTCCAAAGCCATAACCAATTCAACTGTGTC
This sequence comes from Rhizobium sp. Q54, assembly GCA_943371165.1. GTDB lineage: Bacteria > Pseudomonadota > Gammaproteobacteria > Burkholderiales > Burkholderiaceae > Polynucleobacter. The sequence continues at coordinate 19,396 of CALRTW020000001.1, forward strand.
AAGCGAGTCAGCGCCTAAGTCATTAACGAAGGATGACTCATTCTTGATGTCTCCTTCAGCTACGCCTAATTGTTCAGCGACGATCTTCTTAACGCGTTGTTCGATGTTATCCATTAAGTCCCCCAGGGGTTGTAAAAAATGATTACAGGATTTTAGCAGTTTGGCACAAACAGTGGCAGAACTGCGTCTTTCCGGATCGGTAAAATTAGGCTAAGTACAGGCCACCATTGACGTGGAGGGTATTTCCGGTGATGTAGGCCGCTGCGGGGGAGGCTAAAAAAGCGACCGCCTGAGCCACATCTTCGGGGGTGCCCAAACGGGCCAATGGGATATTCGCCTTGAGCGCATTTTGCTGCTCTTCGCTTAAAGCGCGGGTCATATCGGTATCAATAAAGCCAGGGGCAACGCAATTGACGGTAATGTTGCGACTACCAATCTCGCGCGCCAAAGCCCGGGTCATGCCAGATACCCCAGCCTTTGCAGCCGCATAGTTCGCTTGACCTGGATTTCCCATATGCCCAACAATCGACGTGATGTTAATAATGCGACCGGAGCGCGCTTTCATCATTGGACGCAACACCGCCTGCGACAAACGAAACACCGCGCTTAAATTGGTATCGATTACATCGGTCCATTCTTCGGATTTCATGCGCATTGCCAATTGATCGCGGGTGATGCCGGCATTGTTGACCAAAATCTGAATGCCACCAAAGTCTTTCACAATCAAATCAATAATGTCCTCGCACGCCTTCGGATCGGTCACGTTGAGCGCGACTCCACGGCCGCCATTGGCCTTTAAGCGCGCATCAATGGCAGCAGCACCCTCTGCAGTGGTTGCGGTACCAATGACCTTGGCGCCCGATTGCATCAAGGCGTCCGCAATGGCTTGTCCAATACCACGGGAGGCGCCAGTCACCAGTGCGATTTGTCCAGTTAAATCGAGATTCATTTCTAGTCCTTGTACTTATTGTTGCTTGACTGCTTCTAAAGCCTCATTCAAGCTCACCGCATCAAAAATCGGTAGGCCGATGACCCCCTCATGAATGCGCTTCGTTAATCCTGCCAGCACCTTGCCGGGACCACATTCATATACCTGCGTAACGCCCTGACCTGCCATCGCATGAATAATTTCTTGCCAGCGTACGGGTTTAGCAGCCTGACGCACAAGTGATTCTTTAATCTCGGCCGGCGTACTGAGGATGGTGACATCCACATTGTTAATCACTGGAATTTCTGGAGTAACGATGGTCAGGTTTTCAAAATACGTTTTCAGTTTTTCCGAGGCCGGCTGCAACAGCGATGAATGGAATGGCGCTGACACCGGCAGCGGTAAGGCGCGCTTCGCGCCCGCGTCTTTTAGCAACTCACAGGCTTTCGTCACTGCGGCATTAGCACCTGCAATCACGACCTGCCCAGGGGCATTGAAATTCACAGCCTCTACTACTCCACCTGCAGCCTGACTTGCAGCGCGGCAAACCTCAACTACAGTGGCGTCATCCAAGCCTAAGATGGCTGCCATGCCACCCGTACCAACTGGGACAGCACTTTGCATCGCCTCTGCACGAAAGCGCACCAAGGGCACCGCGTCTTTGAATGCCAATGCATTCGATGCCACTAAGGCAGAGTACTCGCCTAAGCTATGTCCCGCCATCACTGCAGGCTTGGGTCCGCCGGCAGCCAACCAAGCGCGATAAAAGGCGACTCCGGCCGTGAGCATCACGGGTTGTGTATTTGTAGTGAGCGATAAGGCTTCGGCAGGTCCTTCAGCAATTAACTTACCAATGTCCTCACCCAAGGCATCGGACGCTTCTTGAATGGTGGCGCGCACTTCAGGGCGATCCGCAATGGTGTTGAGCATTCCTACTGACTGGGAGCCTTGACCCGGAAAAACAAATGCAAATGTCATATGAAAAATTCCAAAGAATCGCTGAATTAATATTTTAGGACGACTGCGCCCCAAGCAAAACCGCCGCCCACACCTTCAAGTAAGAGATGCTGACCGCGTTGAATTTGCCCTGAACGCACACCCGCATCGAGCGCGAGTGGAATCGACGCAGCGGATGTATTGCCATGCTCTGAAACCGTCACGATCACTTTATCCATCGACATACCCATCTTGCGGGCTGTGCCTTCCATGATGCGAATATTGGCTTGATGTGGCACGAGCCAATCAATTTGTTCGGGTTTTAGGTTGGCACGATCGAGTACTTCATGGGCAACTTGCTCGAGTACTTTGACGGCAAGCTTAAATACAGCCTGACCATCCATGGTCATAAACGGCGATCCGGTAATTCCGCCGCTGACGGCTCGGCCAGGAACGCACAAAATGCCGCGCTGACTTCCATCGGCATGCAAGGCACTGGCCAAGATACCGGGCTCGCTGCTAGCCTCCAAAACAACTGCGCCTGCGCCATCACCAAACAAGACGCAGGTGGTGCGATCTTGAAAATCCAAGATGCGGGAAAACACTTCGGCGCCAATCACTAAGACCTTACGATAGTTGCCTGTCCGAATCATGGCATCGGCAACTGACATGGCATACATAAAGCCGGCGCAAACCGCTTGCACATCAAAAGCGGCGCAGCCATGATGGGCGCCCAACTTATCTTGAATCACGCACGCGGTACTCGGAAAGCCGCCCAAATGGTCTGGCGTAGAGGTAGCCAAAATAATCAGATCTAGATCGGCAGCAGTGCAATTGGCGCTTGCCATTGCGGCCTGAGCTGCTTTCATACCAAGGTCGCTAGTGAGCTCGTTATCGCTTGCAAAGTGCCGTGCCTCAATGCCGCTGCGGGTCTTAATCCACTCGTCACTGGTCTCAAGGCCCGACTTTGCCAAGCGCGCTACTAGATCATCATTGCTTAAGCGCAGCGCTGGCAGATAACTGCCGGTGCCGGCAATACGGGAATGAATTGTCATGCTGGCGCCCTCATTGCAAATGCCTCGGCAATGCGTTCCACCATATTACCTTTGGCTGCCTCATATGCCCGCTCCAGTGCAAAGCCAAAACTGAAACTATCTGCAGAGCCGTGGCTTTTAATCACACATCCACGAAGACCCAATAAAACGGCGCCGTTGTAACGGCGGTGGTCAACCCGCTTGCGCACGCGCAGCAGCGGCAGCATGGCGCACATCGCCATGGCTTTGGTTAACCACGAGCGATTGAATTCCTGGCGAATCAAGCCACTCATCATTTTTGCCAATCCTTCACTGGCCTTCAACACCACATTACCAACAAAACCATCGCACACCACGATGTCCGTTGTGCCTTTAAAAATATCGTTGCCCTCAACATTGCCATAAAAGTTGAGATTACTGGCGCGCAATAATTCGCCGGTGAGTTTGACAACTTCATTGCCTTTAATCACCTCTTCGCCAATATTGAGTAAGCCGATCGTAGGACTTGGCTTTCCCTCGACGACCCGCACCATCACGTCCGCCATCTGCGCGAATTGCATCAAGTGCAGGGGTTCGCAATCGGCGTTCGCACCCAGATCCAAAACGGTGGTAGCTCCACCAAGTTCATTGGGCATACCGGTTGCAATCGCTGGACGATCAATGCCATCGAGGGTTTTGAGAACATATCGCGAGATGGCCATCAAGGCGCCCGTATTGCCAGAAGAAATAATGGCATCGGCTTTTTGATCCTTAACTTGCTCAATTGCAACCCGCATCGATGAATCTTTTTTTCGACGCAAGGCGACTTCGATGGAATCGTCCATCAAGACCACTTCGGAGGCTGCAACAAGTTGAATGCGATCACGCGGAACATCGCTGAGCTCGCTCAAGGCAAGTTCAATCGCGTCGACATTTCCTACTAAGGTGATCTTGGCATCCGCATGGCTGGCTAAAAAAGCACAACTCGCGGGAATGGTGATCGAAATACCGTAGTCTCCGCCCATGGCATCGACTGCGAGAGTCACACTCTTGGGTTCGGTCATTGCAGCAAATCGGTTTTAAGAAAAAAGCGGCTTAATTAAATTAGAGCCGCTTCGATCAGGTGACTTGAGAAATTAATCGTTTTTGGTTTTAACTACTTTGCGACCACGGTAGTAGCCGTTTGGGGAAATGTGGTGACGCAGGTGCGCCTCACCAGTAGTTGCCTCAACAGCAGTAGCGGGTGCAGTTAAAAAGTCGTGCGCACGATGCATGCCACGCTTGGAAGGGGATTTTTTATTTTGTTGGACGGCCATGTTGAACTCCTAAGCAATGCGAGATTCTAGCATAGAAACAGCCCAAAACCAGGCTACTGGAGTGGAATTAAACCAGTTAAAGGGACGATCTGATGGCTCGATCTACTCTTTTTTCTTCATATTTTTCAATATGTTAAAGGGATTATCTGGTTTTTTTGTTATTTCGTCCTGATTCATAGAATCATCTGCCCCAGACCCTAGGGCAGCCGGCTCACATGCACCCTCAGGGTGCTTTGGAATCAAGGGCAGGGAGAGCAAAATCTCATCTTCGATGGTTCCCAGCAGATCAAACTGCGAATCCTTTACCAGGGGCTCGAGCGCGTCATCCTCCATGGGAAAGGCATCCGCCAGCGCCTCATTCGCCAAAAACACGAACTGCCGCGACTCCTCAATCTGCACCAGGCAGGGCTGCATGCACCGCTGGCAGATGAGGTGCATCCTGCCCTTCAGGCTTAAATTCATTTTGAGTCGGGGCTCACCGCCTACGACCCCATCAAAAAAGGTCTGCACCGCCCATTCAAAGCCATCGTCCGGGGAACGTGTGGCAGCCTCTAAAGCGACCCGCGGCAATGCATCCAGCGTGAGAAATCCATGCCCAGTGTAGGTTTGCGATACCAGCAGATCAATAGAGCGCAAGGCCTTAGGCTCGGTGGGCAGGGTCAGGGAAGGCAAAACGGGATTACGATTCATGGTCTTAGTCTAAATGAAGGTACGCTTGCTGCATGGGTAACTTACAAACACAGCCACTCATTTTGGCATCGAGCTCCATTTACCGTCGGGATCTTTTGGCGCGCTTGGGTTTACCTTTTGAGGCCATTTCGCCCGAGGTGGATGAGCGCCCCCTTCCAAATGAAGGGGTTGCCGCTATGGCTCTGCGCCTAGCCATTGCAAAAGCAGCGGCCATTGCAAAGCTTCATCCCAATTCTTGGGTTATCGGCTCGGATCAGGCGGCTGATCTCCACAGTGAAGCGATTGGCAAGCCGGGCAACTTTGACAATGCGCTTTTACAGCTGCAACGCATGCGTGGCCAGACCGTTTTCTTTCACACTGCAGTCTGCTTAATGCGAGCAGACTATTCTGTTGCAATGAATGTCACAACCGAGGTTCGATTTCGTGACTTGCCCGATACCACGCTGATCAGTTATCTCAAGCTAGAGCAACCCTATGATTGCGCGGGAAGCGCTAAATGCGAAGGCATGGGCATTGCCTTGCTGGAATCGATTCGCTCAGACGATCCTAGTGCGATCATCGGCCTACCCTTGATTGCATTAAGTACACTGCTGCGGGATGCTGGCTTTGAAATCCCTCCCTCACGGAATGATCTGCAATGAAGACTGCGTCTAAGCTAGGAACCCTGTATTTAGTACCCAATACCTTGGGTGATGATGGGCGCTCAGCGCAACTTCCCCACGTCATGCCAATCGAAACGATGCGCTGCGCATCGCAACTCACGCATTGGATTGTCGAAGACGCGAAAACAGCGCGCGCCTTATTAAAGTCGATGGATAGCCTCGCGCCTTTAGCGTGCCCCATACAAGAAATGCAGATGACCGAATGGCGTGGTGCTGCGCGTAATGCCAAGTACGGCGACAAAATTAAACCGGAAGCACTCCTTGAGCCACTGCTACGTGGCATTGATATTGGCCTGATGTCTGAGGCGGGCGTACCTGGAGTAGCTGATCCTGGAGCAGAGTTGGTTTGGGCTGCGCACCGCCTAGGTGCTTGCGTTAAACCACTGGTTGGCCCCAGCTCCCTACTATTAGCTTTAATGGCGAGCGGACTAAATGGACAGCGTTTCGCCTTTCAAGGTTATCTGCCGCAAGATAGTGGTGAACGCACTGCACGCCTCAAGCAATTGGAATCGGAATCGCGCAAGCTGCAGCAAACCCAGCTCTGGATTGAGACGCCGTATCGCAACGCAGCCATGATGGCGAGTTGCTTGCAAGCCCTCGCGCCCCAAACGCATTTGTGCCTAGCACTTGACCTGAGTCTACCGACCGAAGAAATCAGAAGCATGGCACTTGCAGACTGGAAGAAACGATTCGCCAGCGAGGCAGCCTGTGCTGCCTTGCAAAATCGGCCCTGCGTATTTTTATTACTAGCGCACTAAAGCTTATTTGATATCGCCCGACCGCACTAATGCTTTGCCGGCGGCGGAACCCACCTCAGCACCAAAGCGTTTCGCAACCCGCTCAGCAAAGTTTTCTTTCATGGTGTAGTCGAGAATGTTGGGTGCTTTAAAGACATCGCGCGCCACGGTATCGACCGTACCAAAACCATCGGCTAGTCCCATTTTTACTGCTTGCTCGCCATTCCATACGCGACCAGAAAATAAATCGGGGGTTTCTTTCAAGCGATCGCCGCGCCCTGCTTTCACTACTGCAATAAATTGCTGGTGAATTTCATTGAGCATGGTTTGTACCATTTCAACTTGCTTTGGATCTTCCTTGCTAAATGGATCGAGCATGCCCTTATTGGAGCCCGCCGTAATCATGCGGCGCGAGATACCCAGCTTATCCATTAATCCAGTAAAGCCAAAGCTATCCATCACCACCCCAATCGAACCCACAATGCTGGCTTTATCCACCAGAATTTGATCGCCCGCAACCGCAATGTAATAACCGCCGGAAGCGCAGATATCTTCCACCACCACATGCAGGGGCTTGTTGGGATACAGCGCACGCAAGCGCCGAATCTCGTCATTAATAATCCCCGATTGCACTGGTGAGCCACCCGGACTATTGATGCGCAGAATCACGCCAACGCTGTTGTCGTTTTCAAAGGCGGCTTGCAGAGCTGATCCAATATCCAAGGCATTTGCGATGGCGCTGGAGCTAATCTCGCCTTCGATGCTGACCATCGCCGTATGACGCTCAGTACCAAAGCTGTCGCCAAAAGGACGCAGATCCAATACTTGCAAAATCAAACCCACAATCAGGATGAGGGACAGAACGCGTAATAGGGTTTTCCAACGCCGCGCTTTCCGACTCTCTTTTAGATTTTCTAAAAGCAGGTGCTCAAGTGCCTGACGCTCCCAATTTTTTTCGTGTTCCATGTGTAATCCTTAAGCGGGTTTTGCAGCAGCTAAATCAATGTAGGTATTTTGTTTAAGCCAGTTACTCAGCTCCGGTACGCTGTGCACATAACCCAGCGAATCCGTTGTTTGTAGGGTATCGAGTGGATGAGCGCCGTAGGTTACAGCAACCCCATCCACTCCAGCGTTGATCGCCATTTGTAAATCATGGGTGGTATCACCCACCATCAACATTCGACGTACCGGCACCTGCAATACATCCGAGAGTTCGAGCAACATGCCAGGGTGCGGTTTTGAAAAGGATTCGTCTGCTGTACGCGTTTCGTCAAACATGTGGCCTAGATTATGGTGTGCCAAAGATCGATCCAAACCAACGCGCGATTTGCCTGTCGCGACGCCCAAGCGAAATCCAGCAGCACGAAGCTCCTCTAGCAACTCTCGAATGCCGTCAAATAAATGCAGATCATGATCACGCGCTAAATAATGGTGGCGAAAACGATCCACCATTTTCGGGAAATGGGCCGGCTCAATCCATGGCACCGCCCGTCGCAATGAATCCTGAATACCCAATCCAATAACTGAACTCGCCAAAGAGTCATCTGGCTCGGGAAAGCCAAGATCGCGGCAAGCCTGCTGAATGCAAAACACGATCGTCGGAGTGGAGTCGATGATGGTGCCATCCCAGTCCCACACAATCAGCTCATAGCGCCGCTCTTGGTCTTTGCCATGGCTTGCGTAGAGGGGTGAATGGACTTGCGGCATTGCTGGGGACCTTGCTGAATAGTGAGAAACCACTATACCGTTTCTGGCTTAATGGGGTGAAAGCCCTTCAGAAAGGCGGTGAAGTCCGGCGGCAAAGGCGACTCAATCCGCATCTTTTCTCCGCTGCGCGGATGAATAAATCCCGCAAGATGGGCATGCAATAAAAGGCGTTTGGGCTTTAACCGGCGATCCTCGTCATCGATGCCGTATTTATCGTCCCCCAAAATCGGGTGTCCTATTTTTTGCAAGTGCACTCGAATTTGGTGGGTGCGGCCCGTTTTTAATTGAGCCTCTGCCATGCTCACCCGATCCTCGCCCCGCTCGTAGACTTCGGTAACGCGTAGGGAGGTATGACTAGGCAGCCCTTGCGGATCGACTTTCACACGACGTTCGCCATTGGCTAACAGGTATTTATGCAGAGGGAACTTCAACTGCACCGTTGGGGTTGCGAGCGCGATCTGCCCATGCGTTACTAAGTAATAGCGTTTATCAGTCAGACCCTCTCGAATCTGCCGATGCAACTCAACCAGGGCGCTGCGCTTTTTCGCTAGCATCAGCACACCTGAAGTATCGCGATCGAGCCGGTGCACAAGTTCCAAAAAATGTAACTCGGGCCGCGTCATGCGTAAGGTCTCAATCACGCCCAGGGAAATGCCAGAGCCGCCATGGACTGCCAGACCAGATGGCTTATCCACAATGAGTAACGCTTCATCTTCGAACAAAATCGGCATCTTGGCGGAATACAACTGAGCACGCGATTGGTCTTTAAAGGCATTTTCAGCGGGTCCGCGATCAGGGGCGGCCAAGCGTACCGGTGGGATTCGGATTAAATCCCCCTCCATTAGGCGGGTAGTCGGCTCTGCGCGTTTCTTGTTGACCCGAACCTCGCCCGAGCGAATGATGCGATAGAGGTGGCTCTTAGGAACCCCTTTGGCCCATTTGAGGAGGTAATTATCCAGGCGCTGCCCAGCCTCTTCCGGCCCAATCGTCTGAAATAGAACTTGTGCAGCGACTTTTGGGGCGCTTGGGCTAGGGCTTGGGCTTAGAGTAGGTTCGGATTTCATAAAGGGGGGTTTTCTTCGCCAAAATAGCAAAGAAACTAAGAATACCCTTATTGTCAAACTACTTCTACCGTATAATCAAGGCACTAGCCAATTAATTGGCCCGATGCAGAAATTCATCGTGGAGCTTGGAGTCGCCCTTAAAAAGACTCCCGGGGTTGCCCCTCTCCCGTTTTAATGAGGCGCAGGGTTGGTGTGCCGTTTGCCGCGACCCGCGATTAGAAGACAGTTTTCAGGCACGCGCCTGCATTGATGGCCTTAAGGAGGTCTCTGCGGCGAGTGTCCAGTGTGGCACCGACCTTCATACCCTTTAGATCGGTTAAAGCCCGGCTCAGCGCTAGGCAAAAGCTTGTTCCACACTCGTAAAGCCACTTGGGAATACATCCCCATGACGGCGCCAATCTGTCCCCTACCGCACCGCGCAACGACATCCTCCCCCATAGGAGAGTGTTATGAAACGCATGTTATTTAATGCAACTCAACAAGAAGAGTTGAGAGTCGCCATCGTTGATGGTCAAAAATTAATCGATATTGATATTGAAGCTGCCGGTCGCGAACAACGCAAAGGCAATATTTACAAAGGTGTTATTACGCGCATTGAGCCCTCGCTCGAAGCCTGTTTTGTCAATTACGGCGAAGAACGCCACGGCTTCCTGCCATTCAAAGAAGTAGCGCGAACCTACTTTAAAGACGGTGTGGATGTTCGCAACGCCACTATTAAAGAGGCCTTGCGCGAAGGCCAAGAAATCATTGTTCAGGTAGAAAAAGAAGAGCGCGGCCAAAAAGGCGCTGCACTCACCTCTTTTGTATCCCTAGCTGGCCGCTACTTGGTATTAATGCCAAATAACCCCCGCGGCGGTGGCGTATCGCGCCGCATTGAGGGTGAGGATCGTCAGGAATTACGTGAGGCCATGGCCCAGCTTGAAATACCCGACGGCATGAGCATCATTGCCCGTACAGCCGGTATTGGCCGCGATGCCGTCGAATTGCAGTGGGACTTAAGTTACCTGATGCAGCTGTGGAAGGCAATTGATGAGGCAGCCCAGGGCAATTCCGCGCCACTCTTGATTTATTTAGAGTCCAGCCTAGTTATTCGTGCGATTCGGGACTACTTCCAGCCTGATATTGGTGAAATCCTAATCGACACCGACGACATTTTTGAGCAGGCGCAAGCCTTTATGTCAGTCGTGATGCCCGATAACTTGCCACGCGTCAAACGCTACCAAGACGACGTTCCGCTCTTTTCGCGTTTCCAGATTGAGCACCAAATTGAGACGGCCTACTCACGTACCGTTCCCCTGCCTTCTGGCGGCGCGATTGTGATTGACCATACCGAAGCCCTGGTTTCGGTCGACGTCAACTCCGCACGCGCTACCCGCGGATCGGACATTGAAGAGACTGCTACCCGTACCAACCTTGAGGCAGCCGATGAGATTGCTCGTCAAGCTCGCTTACGCGATCTTGGTGGTCTGATTGTGATTGACTTCATTGATATGGAGTCCAGCAAGAGTCAAAAGGATGTCGAAAATCGCCTGCGCGATGCATTGCGTCATGATCGTGCTCGGGTCCAGATGGGCAAGATTTCTAAATTTGGCCTGATGGAAATGTCACGCCAACGTTTGCGCCCTGCTTTATCCGAAGGTAGCCACGTTGCCTGCCCACGCTGTAATGGCACCGGACACATTCGCGATACCGAATCATCTGCATTGCAAGTCTTGCGGATTATTCAAGAAGAGGCCATGAAAGAAAATACGGCCGCAATTCATACGCAGGTTCCAGTGGAAGTCGCCGCATTCCTCTTGAATGAAAAGCGTGCTGAAGTGATTAAGATTGAAAGCCGCTTCAAAGTCAATGTCTTGATGATTCCAAATAAGCATTTGGAGACACCGCATTACAAACTCGAGCGCTTGCGCCATGATGACGTTCGTCTCGACGATCAAAAAGCCAGTTACGTTATGGCCGAAGAGGCTGCGCGTGAACTCGAAGCCGATACGGTAGTAAGCCGCAAAGAGGGTGATGTAAAAGCGCGTCCTGAGGCTGCTGTCAAAGGCATCACCCCTAGCCAACCTGCGCCAGTTACACAGCCACGACCAGCGCGCACGTCGAATGCCGATACGCAATCCAGCTCAGGCGGTTTCTTTGGTTTCATCAAAAAACTGTTCTCCTCTAGCGAGCCAGAAGTTAAGCCAGCAGCTCCTGCTCCACGCAGCCGCAATGCCCAGGGCCGCGACGGTAATCGCAATGGCGGTGATCGCGGTGGACGCAATCGTGGACGTCGCGGCGAACGCAGTGAACGCGGTGAGCGGCCAGCAGGTGCAACTCCCGATGCCGCCTCGAATACCGAGGGCGCACGTGAAGCAAAACCCCGTCAAGAAGGCCGCGGTCGTAATCGCAATGGCCGCACCGATCGTCCAGAAGGAGCGCGTACCGATGCAGACGCTGTAAGCGCCAAGCCAAGCGATGCTCCATCCTCCGCTGATAGCAATTCAGCAACGGAAGGCAGCGATGAACGCCGTGGTCGCGGTCGCAATCGACGGGGCCGTGGTCGTGGACAACGCACCGAGCGTAGTGAAGGTGCTCCAGAAGCAAATGCAACAGTGATCACTAGCTACTCTGCTGGTGGCGCATGGCCTCCATCCGGCATGGCTGGATCATCGGCAACCATTCCTACAGGTGAACTGACTGCTAGTTTTAGTGCTCGCCAGGCAAGTCCACAATCGGGCGGTCGTGGATCTCGTCCACCACGCTCTAATAACGGCGAGCGTAATCAGGGTGAGCGTAACAACGGCGCAGCTCAGCAAGTATCGGAATCGGCCTCGGCTAGTTTCGTGCCAGCAGCTACCCCACCAGCAAAGCCGGTAGCAGTAGCGCCAGTGATGTCAGCTCCAGCACCCGAGCTACCAAAAGTAGCTTTCACCCCGCTCGAAGAGAAGCCACTGCAGCAGGTGCTCGAATCCGCAGGCATGGTTTGGGTTGGGACAGACACAGCTAAATTAGCTGAAGTCCAAACCCAGATCCAAGCAGAGCCAGCCCCAATGCGGGTTGTCCGTGAACCCAAGCCGCCGGCTGCACTTCCTCAGGGCCCCATGGTCTTGATCGAAACCGGTGGTCAGGAAAAATCAGTACCGAAAGAAATCTAAACGAACAAAGCCCCTTTATTGGGGTTTTGTTTAATTGAACATCCCTTTCCAATCACCGCCATAATTGAATCATGGTTGAACGAGTCATCCCCATCCGCATCGATGAAGGCAAGGGCCGTGCCCCTGTCATGCCATCCAGTCTGGCAGCTCCCACGAGCCGGTCAGTGGATTTGCGTGGACGTCCTTTGCGTGATTTACGGATTTCAGTAACGGACCGGTGCAACTTCCGGTGCACCTACTGCATGCCCAAGGAAGTGTTTGATCAGGACTATCCTTACTTGTCACAAAGTGCGTTGCTGAGTTTTGAAGAGATGACGCGCCTCACGGTCATTTTTGCATCGCTTGGCGTTGAAAAAATTCGCTTGACGGGTGGCGAGCCATTGCTTCGCAAGAATGTCGAGACCTTAATCGCAATGCTGGCGGAGATTAAAAAACCGGATGGCAATCCCCTTGAATTAACACTCACTACCAACGGTAGTCTGTTGCGAAAAAAGGCAGCACAACTCAAGGCAGCTGGCTTGCATCGCCTCACCATTAGCTTAGATGGCTTGAATGATGCTGTCTTTAAAAAAATGAATGACGTGGATTTTCCGGTGAGCGATGTGCTGGACGGCATTGCTGCAGCTCAAGAAGCCGGTTTTGAGTCGATTAAAGTCAATATGGTGGTGAAAAAAGGCACGAATGATGAAGAGATCATTGCGATGGCGAGTCACTTTCGAAATACCGGCGTCACCTTGCGTTTCATTGAGTTTATGGATGTCGGAAGTTCGAATGGCTGGGATATGAAAGAAGTGCTGCCATCCAAAGAAGTGATTGAGCGCATTCATGCAATGTATCCACTAGAGCCAATCGAGGCCAACTATGCTGGTGAAGTGGCGCAGCGTTGGCGCTACCGCGATGGCGGCGGTGAAATCGGTGTTATTTCCAGCGTGACTCAAACCTTTTGCCATGAGTGCAGTCGCGCCCGCATCTCGACGGACGGTCAACTCTACCTCTGCTTATTTGCCAGCCAAGGTTATGACTTTAAGACCATGTTGCGTTCTGGCAGCAGCGATTTAGAGATCGCCAATGCCATCATGAGCACCTGGTCTGTGCGTAACGATAACTACTCTGAAATCCGTGGCCAAGCGACAGCAGAGCTTGGGCACTTGGCAAACAAAGTAGAGATGTCTTATATCGGTGGTTAATGACTGTGCATGCTGAGATTACCGGTCTCATTTTGGCGGGTGGTCGCGCCCAGCGAATGGGCGGCATCGACAAAGGTTTAGTCCCTTTCATGGGGAAGCCCTTGATAGAGCATGCCATTGCAAGGTTAAGCCCTCAAGTGACAACCATCCTGATTAATGCCAATCGCAACCATGATCACTACTCGCAATATGGCCACCCTGTAATAGCTGATCATCACCCGGATTTCGCGGGCCCACTTGCCGGCTTTGCAGCTGGCCTCGAGCACTGCAAGACCGAATACCTGCTATCGGTGCCCTGCGACTCGCCAGTCTTTCCTTTGGATTTAAGCGTGCAGATGCTTGAGGCTATGTTCAATACGCAGTCCGATATTGTGTACGCCTCCAGTTCAGATTCATCGGGCGCAATCTGGACACAGCCGGTTTTTTGCTTGATGCGCCGCAGTGTTCAACCATCCCTACAGAATTTTTTAGACCAAGGCGGACGCAAAATTGACCGCTGGTTCGAAGCGCTGCGCTCGAGCACGGTTGTCTTTACTGATGAAGCTGCTTTTGCCAATACCAACACGCCCGAAGAATTGCAGGCCTTAGAGCAGGTCTTGCAAGCTTCAAACTAATTCTATTTTAGGATCGTCCACGATGAGCGCCTCACCCCTCTCACCCAATGCCCCGCATTTACTAAGTACTGGACTCACGGTCGAAGAAACCCGTACGGCCATTTCTGGTCTCGTAGATCAATTGCTCGGCTCAGGCGCATTCGCTGAAACCGAATCGGTTGCACTCGATCAAGGTCTCAATCGCGTTTTGGCGAGCGACGTGTTATCGCCCATCGATGTACCGGCTGCTGACAATTCAGCGATGGATGGATTTGCCTTTCGGGGAGAAGAGCTCAATAGCGGTCCCCTCACTCAATTGATGGTTGTGGGCACTGTTTTTGCAGGCACTCCGTTTACCGGTTCGCTCGCAGCAGGCCAATGCCTCAAGATCATGACGGGGGCGCTGATGCCCAGTCAATGCGATACCGTCATACCTCAAGAAATGACGCAACAACTTCCCCTTACTGCGGATGGGATTGAGCGCATTCAATTTGAATCGAGTGCGGTTTCAAGTGGAGAGAATCGCCGCTTGCGCGGTGAGGATTTAGCCCAAGGCTCGGTGGCCATTGCGGCGGGACGTATGCTACGGCCGTCGGATTTGGGCTTGGCTGCATCACTCGGTATTAATACGCTGACGGTAAAACGCAAATTACGGGTAGCCATCCTCTCGTCAGGCAATGAGTTGCGACCCCTCGGAGCGGCCCTGGACTCAGGCAGTATTTATGACAGCAATCGCTATAGCCTGATGGGACTGCTCAATCGCCTAGGCCTTGATGTGCTCGATTGTGGAATCATTCAGGATGATCCACTGGCATTAAAGACCGCCTTTACAAAAGCAGCACTAACGGCGGATGTGATTATTTCCTCGGGCGGAGTCTCGGTTGGTGAGGCCGACTTCACCAAACAGGTTATGCAGGAATTAGGGGATGTGGGCTTTTGGAAAATTGCCATGCGCCCTGGACGGCCAATGGCATTTGGCACATTGAAGCCCGTTCCCAATCAACATCCTGCGCGCACCACTTTATTTTTTGGTTTACCCGGTAATCCCGTGGCAGTCATGGTCACCTTCTATCAATTTGTTCAATCGGCACTCTTGCAGCTCAGCGGCGCAACCCAGCTCAGGCCGCCGCTAACCCAAGCCATTGCATCGGCAGCCATCCGTAAAAAACCCGGCAGAACTGAATACCAACGGGGCATTTTAGAAATCGGCCCTGATGGCAAGACGCAGGTTCGGGTCACCGGCAGTCAAGGTGCGGGCATCTTGCGCTCGATGAGTGAGGCCAACTGCTTTATTGTTTTGGGCCACGAGCAAGGCAATATTGCGGCAGGCGACCTAGTAAATGTGGTGCTTTTTGAGGGACTGCTTTAAGATTGCAGCAATTATGAAATTCACGAAAAAAGAAATTGTCTATTTAGACCCACTGCATACCGCCAAAACCTTAGTTTTGGTCTACCTCTGCTTCTCGGTTCCGATCGTTTTATTGGCCCTTTTTGTGGCATTCGTGCGCGACGGGTCGATTCCAGGATTTACCGTCGTATCCGCTTTAATTCTGAATGCCCTTCTCGGCTTTGGCTTGCTGTGGATTGCCTGCAAAGTCTACAACTGGGTGGCCGACAAGTTCGGCGGCATTGAACTCGCCCTGCGCGAATTACCCGACGAAATCGAAACCGATTAATCCTTGCTAGGGTTTTACTAGCAAGGACCTAACAACGGCATCGATTACTTCGTAAATACTTCTGCATTAATCAGGCTTGGTGGTTTATCGCCAGCAAGTGCTGCCCGAACATTTCGAGCGGCTAGCGCAATCATGGCCCTACGGGTTTTCTCGCTTGCACTTGCAATATGCGGAGCCAGCACGACATTCGAGCAGGCCAATAAATCCGGATGCACTTTGGGCTCGCCCTCAAATACATCGAGGCCCGCTGCAAAGATAGTCTTAGCTTTCAGTGCGGCAGCCAAAGCAACGTCGTCCACAATTCCGCCGCGGGCAATGTTCACCAGCGTTGCGGTGGGTTTCATTAATGCAATTTCTTTTGCGCCAATCGTGTGATGACTCTCGGCTGAATAGGGCAGCACCAAAATAACGTGAT
Organism: Rhizobium sp. Q54; assembly: GCA_943371165.1. Classification (GTDB taxonomy): domain Bacteria; phylum Pseudomonadota; class Gammaproteobacteria; order Burkholderiales; family Burkholderiaceae; genus Polynucleobacter. Next base: position 35,457 of record CALRTW020000001.1, read on the forward strand.
CGGCTTCCTTGAGCAGGGTTTCTTTATCGACATAGCGTGCTTGGCAGGCCTTTTCATCTGCCTCGGGCAAGCGACTGCGATTGTGATAAATCACATTCATACCAAAACCCAAGGCGCGCTTCGCAATGCCTTGGCCGATGCGACCCATGCCAATAATGCCAAGCGTAGTGTGGTGGATATCCATCCCTAAGGGATTAGTAACAATTGACCACTGATTCCAATTGCCGTCCCGAATCCAGCGCTCGGACTCGGTTACGCGGCGCGCAGTTGCCATTAGTAAGGCAAAGCCAAAGTCTGCGGTTGTATCCGTGAGCACATCAGGGGTATTCGTTGCCATCACGCCAGCAGCCGTCATCGCAGGGACATCGAAATTGTTATACCCCACCGAAATGTTAGCCACAATCTTCAGGCCCTTGGCCTGGGCAAGGGCTTTGGCATCAATGCGCTCACTGCCCGTGACCAATGCAGCAGAAACGCCAGCCAACTGGGAGGCAAGGGCTTCCGGGGTCATCACCACATCGGCCTGATTGGAGACGACATCAAAGGATTGTTCTAGCTCAGCCAGCGCCTCAGGGAAAATAGCTCTGGAGACAAGGATTTTGGGTTTTGAGGTGGTATTCATCCTTGGCACTTTACACCAAGCCAAATGGGTCTTTCTTGGAAAAATAGGCAATTCGGCTAAAATGGGTTCGTACGCTGGTTGCTACGCCATCCTCTGTTGGCTACTAGCTTCTGGTCCCTTTCGCCATTCAACTCGTTAAATACCATGACCTACGTTGTTACTGAAGCCTGTATTCGCTGCAAATATACCGACTGCGTTGATGTCTGTCCGGTTGATTGCTTTCGCGAAGGACCTAACTTTTTAGTGATTGATCCCGATGAGTGCATCGATTGCGCTGTCTGCGTTCCGGAATGCCCCGTGAATGCGATTTATGCAGAAGACGATGTGCCGAGCGATCAGCAAGCATTCATCAAAATGAATTTAGATCTGGCTCAGGGCTGGCCATCAATCACCAAATCCAAAGGCGCTCTTCCCGATGCAGATGAATGGAAAGACGTTACTGCCAAACTAGATCAACTCGCCAAGTAAAGCGAACCTAATGGATTGCATTCAATCCAAGCGGGGCTACTGTGCAGGTAATTGAAACCGATGCCGTCATTATTGGCGCCGGTCCCGTCGGATTGTTTCAAGCATTTGAACTGGGTTTACTCGAAATTCAGGCGCACATCATTGATGCATTGCCACATGCGGGCGGTCAGTGCATGGCGCTCTACCCCAATAAACCCATTTACGACGTTCCAGGCATACCGGTTTGTACCGGCCGCGAGCTAACCCAAAACCTCTTGCAGCAGATTGCCCCCTTTCATCCGCCGATGCATCTGGGTCAGGCGGTAATGGAGTTAAAACAAGAAGACGATTCCCGTTTTTTTATTCGCACTACCGCAGGTCAATCGTTTATCAGCAAAACCATTTTTATTGCGGCTGGAGTGGGGGCGTTTCAAGCCCGTACCTTAGCACTCGATGGCATTGCTGCATTTGAAAACAAGCAACTCTTCTATCACGTGGAAGAGCCCGAGCAGTTTAATCAGCGTGCCATCGTTATTTGCGGCGGCGACGAAACTGCTGTGGAATGGGCGATTCATTTTGCTTCCACTGCCAAGCACGTCACCCTAGTACATCGGCGCAGCGAATTGAAGGCGGAACCGCACATCCTGGATCGCTTTCATGATCTGCGCGCTGCTGGAAAAATCACCTTTTGTGTTGGGCAGGCCAGTGGCTACACAAGTAGAGACGATCAGCTAACGGCGCTTGAGGTCGAGGATCTAGATGGCGATACGAAAACCATCCCACTCGATGCCCTATTCGTCTTTTTTGGCCTCTCCCCCAAATTAGGGCCGATTGCCGATTGGGGTCTCGCGCTCACCCGCAAGCAAATTGAAGTGGATACCGCCCGCTTTGAAAGCAGCATTCCAGGGATTTTTGCAGTCGGCGATATCAATACCTATCCCGGCAAGAAAAAATTGATTCTATCGGGCTTTCATGAGGCGGCATTGGCGGCTTTTGCGGCAGCTGAGGCGATTTTTCCGGATCGGCCAGTGCAGTTGCAATACACCACTACATCCCCCAAATTGCAGCAATTACTGGGCCTGGAGAAGCCTGCGTCATATTGAGTTAATCTCTACCTATTCCCATTTGATTGAACAGTTAAACGAATGCATCAATACCACGAACTTATGCAGCACGTCCTAAACCAGGGCGTTCAAAAATCCGATCGAACCGGCACCGGCACCGTCTCTGTTTTTGGCTATCAAATGCGCTTTAATCTAGCTGACGGTTTCCCGATGGTGACGACAAAAAAGTTACACCTCAAATCCATCATCTATGAATTACTGTGGTTTCTGAACGGCAGCACGAATAATGATTGGCTTAAAGAACGTGGTGTTTCGATTTGGAATGAATGGGCTGCGCCCGATGGCGACTTAGGCCCGATTTACGGATACCAATGGCGTTCATGGCCCGCACCCAATGGCCAGCACATCGACCAAATCAGCGAAGTCGTTAACAGCATCAAAACCAATCCCGACTCGCGTCGTCTGATTGTCTCGGCATGGAATGTGGCTGATATTCCGCGCATGGCCCTCGCCCCATGCCATGCTTTTTTCCAGTTCTATGTCGCCGACGGCAAATTATCGTGCCAACTGTATCAACGCAGTGCCGATATCTTTTTGGGGGTGCCATTCAATATTGCCAGCTACGCCCTACTGACGCACATGGTTGCCCAGCAGTGCGACTTAGAGCCAGGTGAGTTTATTTGGACGGGGGGCGATTGCCACCTCTACAGTAATCACCTCGAGCAGGTCGAGCTGCAACTCTCACGTAAGCCCTTCCCACTGCCGCAGCTTAAGATCGGTCGTAAGCCCGCTTCACTCTTTGACTATGCGTTTGAGGACTTTGAAATTGTGGGTTATGAATGCCATCCCCACATCAAAGCGCCCGTTGCCATTTAATTGATTCGATTGACTATGACTCAACCTGCTATCTCCATGATTGTTGCTCGCGCTCATGGTAATGTTATCGGACGCGATAATCAAATGCCCTGGAAAATATCCGCTGACCTGCAATTTTTTAAGCGTGTCACCATGGGCTATCCCGTCATCATGGGCCGTAAGACTTGGGAATCGATTGGGCGACCCTTACCTGGCAGGCGCAATATTGTCGTAAGCCGCAATGCCGACTTGCAGCTCACCGGCGCGGAAGTCGCCAGCTCCTTAGGCGATGCACTGCAGCGCTTGAGCGATCTTGAACGGGTCTTTGTGATTGGCGGTGAGCAACTCTTTACCCAGGCATTTGATTTAGCCGACCGCCTTTACATCACCGAAATTGACATTGAGGTTGATGGCGGCGATACCTTTTTTACCGTCCCCCACCCAGAACAATGGCGCGAACTAGAGCGCACCCCCGCACACGAAGGTGACATCCATTTTGACTTTGTCACCCTGGAGCGCAAGCCAGTCTAAAACGCAGTTTCGATTCGCTGCTACAGTTTTTTATTAAAGCTGTACTGCGCAAATGCCTGTTCGGCCACATTAAACCACTGTGCTTCCATATTGCGAAAGCGCCGGTAATCCTCATAAATGGCTTTGAAGCGAGGATTTTTTGCAGACTCCTCGGCGTAGGCTTCTTGGGTTGCCGTAAAACAGGCATCGAGTATTTGCGTATTGAACTTACGCAATACGGCACCGTTCTGCAGTAAGCGCTGCAGCGCTGGGGGATTTAGGGCGTCGTACTTTGCACACATCTCGGTATGCGCCTGAAAGCAAGCCGCTTCCCATGCAGCTTGATAGGCAGGAGGTAATTCATCCCACTTCTTTTTATTCACCAGGAAAGAGAGTGACGCACCACCCTCCCACCAGGCAGGGTAGTAGTAATTTTTTGCTACCTTGGCAAGACCGAGTTTTTCGTCATCATAGGGGCCGACAAATTCAGCGGCATCGATTGTGCCTTTTTCTAAGGCGGAGTAAATCTCACCCGCAGGAAGCTGTTGTGGCACAACCCCCAATTTGGAAAGAATGTTGCCAGCAAATCCGGCAATCCGAAACTTTAGACCCTTGAGATCGGCGACCGTTTTAATTTCTTTCCGAAACCAGCCGCCCATTTGGGTTCCGGTTTGGCCGCCCATGAAGTTCACGATATTGTAAGAAGCATAGAGCTCACGCATTAACTTCATGCCATTGCCATGGAGCATCCACGCATTTTGCTGGCGCGCAGTCATGCCAAAGGGTGCGGCAGTATCAAATATAAAGGCGCTGTCTTTACCCAATGAATAGTATCCAGCGGTATGGCCCACCTCGACCGTACCATTTTGGACTGCATCTAGAACTTGCAGCGGCGGGACGATTTCACCGGCAGCAAATACCTTGATGTTGAACTTGCCATCGGTTGCTTTGCGCAGCGCATTGGCAAAAATCTCAGATGTGCCATACAAGTTATCCAATGACTTCGGAAAACTCGAGACAAGACGCCAATTGAGGCTAGGCTGTGACTGCGCAATGGCTGGTGCCGCCAAAGTGGCCCCACCAACACCGGTTGCAATCGTTGCTTTTTTTAAAAATGATCTGCGTTCCACAAAGGCTCCCTTCTCGTGTTCGATGTATTCAGAAATCTAAACCGTATTTTTATTTTCCACCAATGGTCATCGATCCAATCAGGATCGAGCCCACTTCTTTGGTGCCGCGAACCAAAACATCGCTACCAATCAGTTCGATGTTCATCAGCATGTCGCGCAAGTTACCAGCAATGGTAATTTCTTCAACGGGGTACTGTATCTCTCCACCTTCGACCCAGTAGCCAAAAGCACCGCGAGAGTAATCACCGGTAACGTAATTGACGCCCTGACCCATCAGCTCGGTGACGAGTAAACCCGTACCCATTTCCTTCAGCAAGGCAGGTAAACCGCCTTTGGGCGTTCTTGAGCTACTGAGCGTGAGGTGATGCGATCCCCCTGCATTGCCGGTGGTTTTCATACCAAGTTTGCGGGCAGAGTAGCTTGATAAAAAGTAGCCTTCTAAAATTCCCTTCGAGACCACGCTGCGTGGGCAGGTCTTGACACCCTCCTCATCGAATGGCGAGCTGCCAGTTAAGCCTTTGAGGTGCGGGTTCTCAATTAAGTCGATATGCGTTGGCAATACCGGCTTACCAAGGCTGTCTAACAAAAAGCTTGAACGGCGATACAAAGCGCCCCCTGAAACGGCTTGCACCAAGGAGCCTAGCAATCCTGCGGCAAGCGGAGCCTCAAAGATGACAGGGCAGCGGCGCGTGCTAAGTGATTTGGCATTCAGGCGCGATAAGGCGCGCTGCGCTGCATAACGGCCAATATCGGCTGGCTTGGCTAGGTCTTGTGCCATACGGGAACTGGAATACCAATCGTCACGCTGCATGGCCGATTTTTTTCTGCCGCCACTGGCAATCGGGGCGCAGGAAATAAAATGCCGTGAGTATGGGTAACCGCCCATAAAGCCGTTGCTGGTGCCCATCATGAAATGAGCATGGTGCGCCGATACCGAGGCGCCGTCGCTATTCTTGATTTGCGGACTAACTGCAAATGCAGCAGCCTCTGCACGCTGAGCCAATGCAATGGCCTCCTCTGATTCAATCATCCACGGATGAAAGAGGTCTAAATTTTTGGGCTTTTTTTCCAAGAGGTCTGGATCGGGCAGCCCAGCACAATCGTCTTCAGCGGTATGGCGTGCAATATGAAATGCAGCCTCAACAGTTTTACGCAGGGAGTCCGGTGAAAAGTCACTGGTGCTGGCATTGCCGCGGCGCTGGCCAAGGTATACGCTGAGGCCAATTTGCTTATCCAGACTTTGCTCAATGGTTTCTACGGCCCCCTTGCGAACGGTAACCGAGAGGCCTTGGCCCTCTGAAACCTCAACCGCTGCATCAGAGGCACCTAATTTGCGGGCCTCGGAAAGCATAAACTCGACAATGACTTTGAATTGACTAGGGGTATATGTAAACATCCCTCAATGATAGCTAGAATAGAGTCATGAAGCATACAGAAATTCCCGAACGCAGCAATCCCGATGAGGTGCGGATTGGCCTAGTTTCGATCTCCGATCGAGCCAGTGCGGGTACCTACCAAGATGAAGGCATACCCGCCCTCAAAAACTGGCTTGGCCTCGCCATCACCTCGCCCCTCAGCACCCATGAGCGTTTAATCCCAGATGATGCTGAGACCATTACTGAGACCCTGATTGAGCTCGTCGATGAGCTGGGCTGTGACTTGGTTCTCACTACCGGCGGAACCGGCCCCGGGCGACGGGATGTCACACCAGAAGCAACATTAGAGGCGGGGACGCGCGAAATGCCTGGCTTTGGGGAGCAGATGCGTCAAATTAGCCTGCGCTTTGTGCCGACTGCCATTTTGTCTCGGCAAGTTGCTGTATTGCGTGAAATTGAGGGCCATGCAGCATTGATCATCAATCTGCCTGGACAGCCAAAATCGATCCGGGAAATTTTGGAAGGCCTGAAAGATGCGGACGGGAAAATCCTAGCTGCCGGCATCTTTGCCTCAGTCCCCTACTGCATTGATTTGATTGGTGGTCCCTATATTGAGGCCAATTCCGACATCATTTCGGTCTTTAGGCCGAAAAGTGCAATCAAGCCGCGCCCTTAGTCTGCGGTAGTGGGTGGTAACGATGCAGGCGTGCTGGGAATAAAAAAGGTCTCGCGGTAATAGCGCAACTCTTCAATCGATTCTTCAATATCGGCTAAAGCGGTATGTGCCTGCTTTTTAACAAAGCCCTTCATAATCTCAGGCTGCCAGCGGCGAGCCAGCTCCTTAATGGTGGACACATCCACATTGCGGTAATGAAAATACGCCTCTAACTTTGGCATATAGCGCGCCATAAAGCGGCGGTCTTGGCAAATGGAATTGCCACACATCGGTGAAATGCCTGCCTTCACATACTGTTTTAAAAAAGCAATGCAAGCTTGTTCTACATCTTGTTCATTCAGCGTTGAAGCCTTCACCCGATCAATCAGACCCGATTTGCCATGGGTGCCTTTATTCCATGCATCCATGCCATCGAGAACGGCATCGTCTTGATGAACCACCCAGACTGGGGCCGTGGCAATAGTGTTGAGATTGGCATCGGTCACGATCAAGGCAATCTCCAGAATACGGTCACTGTCTGGCTTGAGTCCAGACATCTCCATATCCAGCCAAACCAAACGCTCACTGGCTGGGGCGGCATTTGCTACAGGGGCATCATTTTTTTCGCTCATATCTATAATGATCTCATGACATTTACTTTTATCTTCTTAGCCGCATTCATACTCAGTTTTGGCCTGCGCCACTGGCTTGCCCAGCGGCAAATTCGCCATGTGGCTGCCCACCGCGAAACAGTCCCGGCGGAGTTTGCGCAGCGCGTCACTTTAGGTGAGCATCAAAAGGCTGCCGACTACACCATTGCCAAACTAAAACTGGGCTTGCTCGAAAACGCCTTCAGTGCACTCGTCCTCATCGCCTTTACCTTGTTAGGCGGCCTAGAGTATCTCAATCACGCGCTAACCGACCTCATGGGCAATGGTATCGCCCAACAAATGGCATTACTTTGTTCGATCTTTTTGATTTCTGGAATCATCGATCTGCCCTTTACCTGGCATAAGCAGTTTGGGATTGAAGCAGCGTATGGATTTAATCGCATGACCCCAAAACTGTTTGTATTGGATATGGCCAAAGGCATTGTGCTCGGGGCAGCCCTGGGCTTGCCTCTGCTCTGGGTTGTACTTAGCCTAATGGCAGAGGCGGGTAGCCTCTGGTGGCTATGGGCTTGGGCGGTATGGACTGTATTTAATGCCCTGCTGCTTTGGCTCTTTCCGACGTTCATTGCCCCCTTGTTTAATAAATTTAAAGCCTTGGAAGAGGGCCCGCTGAAAACCCAAATCGAAGGTCTGCTCAAGCGCTGTGACTTCGCCAGCCAAGGTTTATTTGTGATGGATGGCAGCAAACGCAGCGCCCATGGCAACGCCTACTTCACTGGCATCGGCAAAGCCAAGCGCATTGTCTTTTTTGATACCTTGATTGAGAAACTGAATCCAGGGGAAGTAGAGGCAGTGCTGGCACACGAACTCGGGCACTACAAACGCAATCACATTCGCAAACGTTTATTGGTTTCGTTTGCGATGAGCTTTGTGATGCTCGCGCTACTCGGCTGGATCAGCACGCAAGCCTGGTTTTATATTGACCTGGGCGTCACACCAAGCTTAGAAGGGTATAACGGCGGCTTAGCACTGGCGCTCTTTATGCTGGTCTCGCCGGTGTTTGGTTTTTTCTTTACACCCCTCAGCAGCCTTGCCTCACGCAAGCACGAATACGAAGCCGATGGTTTTGCTGCGGAGAAGGCATCGGCGCGCGATTTAATCTCGGCCCTAGTGAAGCTCTACCAAGATAACGCGTCGACCCTGACCCCTGATCCGATTTATACGGCGTTCTATAGCTCCCATCCGCCCGCACCACTGCGCATCGCAAACCTGCAGCGCTTAAATCAAGCATAAACGGACTGCATGGAGCAATTTCGTGCCCTTCTCATCGCCTCGTATGGCCGGCACTACCTCGCCGAAAGAATAGCGGCCGATGGCTCGCATAGCGGCCCTTTCATTCAAGTCAGCACCCCAGCCAAGCAGCACGTTGGCGCGGTCGGTGACCGCCTGCTTTTAGAAAGCACTTCGCCCGATCAGGCGCGCATCATTCACATTGAGGAGCGGCGCAATCTGCTTTACCGTTCGGATGCCTTTAAGAGCAAGTTAATTGCATCCAACGTCGACCAAATCTTGGTTGTATTGGCAACCCAGCCAGCATTCTCGCCCGACCTGCTTGGCCGTGCAGTGGTTGCCGCTGAAGCCCACGACATTGGGCTACACATCATCCTCAATAAATGCGATCTGCAGGACAGCCTACCGATGGCGCGCAAACTCGTTGAACCCTATGCACGCATGGGATACCCCGTAACCGAGGTCTCAGCCAAATTTGATCCGGTATCGATGGCATCCTTGCAATCCGCCCTATGCGGAAAAGTATCGGCTTTAGTTGGTCAGTCCGGTATGGGCAAATCCACGTTACTGAATGCCTGGGTACCTGATGCTGCCGCAGTGACGCAAGAGTATTCGGTTCGACTCGACACCGGAAAGCACACCACAACGGCATGCCGCTACTACGATTTACCAGAATGGGGACGTGATCAACAAGGTCAATTAGGCGCGCTAATTGACTCGCCGGGCTTTCAGGAGTTTGGTTTGGCCCACCTATCGGTGAGTGAATTGCAGCATGCGTTCCGTGAATTCAAAAGCGTATTAGGTAAATGCCGCTTTCATAACTGCGCGCACCTGAGTGAGCCTGACTGTGCGATTCGGGATGCGGTCGAGCAAAATCAGATTACCGCTGAGCGCCTCAATTTATTTCGTCAGTTACGCTCGGATTCCAAGACTGCAGATGTACAGCTCCAGGGAATTACCCAAGCCAAAGAGCGATGGTCAACATCGCCAACAAAACCATGCAAAAAATAACAGTGCGCCACACCAAGCCAATAGCAGAACGCATGGTGCGTTCGCTTGGCTCTAGACCTACCTCATAGACTGCAGACTCCCCCGCTTCAGCCATACGCAGGGCTTCGTCGCTGTCTGGCTCGCTTAATGGCTCACCTAAGCGCACGCCCAAGGCTCCACTTCCTGCCGCGAGGATGACTGCGGTTAATGAATCGCTCCACTTTTGCGTCAGATAGCGCCAAGAGTACACTGCGCCCTCAAAATTACCCACGATGGCAAATGTCATCGCTGTCATGCGCGCAGGAACCCAATCCAATACATAAAAGAAATGGCGTGCCGCTTGGCTCAAATGAAAGTCACCTAACTGCGTCCAGCGCTGGGATGCGGTATCGGCAAAGCGATACAGCACCACTCCAGCAGGGCCGATGGGCACCAGAAACCAGAAGAGCACACCAAGCACGTGGCGATGCGCGCCAATAATGGCCTTTTCCAATGCCAAGGAAATCACCTCAACCTCGCTCAAATGGCTGGTATCCAGCTCAGGCCCGTACCACTGCGCCAAAGCCTCACGAGCGGCTGGCAAGTCATGGTTTTGAATCGCAATGTGTACTGCAGTAAACGAATGGCTAAATTGCCGAAAGCCGAAGAAGAGGTAAACGATGACAACATTGAGTACGAATGCCAAGATGGGGTAGGTCATCATGAATGCCACATGCACTACAAAAATTATCACTGTTGGCAATATGAAGGCGATGAGGCATGCCATGCGCGCGCCTACCGCAGACGCACCTTCCTCACGCTTAGCCCCAAACTCCTTGGCAACCCAATCGAGCCAGCCAGAGCTCATCCGCCGTACCCAATGGCTGGCAGTCACCGGCCGGTATTGTTCAGCAATCAGGGCGAGAAGAATGGAAAAGAAACTCATAATTTTAAGAAATGATATAGGTTTCTGAGCATGCCAGCCGTAGCGCCCCAAATAAAGCGGTCTTGATAGGGCATGGCATAGAAACGGCGGCGCTCTTCGCCGCTCATCCAAACCCGAACCTGATGGTTCGCTGGATCCATCAAAAAGGGGAGCGGGACATCAAATACGTCGGCAACCTCAAATGCGTCAAATGGATAATGGGACTGCGGATCGACCAAGGCGACCACCGGCGTAACGCGGTATCCCGATACCGTCAGGTATTCCGGCAGAGTGCCAATGATCTCAACGCGCCCGGACTCAAGGCCAATTTCTTCTTGGCTTTCGCGCAGTGCAGTCGCCCGCAAATCAATATCCCCAGAATCCATGCGGCCACCCGGAAAGCTAATTTGGCCAGCATGGTCATGCAAATGATCGGTGCGCTGGGTTAGCAAAATAGATAAACCCTCCGGCTTTTTTAAAACCGGTATCAATACTGCCGCATCGGTTGTCATACCCCTGGCCGATCGGGCGCTAACAATGTCCGCAGCTAATGCGTAGCGATTTTCATCGGTGATTTCAGGGGTCCAGTCCAGGGTTTGCAAAAAACGTGTGCGCAAAGCGTCGGGTAACAAAGCATGCTCCGCAATGCGCGGATCTCCATCACAACAGCGCTCAATCGGCACGATCTGAGGATCAAAGCGGGATGGAGATGCAATGTCGGAGGGCATGGTTTATTTTAGGCGATCAAGAAGATTGATTCGCTTAAGAAAAAAGGCGACCAAGGCCGCCTTTTCTTATAAGCAGATGATTGCTTACTCTGCAGCAGCCTGAGCACTTGGCTTGACGCGCGCTTGCAGCTTTTCTTTAATACGCGCTGACTTGCCTGAACGGTCGCGCAAGTAATACAGTTTGGCACGGCGCACATCACCGCGGCGCTTCACTTCAATGCTGGCAATTAATGGTGAGTAAGTTTGGAAGGTACGCTCTACGCCCTCACCTGAAGAAATCTTACGCACGATAAAGCTGGAGTTCAGTCCGCGATTGCGTTTAGCAATCACTACGCCTTCGAATGCCTGGGTCCGTTTGCGTGTGCCTTCAACCACATTCACACCCACAATCACGGTATCGCCAGGAGCAAAACTTGGAATCGTTTTGTTGGCGGTGAGACGAGCAATTTCTTCTTGCTCAATTTTTTCAATCAAATTCATTTTTTATCCTTAAACATCATGTCAGCGTTTATCCCGTTGCCAAGGCAATCGGACCAGACAGAGGATGCAGTTATTTCATTTTGTTTAGTTCAGAAGTATTTTTTATTTCAACAACAATAAAAAACGTTCATCCTCTTCACTAAGCAACCCATTCTTACGCGCATCCTCAATGAGGTCTGGGCGCAATCTTGATGTCAGCTTTAACGACTCTTGCCGACGCCAATCCAATATTTTAGCGTGATGTCCGCCTAAAAGCACGTCCGGCACTGGTATTTCTGCATAAATTTCAGGCCGGGTATAGTGCGGATGGTCCAAAAGGCCATTAATAAAGCTATCCTGAGCCGCAGAATCCTCATCCCCCAGCGCCCCCGGGATCAGCCGAATAACCGCATCCATCATGGTCATGGCAGGTAATTCCCCGCCAGAAACCACAAAATCCCCAATGGAGAGCTGCAAATCAACGCGGCGATCAACAAAACGCTGATCAACTGCCTCGTATCTACCGCAAATAAACGTTAAATTACCGTAACTGAGTATATCTTTCGCTATCTTCTGAGAAAAGCGCTCCCCTTGCGGCGCAAGCAGGCAAATCGGGCCAGATGGAACGCCATTCGATTGGTGATCGGCTTTGATCGCCTCCACCGTATCTTCCAAGGGCTTTGCCATCATCACCATCCCAGGGCCTCCGCCGTAGGCACGGTCATCGACGGTTTTGCGGGGATCATGGGTATAGTCCCGTGGATTCCAAAGGCGCAGCGAAGTCAGGCCGCGCTGATAAGCTCGGCCAGTGACGCCCCACTCCGTCAAGGCAGTGAACATCTCCGGAAAAAGGCTTACAACATCAAAGCGCACTCGTGCCTCCCAAAAAGAACCGTCACCAATCGGCACCCCACTGGACGGTTATCTGTTTATTAGTCAAATCCACTTTCTGAATGATCTCAGGAACAAAGGGAATTAAATGAATGCGGTCACTACCCTGCACCGTCATGATGGCATGCGCGCCATTCTCGGTTATCTCACTGACAATCCCGAGCGGCGCTTGCTCGTTGCCAACGACCTGACAGCCCACCAAATCAACCCAGTAGTAGGAGCTCGATTCTGCTTGCGGAAAAGCGGCACGACTCAGCAAAAGCCTTGCGCCTTTAACAGCCAAGGCCTGATCACGATCAACAATGCCTTCGAGGCCCATTACAACAAACCCACTGTGGAGCTTGGCGCTATTCACCGCATACTGCCTCGGCGCTTCCGGAACGCGAGCGCCACGACTAAGCTGTGGACTTAGGAGGGAAAGCCAAATGGATTTGGTCGCTAGCAGCGCTACCGGGTCAGATGAAAAGGGTCTTACTTTGATCTGGCCCCGTAGGCCTTGCGCATCTTGGATGAGACCTAGTTCGACTAAGTCTTGTGGGAGAGCTGAACTCATTCAACACCCTCCCTTAAAAACAATGCTATTTAAAACTGTCCTAACGCAACGTGGACAGCAGTTTAGGCAGCAGGATGATCTTTGATCAAGCGTTTCACGGTTGGTGAAATTTGCGCGCCAACGCCAGTCCAATAGGTCAAGCGATCCTGTGCAACCCGCATTGCCTGCTCAGACTCAGCAGCAGATGGGTTGAAATAACCAATGCGCTCGATAAAATTCGAGTCGCGACGATTACGCTTATCGGTTGCAACAATGCTGTAAAAAGGGCGTTTTTTTGAACCGCCACGTGCCAGTCGAATGACGACCATACTTATTCCTTAAAATCGGTAGTAAAAACAGGTTGAATACAACCCAATGAAATCGGTGTTAAATCGTGAACTCTTACTGACACTATGATCAGCAGGAAACCATATATTCTAGACGAAAAGCGGCCCTTGATCCACCCTTGGCAGATGAAAACAAGCAGGCAAAGCACTAATTCACATAAAATATCAATAAAAACAATGGGTTAAATGAAAATAATGGCACAAATACAGAATTCACATGTTTCTCGCTTGGTCCGATTTTCTGCGCTTGGAATCCTTGGCCTCCTAGTTGGCTGCGCCCAGGTATTGCCGCCCTGCAATGCCAAAACCAGTCCGCCGGCAATCGAACTCAGCGGCACTTGGGTTCTGGAGCGCTGGAGTTTGGCGCCCAACAGCAAAGGGGAGGTTCGACCACGCCCCCTACCTTCAGACGGTGCTATGCCAGCAATTGCGATTCAATTCGATGCCCGCACGAATTCGGTGAGCGGCTTTACTGGATGCAATCGCTTTACGGCGCAGATAACAGAAGATCAGCGCGGCATCAGCATTGAAAAAATTGCGAGTACCCGCATGGCCTGCTCAGCTGATCGCATGGAACTGGAAAGTGCATTTCTATATCAACTCAATGACTACCAACGCTTAGTGCGTGATGACGATCGCCTTCTCCTCGTTGGACGCGATCAGAATGTACTGCGTTTTGTGCAAAGTGGTAAATTGAAATAAGCATAAGGATGCAACGCCATGATTCGGTCTAAATTATTATTTTGCGCATTGGGTTTCTTTTTCCCTGGCGCTGGCTTTAATTGCCTTTATTTGCAAGGCCTAAAATCATATTGGGGTTGGCTGCAATTCGCAGCCATCATTGGCGGTATCAGCGGTTGGATCATCTTAAGCACAACCGAACTCGGCTCGTTTGCCGGTTGGTTTTTATTGACCCTGGGCTTTATCTCGATTGAAGCCAGCTTCTTAACCACCATTGCATATGGCCTTCGCAGTGGCGAGCGTTGGGATGCTGAATTCAATCCCGGAATTCAACCTGAAAATGCAACGCAAACGGGCTGGTCGACTATTTTGCTGGTGATTTTTTGTTTAGTGTTTGGCGCCGCCTTAATGATGAGCTTTTTTGCAATTGCATTTGAGCAATTCTTTATCTCTCAACTGATTGAAGCGCGCAAGTTATCGCAATAAAAATGGGGCGGCTAAAGCGCCCCACTGAAATCGGATTTACTTTTCTAAAGCCTTCGTTAGTTCCGGCACCGCCGTAAACAAATCGGCAACTAAGCCGTAATCAGCGACGCCAAAAATCGGTGCCTCGGCGTCTTTATTAATCGCCACGATGACTTTCGAGTCTTTCATGCCAGCCAAATGTTGAATCGCACCCGAGATGCCGACTGCGACATATAGATCAGGCGCCACAATCTTGCCGGTCTGGCCGACTTGGTAGTCATTGGGAACGTAACCAGCATCAACCGCAGCGCGCGATGCGCCCAAAGCTGCTCCGAGGGTATCGGCCAGCGGCGTAATTAACTCTTGGTATTTTTCGCCCGAACCCAAACCCCGACCACCCGATACGATTATTTTTGCAGCGGTTAACTCAGGGCGATCCGACTTACTTAAATCGCGACCCACAAAAATAGCGCTGCTAGCGCTAGAAACAGCATCCCGCTTTTCAATCGGCGCATTACCGCCACTCGAGTTGACCGCATCAAATCCCGTGGTGCGTACCGTTAGCACCTTAGTCGCATCCAGCGACTGCACTGTAGCGATGGCATTGCCAGCGTAGATGGGCCGTGCAAAGGTATCGGCACTAATGACATGCGTGATATCAGATACCTGAGCGACATCTAATTTGGCGGCAACCCGCGGCATCACATTCTTGCCATGGGCAGTAGCCGCCGCCAAGAGATGCTCGTAGCCGCTAGCTAGAGCTAAAATTTGCGCCGCCACCGGCTCAGCCAGTTGATCCAGCAATGCAGCGTCATCAACCAAAATGACATTGCGAACCCCTGGAATCGCCGCAGCGGCAGTTGCAACGGCATCGGCATGGCTGCCAGCCACCAAAATATCCACTTCTGGACTGCAAGCCAGCGCGGCCGTTACGGTGTTTAAAGTAGCTGCCTTGAGGATCTGGTTATCGTGCTCTGCTAATACAAGTGCGGCCATTTAAATCACCTTCGCTTCATTTTTTAATTTATCCACCAGCGCAGCAACGTCTGCGACAAGGATGCCTGCCGTGCGTTTTGGTGGCTCCTCTACTTTGATGGTTTTCAGATGCGGAGTAACGTCAACTCCCAATGCATCGGGCTTGATGATTTCCAATTCTTTTTTCTTTGCCTTCATGATGTTGGGCAAAGTCACGTAACGGGGCTCATTCAGGCGCAAATCGGTAGTAATCACTGCCGGCAGAGTCATGGAAATGGTTTCTAAACCACCGTCGACTTCGCGGGTCACATTCAGTGTGCCATCTACAAAAGCCACTTTCGATGCGAAGGTGGCTTGCGGAATGTCCATGAGGGCCGCCGCCATTTGACCAGTCTGATTGCTGTCGTCATCAATCGCCTGCTTGCCCAAAATAATCAATTGGGGCTGCTCTTTCGCGCACACGGCTTGCAATAACTTCGCCACCGCCAAAGGCTGTAACTCAACCTCGGTTTCAACCAAGATGGCGCGATCAGCGCCAATGGCCAGTGCAGTTCGGAGGGTCTCCTGGCACTGCTGACTCCCTGCGGAGAAAACCACGATCTCGCTTGCAATGCCAGCCTCTTTTAAACGAATGGCCTCTTCCACTGCAATTTCATCAAATGGATTCATGCTCATCTTCACATTCGCGGTATCAACACCGGACTGGTCGGATTTGACTCTAATTTTGACGTTGTAATCAACAACGCGCTTCACTGCAACCAGAATTTTCATGGCACTTACTTAGTCTCTTCTATGGAATAAACAACGTCGATTTTACTCGCCCGCGCAGCATTCGGCTTGGGCATCTGCAAATGCCTACAGGTCAGCTAATGCCTTCACATGGGCGACCACACTTCGCCCTAAAGCAGACAGGTTATAACCTCCCTCGAGGCAGCTGACAATCCGGCCACCAGCCGATTCTTTGGCGACCTCTTTGAGGCGCTGGGTCATCCAAACGTAATCATCTTCGACCAAGCCCATTTGACCTAAGTCATCCTCACGATGGGCATCAAAGCCTGCAGAGATCAAGATTAATTCGGGCTGAAAGGCTCTTAAACGGGGCAACCAGGTTTCAGTAATCATCTTGCGCACCACATCCCCTTTGGTCGATGCGGGCATCGGCATATTCACCATATTGTCGGAGTGATCTAAGCCGCTGTATGGGTAGAAGGGGTGTTGAAAAAAACTGCACATCAGAATTTTAGGGTCATCATAAAATGCCGCTTCAGTGCCGTTGCCATGGTGGACATCAAAATCAATAATGGCGACCCGCTCAATACCATATGCACTGATTGCGTAACGCGCAGCAATTGCGATGTTGTTAAACACACAGAAACCCATCGAGCGCGTTGGCTCAGCATGATGACCAGGTGGACGGATAGCGCAAAATGCGTTTTCAACTTCGCCCTTCATGACCGCATCGACACCCGCAATAGCGGCGCCTGCAGCGCGCAATGACACAGTCAAGGTTGCTGGGTTCATGATGGTGTCACCATCAAGCATAAAGTAACCTGATGTTGGCGAGTGGCCAGTGACATAGTCAACGTGATCGGCGCTGTGAACCAACTCGACCTGCTCGGTTGTGGCCAGCGGTGGCTCGATCCGCTTTAGAAACCCATCAACGCGGCTCAAAATGAGTTGGTCTTCAATTGCCTGAATGCGCTCCGGGCACTCGGGGTGATGACTGCCCATTTCGTGCCTTAAAAAATCGCTGTGGCTTATATATGCTGTTGTCATTCTTCTTGCCTCTTTATATCGTCCATCCCAACGAATTTATCTATAAAATCAATTGGTGAACCTTATTTTAATTATTCCCCGCATTAGCACTTACATTGCCAATAGGGGAATCTGCATCCTGCTCGCCGGCGGCGCCATTGCCCTTTTATCCGCTTGCGCCTCGGTAGCACCCAAAACCGAAGCAACGCTGCCTAGCAAAACCGTTTCCGACACTTCTATCGTAAACCAAGTGGGCGCGCAGGCGGCAGAGCAGCAGCTCAGCCAAAACCTCCAAGCCATGTTGGCGCAGCTCAGTAAAACCGAGGGCATCCCACTTAGCGCCCTCGAGACTGCGTTTGCGGATAGCAAAAATCTAGCCCAAGTTCGAAAACTAGTCCTACCCGGTCCCCCTGGATTCAAAAAGAACTGGGTTGCCTATCGTGGGCGCTTTATCGAGCCGGTCCGAATCAAGGCAGGGATGGCTTTTATTGAACAAAATCGCACCTACCTAGATCAAGTCGAGCGGGAAACTGGCGTCCCTGGAACGGTCATTGCCTCGATCATTGGCGTAGAGACCATTTATGGACGAAACATGGGCAGCTTTAAGGTCAAGGATGTTTTATCAACCCTTGCATTTAATTACCCCGATACGCCGAACCGTGCCAGCCGTGAAGTCCTTTTTCAAGACCAGCTCAAGCAACTAATCTTGCTTTGCTGGGCCGAAGCCGGTGGTAATTCAACTCGGAGTGCCAAAACCCCATCGATTAAAGCTAATGCATTTGATCGCTGCCTCAATCAGACCAGCTCGTATGCAGGGGCGATTGGGCTACCGCAATTTATGCCCGGCAGCATCCGCAGCTTCGCTAAGGATGGTGATGGTGATGGGGTGATTGATTTACGGCAAAGCCGTCCGGATGCAATTGCCAGCGTAGCGCGCTTTTTACGGATGCACGGTTGGCAGCCCGGGATGCCGATTTACTTTCCGATTACTGAAACAGAGCAGAACCAAGCTGCTATTCGGCGCTTAGCAGACGGCCTACCGGATGCCAAACACACCGTACAGGAATTCATTGACTTAGGTATCTTGGATAGCCGCTACGGTGATCTACAAACCGGTGGCGTAGCGCCGCAAAGCAAAGCCCTCATTATCGATTTGCCATTGATCAACGCGCAAGGCAATGATGAAGTGCGCTATGTTGTTGGCCTAGAGAACTTTCTCAGCATCGTTCAATACAACCGCAGCTATTTTTATGCGCAGAGTGTCGCTGAGTTTGCACAGGAACTAGGTTACGACAACCAGAGTGCGGCATTTAAATCACCTACAACGCCGACCACCAAGGCAAAGAAACCGGCTGCAAAAAAGACGCAAAAGCCTAAAAAGCCAAAGGCAAACTAGGCTGGAAATACACCAGTCGAAAGATAGCGGTCGCCGCGATCACACACAATAAATACAATCGTGGCATTTTCTACTTCCTGCGCAATCCGCAAGGCAATGACGAGGGCTCCTGCTGCTGAGATGCCACAAAAAATACCCTCCTCTGCAGCCATACGGCGCGCCATCTCCTCAGCCTCGCCTTGGCTGACATACTCAATGCGGTCTACTCGATCTGCTTGATAAATTTTAGGTAGGTATTCTGGGGCCCATTTCCGAATGCCCGGAATCTGCGAGCCCTCAGACGGCTGCGCGCCAATAATCTGAATGGCTGGATTCATCGACTTTAAATACGTCGAGACTCCGGTAATCGTACCGGTGGTGCCCATGGAAGAAACAAAATGCGTAATCTGTCCATGGGTATCACGCCAAATCTCAGGGCCGGTTGTCTCGAGGTGCGCACGGGGATTATCTAAATTTGAAAACTGATCCAGTAAGCGGCCACGTCCTTCTTTTTGTAACTGCAAGGCATAGTCACGTGCCAGCTCCATGCCTCCCGTTGCCGCCGTCAGAATCAACTCCGCACCATAGGCAGCCATGCTTTGGCGGCGCTCTAAACTTTGATTCTCGGGCATCACCAGCACCATTTTGTAACCCAACATGGCAGCAGCCATCGCCAAGGCAATACCGGTATTACCGCTGGTCGCTTCAATTAAGGTATCACCGGGCTGAATCTCGCCGCGCTCTTGTGCGCGCACAATCATTGATAGCGCAGGCCGATCCTTGACCGATCCTGCCGGATTATTGCCTTCAAGCTTGCCTAAAACAACATTGCCACGGGCAATGATGTCGGGGCTCGGTATCCGCTGTAAACGCACTAAAGGTGTGTTCCCAACCGTTTGGGAGATAGTCATGTAGGAGGAGTGGTGATTGGCGGGCGAGTTCATCAAACTATTTTAGCCACAAGCCCGCCAATCCGGTGAATTGAACTGCTATTGCGCTATTTCATATTGGGGCGGCGCTTATTCCCAGTTTTTTTGACCTTTCCCCCTCTTGGAAGTGGGGTACTGATCGTGCGCTTCCCGGGAGCGCCCTTGCGATCGGTTTGCGCGCGAAGTCGGCTCGCCTTGTGCACGTGGGCTTGCTTTGGAGCCATTGCGGGTTTCACGGTACGCACTGGGAGACTCAATGGTTAAGCCGTTATCGACCATCTTTGCAACCGACTTCATCCCGATGCCCCGTACTCGCTGCTGTAAGTCATTGGCATCGCGGTAAAAGCCGCCATCTTCTCGCTCTGAAATAATGGCGCGCGCCTTTGATGGGCCTAAACCTTTGATACTTTCAAGTTCTGATTGGCTTGCGCTATTGACATTCACAGGCGATGCCATTGCATCCGACAGCCCAACTCCAATTACAGGCACCAACATAGACATCAGTGCCAATTGAAATGCATATTGACGTACATACGAACGAAACTTTTGAATCATATCAACCCCTTTTGATCGTTAAAAAATCCTTGGGCTAAATGAATAGCGCACAAGGACTTCTCATAACGATCAAAAGATAGGGTAGTTGACTGAAAATAGACCGCTGACAGAGTGACTACGCTGAAATGCGTAACCACCTGCAGTAGATATGAATCTAGATTACACCTTTGCTTGCTTAGGCGCTCGGCTGACTCAGAAAATCAGCATTGGCAGAAAGCCAATCAATGTAACGCCCCACACCTTGCTCCACATTGAGGAATGGGTCTGCATAGCCTGCTTGTCTGAGTTGGGTTTGATCTGCTTGCGTAAAGCATTGATACTTGCCGCGCAAGGCATCCGGAAAGGGAACGTATTCAATCAAGCCCTGCTTGACCAGTTCCGATAAACTCGCTGGGGCTTGTCCTGCAATGCGCCGCATGGAGTTCACGACGGCATGGGCTACATCATTAAAGGGTTGGGCTTTACCACTACCCAAATTAAAGATGCCGCTCTTTTCAGGGTGGTCATAAAAAAACAAATTAACTTTGACAACATCCTCAACGGACACAAAATCACGGCTCTGCTCACCGGCTGCATAGCCGCCATACTCACCAAAGAGCTTCACTACGCCATTATTTTTAAACTGATGGTATTGGTGAAACGCAACCGATGCCATCCGGCCCTTGTGTGACTCGCGCGGACCATACACATTGAAGTATCGGAAGCCAACCACCTGGGCTGTATTTGCTTTCTCAGCAAAGCGCTTGCGCATGACTTGATCAAATAGAAATTTCGAGTAGCCGTAGATATTAAGCGGCTTTTCATGCTCCCGGCTTTCGACAAAGGTGTCGGATCCACCATAAGTGGCTGCGGAGGATGCATACAAAAACGGAATGCTCTCTTCGGTACAAATATCCAGTAAATCCATGGAGTAGCGGTAGTTATTCGCCATCATAAAAATACCATCGGTTTCCATCGTATCGGAGCACGCCCCTTCATGAAAAACCGCCTTGACTTTGCCCAGCCGTCCGCTAGCGAACGCCTCAAGGAACTCATCCTTGTCTAGGTAGTCAATAATGTCGAGGTCAGCCAGGTTGCGGTATTTATCCGCTGGGCGTAAATCATCAACCGCGATGATGTTTTTTTCACCCCTAGCATTGAGGGCCTGCACTAAATTAGCGCCGATAAATCCAGCCGCGCCCGTCACAATAATCGTCACTGCAATTCCTCCGAAGTTACGGTTGCGGTCCCTAGCTTGCCCACCACAATACCACCCGCTCGATTAGCTAATGCCATAGCTCGGTCAAGCGGCCACTGCGCTGCAAGAGCAACTGCTAAAGTTGCAATCACGGTATCACCCGCGCCAGACACATCAAATACCTCACGCGCCTGCGCACGCACATGCGAAACGCCCTGATCGGTAAATAAACTCATCCCCTCTTCAGAGCGCGTAAGCAGCAACGCCTGGATTCCAAGTGAACGCCTGAGCTCTTGCGCGCGCTGGGTGAGATCAGCTTCGTCTACCCATCGCCCTACAACCTGACGTAACTCACTGCGATTTGGGGTGATAACGGTTGCGCCACGGTATTTTTCGTAGTCTTCACCCTTTGGGTCAACCAAAATCACTTTGTTTTGCGCCCGCGCACACTCAATCATGGCAGCAACCTGACTCAAGGCTCCCTTGCCGTAATCCGATAGTACGAGCACATTGGCGGCACCCAGCGCCTTTTCAAATCGCGCCAGCTTTTGCTCTAATGCGGTTTGACTCGGCGTCTCTTCAAAATCCAAACGGATTAATTGCTGTTGGCGTGCAATCACCCGCAACTTCACGGTAGTCGGAACCTTGGGGTCGACTTCTAACTGGCTATTGACACCGCTCTGCTTGAGCAATGCATGAATGCGATTACCTGCCTCATCCTCACCCACAACCCCAAGGATGGTTGTATTGGCTCCGAGTGCAGCAACGTTGCGGGCCACGTTAGCGGCCCCGCCCAAGCGTTCATCCACTTTGGAAACTTGCACTACTGGTACCGGCGCCTCTGGTGAAATTCGATCCGAGTCGCCAAACCAATAGCGATCAAGCATCACATCGCCAACCACCAGCAAGTTGGTTTTAGCAAATTCCGAGCGGTTCGCTTTTTCTACAGTCATGATCGTAATTAGTTATGGCGGCCAATGCCTTGGTATTCAAAACCCAATTCTTGCATAGCTTGGGGCTCATAGAGGTTCCGGCCATCAAAAATAATGGGGGATTTGAGTTTTTGCTTGAGTAAATCAAAATCAGGACTGCGGAAGGCTTTCCACTCGGTAATGATGACTAGGGCATCGCAGCCATCCAAGGCATCCATCGGCTGATCGACCATCGAGACGCGCTTGTGCCCCTCTGGGTTATTAGCAAAATCAACATCAAAACAATGGGTTGCTTCTGGCATCGATACGGGATCATGGGCCACTACAGATGCGCCGCGCTTGACCAACTCAGAAATAATGACGCGACTGGGGGCTTCGCGCATATCGTCTGTATTAGGCTTAAATGCCAAACCCCAAATGGCAAACTTCCTATTTGATAAATCCGCGCCAAAGCGTTTCTCGATCTTTTCAACCAAGACGGTTTTCTGCGCCTCGTTTACTGCCTCTACTGCTTGCAATATTTTCAAGTCGCGCCCATGCTCGAGCGCTGTTTTACTCAGTGCCGATACATCCTTCGGAAAGCAGGATCCGCCATAGCCGGTACCGGAGTATAAAAACCCGTAACCAATTCGAGAATCCGAGCCAATGCCCTGCCTTACTGCCTCAATATCGGCGCCGACCACGTCTGCAAGATTGGCTAACTCATTCATGAATGAAATACGCGTTGCCAACATCGCGTTTGCCGCATACTTCGTGAGTTCTGCACTCTTTACATCCATGTAATAGGTACGCTCATGGTGGCGATTAAACGGCGCATACAACTTACGCATCTGCTCTTTGGCGCGCAATCCCGATGGATTGCTGTCTGTGCCAATCACAATGCGATCAGGCCGCATAAAGTCTTCCACCGCAGCGCCCTCTTTCAAAAACTCTGGATTGGATACAACTGAACACAGATCTGGTGACAGGCCGCGCTTATTTAATTCTTCAGCAATGGCTGCCGTCACCTTTTCAGCTGTGCCGACGGGAACCGTTGATTTATCGACCACCACTTTAGGCGTGGTCATGTGGCGCCCGATATTGCGGGCTGCCGCAACAACGTACTGCAAGTCAGCTGAGCCATCTTCATCGGGCGGTGTGCCCACCGCAATAAACTGGATATCACCATGCGCCACCGATGCTGCAATATCGGTAGAGAACTGCAAACGCCCTGCTGCGCGGTTGCGCTCAATCATTTCTTTAAGGCCAGGCTCATAAATGGGCACGCCACCAGAATTCAGAATGGCGATTTTCTTGGGATCCAAGTCCAGACAGAAAACGTTATTGCCTTGCTCAGCTAAACAAGCGCCGGTAACTAAACCGACGTAACCGCTGCCAATGATGGTGACATTCATAGGGACTTAACCGTTCTCAAATAAAAAAAAATTACATAGATGGGCCACTTGCTGCGGCCCCTTCACTGCGTCTTGGGGAGTATGCATCCCAATGATTACATCCTGGACATTGCCAATAAAAGCGCCTTGCTCTAAAGCCGCAATTACCGCAGGTATAGCGAGCCAATGCAGTGGTGCGTTGCTTTAATAGCCCCAAAGTTGCTTGTAAGTCGGCAACGCGCTCAGGGCTGCCATTGACTTCTGCCAAAGCCAAACGGGCTTCTGCCAACTTCGAAAGTGCTGTCAAGCTGGCGGTATGCTGCATCACTCCAACCAACATTACCTCGGTTGCCGCAGGCCCACGAATCAACATCAGGTGCTTGTGCACAATATCCAAAAGCTCGCCAGCCGATTGAGTAGTTAGCAGACCAATCAGGTGATCCAGCCCAGCATCCGTTTTATCAACCGCGGCATGGGCTGCCATCCAGCGATCGGCAACTAGGTGCATATAGGCAGGATGTTTCTCTGCCACCTGGCTCCACACCTCAATTGCTTGGCCTGGACGATCCATCGCAACCAAATAGTCGCCTTGCAAAATTAATGCCCGGGCCTGTGCTGGAACAGCCTGCAAGGCGCGCTCAATCGAACGCTCAGCGTCAGGCATGTCTTTACGCCGCAAAGCTTCTTGGGCCAACTCACAATAAAACTGAGCAATCTCCGTTTGGTGACTCTTGTCCTGTAAGGCCTCGAGTTCGGTAGCCGCAACGATGGCTTTTTTCCAATCACGCTCCACTTGGTACATCTCTAAAAGACTCTCTTTAGCCGGAACGCTGTACTTACCCTCGCCCACTTGATTTAGGGACGCTTCCGCACGGTCAAGTAAACCTGCGCGTAAAAAGTCACGGCCTAATTCATAGGCAGCATGGTCGCGGTCACGCGGCTTTAGATCATCACGACCGGCTAAATGCTGATGAATACGGATCGCACGCTCGGTCTCACCGCGGCGACGAAACAAATTTCCCAATGAAAAATGAAGGTCGACGGTTTCAGGATCAAGCTGGGCTACCTTAACTAGGGCTTCAATTGCTTGATCTGGCTGCTCGTTTAATAAAAGACTAAGGCCTTTGAAAGTGGAGCGTTGCTGTAGCATGCGCTCGCGCTCATCCATTCGGCTCTCGAGGCGCAGATCCCAGCGCGAGGCAAGCCATCCCAGCCCAAACAGAACGGGGAGCAGCAACAGCCACGCGGTTTCAATTTGAATCATGGGGTTCGTTTACGTAAGGCAGTTTGGTATCAAACTAAGGTCGGTATTGACCTACAGGCTTTTGCTCGCAAGCGAGGCAAATTAGCCTTCCTTCTTGCCAGACTGAATCTGGTTATGTGCTTGATTGAGGGGTTTATAGTCAACCCGCTCGCGCAACTCTTTGCCCGGCTTGAAATGCGGCACTCGCTTTTCTGGAATCATGACCTTTTCACCCGATTTCGGGTTACGGCCAGTTCGGGCGGGTCGGTGATGCAATACAAAGCTACCAACACCGCGCAACTCGATGCGCTTGCCTTCGGCAAGTGCTTGCGTCATTGTGTCTAGCAATGTCTTAACTGCCAACTCAACATCCCGTGGCAATAGCTGCGGAAACTGCTCCGCCAAGCTCTCCACTAACTCAGAGCGTGTAATCGCTTGTTGATCGTGTTCTGTCATGGTCTATCAATGCAAACCGCCACCCCTGAAAGCCAGGAGTGGCGATATTGATTTAGCCCTGATTATCCAACTTCGCTTTGAGTAAAGCGCCCAAATTAGTGGTGCCCGACTGCGCATCACCTTGGAGCTTGCTCATTGCATCATGTTGATCAGCACTGTCTTTGGCTTTGATCGATAGGTTGATATTGCGTGACTTGCGATCAATATTAATGATCATGGCTGTCACGGTATCGCCTTCTTTCAAGACATTGCGTGCATCTTCAACGCGATCGGTTGAGATTTCAGAAGCGCGCAGGTATGCCTCTACCTCGTCAGCCAAATGAATGGTTGCACCCTTCGCATCCACACTCTTCACTGTGCCGGTTACAAGGCTGCCCTTGTCGCTAGTGGAGGTGTAGTTGTTGAATGGGTCACCAGACAATTGCTTGATGCCAAGCGAGATACGCTCTTTCTCAACATCAATCGCCAATACGGTTGCTTCGATTTCGTCGCCCTTCTTGTATTTCTTAACGGCTTCTTCACCTGGCTCATTCCATGAGAGGTCGGAGAGGTGAACGAGGCCATCAATGCCGCCAGGCAAACCAATGAAAACGCCAAAGTCAGTAATCGACTTGATTGCGCCAGTGAGCTTATCGCCCTTCTGTTGTCCACGTGAGAACTCTTCCCATGGATTGGCTTTGCATTGCTTAATACCAAGGCTGATACGGCGCTTGTCTTCATCAATGTCGAGGACCATTACTTCAACTTCAGTGCCCAGTGCAACTGCTTTGCTAGGAGCAACGTTCTTATTGGTCCAGTCCATCTCAGATACGTGTACCAAGCCCTCAATGCCGCTTTCGATTTCAACGAACGCACCGTAGTCAGTCAGGTTGGTTACTTTGCCGAATAAACGGGTGTTTGGTGGGTAACGGCGCGCGATGCCAACCCATGGGTCGTCACCAAGCTGCTTCACACCAAGGGATACGCGATTCTTCTCTTGATCAAACTTCAAAATCTTCGCAGTTACTTCTTGGCCAACCGTCAGCATCTCGCTGGGGTGACGTACACGACGCCATGCCAAGTCAGTAATATGCAAGAGGCCATCGATACCACCGAGATCAACGAATGCGCCGTAGTCGGTAATGTTCTTAACCAGACCCTGAACAATGCTGCCTTCTTTGAGGTTCACCATTAACTTCGCACGCTCTTCACCTTGGCTGGCTTCAACCACAGCACGGCGGGAAAGAACCACGTTATTGCGCTTACGATCGAGCTTGATGACCTTGAACTCCATGGTCTTGCCTTCGTATGGGCTAGTGTCTTTAATTGGGCGGGTATCAACCAGCGAGCCAGGCAAGAATGCGCGGATGCCATTGACCATCACCGTTAAGCCACCTTTGACTTTGCCGGTCACTGTACCAGTCACGATCTCGGCTTGCTCTAGGGCTTTCTCGAGATTCATCCACGATGCCAAGCGCTTCGCTTTGTCACGGGAGAGGATGGTATCGCCGTAGCCGTTTTCAAGGGCATCAATCGCAACAGAAACGAAATCGCCTGGATTAACTTCAATCTCACCGGCGTCGTTATGGAATTCTTCAACGGGAATAAACGCTTCGGACTTTAAGCCAGCGTTCACCACCACGAAATTATGATCAATGCGAAGGACCTCAGCCGAGATAACTTGGCCGGTCTTCATATTCGATCGGGTTAGGGATTCTTCAAATAATTCTGCAAAAGATTCAGACATGTATATTCACTTTGTGCCGTCAGAAGGCCTGACGGGTTAGATTAAACACGTTCGACGAAACACGCATGATTAGAAATTGCGTTGTAGCGTTTCACGAACACCAATACAGCAACTGCGTACTACTCTTACTGCTTGCTTGATACCAGAGACTGATACCAGCCCATTACTTGCATTACTGCTTGATCAATCGATAAATCCGACGTATCAAGCACTATTGCCCCTTCAGCTACTATTAATGGCGCACTTCCACGACTACTGTCCCGTGCATCGCGTGCCGTTAAATCAAGCAATAAGTCGGACATATTAGCAGAAAATCCCTTAGCGATCAATTGCTTATATCGCCGTTCTGCGCGAGCAGCAACGCTGGCGGTGAGGAAGACCTTCAGCCTTGCATCGGGGAAAAGAACGCTCGCCATGTCCCTGCCATCGGCCACTAGGCCTGGATTTTGGCGAAAACCGTGCTGTAATCCCACCAATGCCTGCCGAACCTCAGGATGGACGGCTAATTCAGAGGCCCTACGCCCGATCTTTTCGGCCCGAATGAGGTCAGAAACGTCCTCATTGCCCAGCATAATCTGCCCATTTTGAAATGAAACTGGCATAGCGGCTGCTATTTTGCTTAAAAAAGAGGCATTTTCGGTGGAAACTCCCTCCCGCTCGCTTGCCAAGGCAACGAGGCGGTAGAGTGCGCCGCTATCAAGATAGTGAAATCCCAATGCTTTTGCGACTAAAGCCGCAACCGTGCCCTTGCCTGAGGCGGTAGGGCCATCGATTGCAATGACTGGCGGCTTACTGGACTCACTCATGCGTTATTAGGTAGAAATCTGAGCAATCTGCGCAAACTCTGCAAAATAGTGTGGAAAGGTTTTTGCAACGCAATTGGGATCATTAATCGAGATCGGATTAGGGCCAAAAGCAGCCAAGGAAAAACACATGGCCATGCGGTGATCATCATAGGTATCAATGCCATCAGCTGGGGTTTGCCAAGCAAGGGGTGGACGGATTACTAAATAGTCTGAACCCGCTTCGATGCTGGCACCTACTTTTTGCAGTTCGGTTGCCATTGCTGCAATCCGGTCGGTCTCTTTGACACGCCAACTTGCAATCCCATTTAAGCGGGTCTCCCCTGTTGCAAATAGCGCAACAATTGCCAATGTCATCGCTGCATCCGGAATAGCTGTGCAATCGATGGTGATGCCGCGCAAGGTTCCGCTTGCTGGGCCGGATGACTCGATCCAATCATCGCCTTTGGTAATCACCGCGCCCATTTGGGCTAAGGCATCGGCAAACGCAACATCGCCTTGAATGCTATCGCGCCCAACACCCAAGACGCGAACCGGCCCCGCACCAATTGCACCCGCCGCTAAAAAATAAGAGGCAGATGAGGCATCGCCCTCCACCAATAAATTTTTAGGGCTGCGATAGACAGACTCGCCCTTTTGCAATGCAGGCTGCGCAGGAATCACAAAGGTTTGCGCATCGGGGATCTCTATATGTACACCAAAGCGCGCCATCAGTTTGAGTGTGATTTCAATATAAGGTCTCGAAATTAATTCCCCGATGACTTCAATCCGAATCGCTTCTTTTGCAAGCAAAGGCAAGGCCATCAGCAGGGCCGTCAAAAATTGACTCGATACATCACCCCGAATACGAACGACTTCTGGAACCGATATGGTCGATGCATGGATTTGAATGGGTGGATATCCCTCTTCACCAAGGTAACTGATCACGGCGCCGATTTGACGCAAGCCATCGACCAAATCCCGAATGGGTCTTTCGTGCATCCGTGCTACACCCGACAGATGGTAGTCGCCTTGCTGCATCACCAGTGCGGCAGTCAGCGGACGAATCGCAGTACCGGCATTGCCCATAAACAAATCTGCTTCACGAATCGGGAAATGACCACCACTTCCCGTTACCAAGCAGGTGGTCTCATCCTGGTCTTCAACCGTTAAACCCAGCTGCCGCAATGCAGCGCGCATAATTTGGGTATCGTCCGCATCCAATAAATTACTGAGCATCGTTTGGCCAGAAGCCAGCGCGGCAAGCAATAAGCTGCGATTGGAAATGCTCTTGGAACCAGGCAGCGTGATCCGGCCCTCAGCCCGAGTAAATGGGCCAATTTCGATCTGCTTTACTTCTTTACGCTGCAGGCTCATTGAGAGCCATCCCATTCTTGGCGTGCCTTGCTGGCTTTTGCAAACGCTTTTTCCAAGCCAGCAGCATCTTCATTAGCAATCAGCTCCCGCAAGTGCCCTGCGACGGATAAGTATTGATCCATCTCTTTCAGAATTGCAGTCCGATTGGCTAAGCAAATATCACGCCACATTTCTGGGCTAGAAGCGGCGATGCGGGTGAAGTCCCGAAACCCTGCGCCAGCATGCTGCAGTTTTTCTTGTGCGTCTTCTGAATTCATCACACTCACCATGAGGGCATACGAGAGAACGTGCGGCAGGTGTGATACGGCTGCAAAAATCGCATCGTGCTGAACAGCGCCGATCTTACGAACCCGAGCGCCGGTTGATTCCCAAAACTGCGTCATAAGCTCGACATCGACCTTAGCATTTTCTTGCAGCTGGCAAATAATGGTTTGCTTGCCCTCAAACAAATCGGCTTTGGCTGCTGCAGCGCCATGCTGTGCACCGCCTGCAATTGGGTGAGCCGGCACAAACTGGCAGGCTTTTTTTCCTAATACTTCTTTGGCTGCCAGAATCACATCACCCTTAGTGCTTCCGGCATCCGTAATCAAGGTTTGCGGCTCTAAAAAAGGCTCGAGGGCAGTAAAGGTAGCCCGCATTTGTGCCACCGGCACGCAAAGCACAATCACGTGGGATTGCTTCGCGGCCTCTTCCAGACTAATCACGGCATCGATTGCACCCATTGCAATGGCTTGATCCAAATTGGCCTTACTGCGGCCTACG
Organism: Rhizobium sp. Q54; assembly: GCA_943371165.1. Taxonomy (GTDB): domain Bacteria; phylum Pseudomonadota; class Gammaproteobacteria; order Burkholderiales; family Burkholderiaceae; genus Polynucleobacter. The sequence continues at coordinate 65,431 of CALRTW020000001.1, forward strand.
CCATATACAGCATCCACTACGCCGGCTCGCTTAAGAGCGAGGCCGAGCGAGGCGCCAATGAGGCCAACACCCACAATTGTGACCTTGCCAAAATGGGTGGATTTAGATTGAGTCATGAATAAATAATGTGCTTAGTGTGTGCTTAGTGTGAACTTGGTGTGTGCTTATTGTGAACGTGGTGCTTACTAAAAATTAGGTCGCCTGCAAAATGGTGCGCAGTGCTTGAATAAAGGCAGCATTCTCTTCGGGCAAGCCAATCGATATACGCAGCCATTCTGGCAAACCATAATTGCCCACTGGCCGAACGATAATGCCGCGTTTGAGTAGTTCCAAGTTGATGCGCGCACCCGCACCCGCATCATCGCCCACCTTGACCAGCACAAAGTTGCCGGCCGATGGCAAGAATCGCAGTCCAAGCTGCGTAAATGCATCGGTTAATTGCGTATATCCGGCTTGATTTAATTCAAAGCCAGCTTGTAAAAAGGCATCATCTTGAAAGGCAGCAATGGCTGCTGCCTGAGCAAGGCTATTGACATTAAATGGTTGCCGAATGCGATTGAGTAAATCAGTCAGTCCGGGTTGAGCAACCCCATAACCAATCCGCAGGCCGGCCAAACCGTAGGCCTTGGAAAAGCTGCGCGAGAGAATCATATTGGGATAGCGCTTGACCCAGGCAATCGCATCGTAGCGCTGCTCTGGCGTTAAATATTCGTTGTACGCTTCATCTAGCACTACAACCACATTTTTTGGCACTTGAGATAAAAACGATTCAATTTCGTTGGGCTCTAAGTAGCTACCGGTGGGGTTATTCGGATTAGCAACAAACACCAGCTTGGCTTTACTACCCGATCGCTTAATTGCCTCCAGCATCGCAGGTAAATCATGGCCGTATTGCGGTGTTGGCGCTACCTCAACCGCGACAGCACCGACTGCCTGAGTGGCGAGCGGATAAACTGCAAACGCATGTTTAGAGAAAATGATTTCATCGCCCGCTTGTGCAACGGCTCTCGCAGTCAATTCCAAAATATCATTACTACCGTTGCCCAGAGTAATCCAGTCAGCCGGAACGCCGAGGCGATCTGATAACACCTTCTTGAGTTCAAAGCCATTGGAGTCGGGGTAACGGCCAAGGTCACTTGCGGCCCGTAACATCGCCTCTTGCGCTGACTTGGGCATACCGAGCGGGTTTTCATTCGAGGCAAGCTTCACAATCTTGCTCTCATCAAGGCCATATTCGCGCGCTACTTCGCTGATCGGCCTGCCCCCAACGTAGGGCGCAATCGCTTGAATGTGCTTAAGTCCGAGTGGCGTACTCATCCTTAACCCAATGCACGCGGGTAGGAACCCAGTTTTTTGTAAAAGGCGGCGGTGTCTTGCAGCTCTGCCAATGCTTTAGCCACATTGGCATCGTCTGCATGCCCAGCGACATCAATATAGAAGTGGTATTCCCAGGTGCCCTTGCGCGCTGGGCGGGACTCAAAGCGCGTCATCGAAACGCCATGCTTGGCCAAGGGCGCCAATAAAGAATAGACTGCGCCTGGCTTGTTCGCAACCGACAGAACCAATGCAGTTTGATCATTGCCAGTAGGTTGGCATTGGTAATTTCCCACCACCACAAAACGCGTGCGATTGTGTGGGTCATCCTGAATCTGACTAGAAACTGCTTGTAAACCATAGGCCACTTGCGCCGGGTCACCTGCAATTGCTGCAATCGTAGGATCGGCAGCCGCCATGCGGGCTGCTTCTGCATTACTGCTAACCGCTTGGCGCTGTAACTGTGGAGCATGCACGCTAAGCCACTGCTGGCACTGAGCCAAGGCCTGCGCATGTGCGCATACCGTCGTTACACCATCCAGGCTTCCGGATTTTGTTAGTAGGTGGTGGCGTATCGACAACACCACTTCACCGCTAATGTGCAATGGGGAATCGAGTAGCAAATCCAGTGTGCGTGAAACCGCGCCCTCACTGGAGTTTTCGACGGGCACAATTCCAAATTGCGCGGCACCTTTTTCCACTGATTTAAATACCTCATCCAAGCTAGCGCACGGCAATCCGCTAATCGATTGTCCAAAATAACTTTGTGCCGCCAACTCAGAAAAGGTACCGATGGGCCCCAGGTAAGCGATGGTTTGCCTAGCCTCTAAAGCGCGGCAAGCCGACATCACTTCACGCCAAATGGCTGCGATGCCATCGTTTTGCAAAGGGCCTTGATTGAGTTTGATTAAATTAGCGACGACCTGACGCTCACGCTCAGGACGAAAGACCGGTGATACAAAATCACCTTTGACATGGCCTACCTCTTGCGCTGCTTTTGCGCGCTTGGATAAGAGTTCGAGTATCTCGGCATCGATGGCATCGATGCGCGCTCGCAAAGGTGCTAAACGTTGATCTTCGGTCGTCATTACGCTCGCCTTTCAAATTCACGCATAAATTCCACTAGGGCTTGAACACCTTCGAGTGGCATCGCATTGTAAATACTAGCGCGCATTCCGCCAGCCGCTTTATGGCCGCGTAATGCAGCCAAGCCAGCGCTACTGGATTGCGCTAAAAATGCAGCATTCAAGGCTTCGTCTTTTAAGAAGAAGGTGACGTTGGTGCGCGAACGGTAAAGTGGATCCACCCGATTCTCATACAGACTACTTTGATCAATGTAGTTATAAAGCAAGGTCGATTTTTCAAGGTTGATGCGCTCCATCTCCGCAACGCCGCCTCGTTTTAATAGCCACTTGAATACCAGCCCAGATAAATAGATAGCAAATGTGGGAGGCGTATTCAACATCGACTGCATCGCCTCTTCTTTCGCCCAATCCCAAATTGTAGGAGTGATTGCCATTTGATGGCCCATTAAATCCCGGCGCACAATCACAAAGGTCACGCCGGCCGGGCCAATGTTTTTCTGTGCCCCAGCAAACCAGACGCCGCATTGCGTCACATCCATTTTGCGCGACAGAATATTACTGGAAATATCAGCTACTAAAACACGATCGCCGACATCGGGTACTTCTTGAAACTCGACGCCGCCAATCGTTTCATTCGCGCAGTAATGCAAGTAGGCGGCATCATCCGATAAATGCCAGGTATTGCTAGCTGGTATGGTCGTGAATTGCTGATCTTTTGAACTTGCAACCAAATGGGCTTGTCCGTATTTTTGTGCCTCCAAGAATGATTTCTCTGACCAAACCCCGGTAACCAAAAAATCTGCTTTAGGTCCGTTTTTGGCAAGCGGCATCAAGTTCATCGGCACCGCGGCATTTTGACCAATGCCGCCGCCTTGCAACATCAAAATAGCATAGCTATCGGGGATATTCATGAGCACACACATATCGTGCAGGGCTTCCTCATAGAGGGCCATGAACTCTGGACTGCGATGGCTAATCTCCATCACACTGCAACCCATACCCCGCCAGTTCAACATCTCTTCTGATGCCTGCTGTAAAACTTCGGCAGGCAAAGTGGCAGGGCCCGCTGCGAAATTAAAGATGCGGCGGTCGAAAGTCATAATGGAGTTTGGGGGCGCAGGCTCAAATAACTACATTACGCGTCGGGTGCAGATTCACCGGCAGCGCTATCGACTTCGTCTCCAGACTCATCCGCATCGTCATCGGAGTCGCTCTCTGCAATCCGTTGTAGACCCGACAAACGCGTTCCCTCGTCGACGCTAATCAACGTAACGCCTTGGGTTGCCCGGCCCATCTCGCGAATCTCAGAAACCCGCGTACGAACCAAGACTCCACCGGTCGTAATCAACATAATTTGATCTTCTGGAGAGACAAGGGATGCGGCAACTACTTTTCCGTTACGTTCGGTGGTCTGGATTGCAATCATGCCTTTTGTGCCGCGACCATGGCGGGTGTATTCCGCAATGGGAGTGCGTTTACCAAAACCATTCTCCGTAGCGGTTAACACGCTACTTGGCGCGACCACACCATCTTCTGCTGATACCGCACCATCCGTCGCCTCTGCAGGAGCAACCAGCATGGCAATCACGTTTTGCTCAGCAGCTAAGTTCATGCCACGCACGCCGCGCGCCGTTCTGCCCATCGGACGTACGTCATTTTCATCAAAGCGCACTGCCTTACCTGCATCTGAGAACAGCATCACATCATGCTTGCCATCGGTAATCGCAGCTCCAACCAAGAAATCATTCTCGTTTAAGTCAACCGCAATAATGCCTGCCTTACGCGGATTAGAGAAATCCGAGAGGCGGGTTTTTTTAACGGTACCCAGGCTCGTTGCCATAAAGACGTACTGATCGTCTTGGTAACCTTTAATTGGCAGTATCACCGTGATTTTTTCACCATCGATCAGCGGGAACATATTCACGATCGGCTTGCCGCGGGATGTGCGACTGCCTTGCGGGACTTCCCAGACTTTGAGCCAGTACATCCGGCCACGATCGGAGAAACACAAAATCGTGTCGTGGGTGTTTGCCACAAACAGGGTGTCAATCCAATCCTCATCCTTCGTTGCAGCGGCTTGCTTGCCACGACCGCCACGCTTTTGTGCGCGGTACTCACTCAGTGGCTGACTCTTCATATAGCCCGAGTGCGACAAAGTCACCACCATGTCTTGCGGTGTAATTAGATCTTCCGTAAAGAGTTCGGTGGCGTTCATCTCAATAAATGAACGGCGACCGGTATCACCGCCTTCTTTGCCGTAATCGGCTTGTACTTCTTTCAGCTCGGACTCAATGACTTGCGTCACACGCTCTGGTTTAGCCAGAAGGTCAAGCAAGTCTGAAATCTCGTTCATGACTTCTTTGTATTCAGAAACAATCTTGTCTTGCTCAAGCCCAGTTAAGCGCTGCAAACGCATCTGCAGAATTTCTTGTGCCTGGCTATCGGATAAGCGATAGAGGCCTGTAGCCTGCATACCGTATTCAGGCAACAAACCTTCTGGACGATAGGCATTGCGCCCACCCGGTGTATCGGTCTCAGCGCGCGCTAACATTTCGCGCACCATGGATGAGTCCCATGACTTGCCCATCAATTCTTGTTTGGCAACCACTGGATTTGCAGCTGCTTTGATGATGGCAATGAACTCATCAATGTTGGCCAGCGCAACAGCCAGGCCCTCTAAAACATGCCCGCGATCACGAGCTTTGCGTAATTCAAAAATGGTTCGGCGCGTGACAACTTCGCGGCGATGCTGCAAGAAATACTCCAGCATCTGCTTGAGGTTCAAGAGGCGCGGCTGATTGTCCACCAGCGCCACCATATTCATGCCAAAGTTGTCTTGCAGCTGAGTGCTCTTATACAGATTGTTCAACACCACCTCAGGCACCTCACCGCGCTTGAGCTCGATGACAACGCGCATTCCAGATTTATCGGATTCATCCCGTAAATCAGAAATACCTTCAATCTTTTTCTCATTCACCAGCTCGGCAATGCGCTCAAGCAAGTTTTTCTTGTTTACTTGATATGGCAACTCGTCGACGATGATGGACTGGCGTGAGCCTTTATCCAAATCCTCAAAATGGGTCTTAGCTCGCATGACCACACGGCCACGGCCGGTGCGATAACCTTCGCGCACCCCTTGCACGCCATAAATGATTCCGGCAGTCGGGAAATCTGGCGCCGGAATAATCTCAATTAACTCATCAATCGTGCATTCTGGGTTATGCAGAACATGTAAACAGGCCAACACCACCTCATCGAGGTTGTGCGGCGGAATATTGGTGGCCATGCCCACCGCGATACCGGATGAGCCATTAATCAGCAAATTCGGCACTTTGGCCGGGAGAATAAGGGGTTCTTTTTCGCTGCCGTCGTAGTTCGGCCCAAAATCCACCGTTTCTTTGTCCAAATCTGCCAAAAGGTCGTGGGCGATTTTGCGCAGACGAATTTCCGTATATCGCATAGCCGCGGCGTTATCGCCGTCAACCGAGCCAAAGTTACCCTGTCCGTCCACTAGCATATAGCGCAAGGAGAAGTCTTGGGCCATGCGGACGATGGTGTCATATACCGCTGAATCCCCATGGGGATGGTATTTACCGATGACATCGCCAACTATACGGGCAGATTTCTTGTAAGGGCGGTTCCAATCGTTGTTTAATTCATACATCGCGAAAAGAACCCGCCTGTGGACTGGCTTTAAGCCGTCGCGCACGTCTGGTAGGGCTCTGCCGACGATAACGCTCATGGCGTAGTCCAAATAGGACCGCCGCATTTCGTCTTCGAGGGATATTGGTAGTGTTTCTTTAGCGGCTTGTTCCATCTCGAAATAATATCATTTTGATGACAGACAAGCCCTGTGCTAAGATTCTGTCAGTTTGTACGAATTGAGCAGTATCGCTTTGCGCTTTTTGCAGTTATGTAGGGCGACATACATACGAGTTTGAATTTAATTAAAAAAGTGAATTAGAGGACTAAAAATGAATAAAACCCTAAAACTGGTACTCGCTGGTGTTGTAACTGTTGCTGCCGGCGCTACTTCCGCCCAATCCGTTGACAACTGGGTCAACGCTACCGGTACTCCATGGAGAAACGGCGACGGTACATTGTGCTGGCGTGATGCTTCATGGACCCCAGCTACTGCTGCTCAGGGTTGCGATGGCTTTTTAGCGCCAAAAGCAGCTGGAGCCGCTGCTCAGCCTAAAGTAACGCAAACCAAAATTACATTGCAAGCTGATACCTTGTATGACTTTGACAAAGCAACCCTCAAGCCAGAAGGCAAAGCAACTTTGGACAAAGTTGCTGCTGACCTGAGCAAGATCCGCTTAGAAGTCATTATTGCTGTTGGTAACACCGACAGCGTTGGCTCAGACGCATACAACCAGGCTTTGGGTCAGCGTCGCGCCCAGTCTGTTAAAGCGTATTTGGTCAGCAAAGGTGTTGACGGTGGCCGTATTTACACCGAAAGCAAAGGCAAGAGCAATCCAGTAGCTACAAACGCTACTGCTGAAGGCCGCGCCAAGAACCGCCGTACCGACATCGAAGTTGTTGGTACAGTTGCTCTCAAGTAATTCTTAGCATTTACGAAAAAGCCCGGTTCTGCCGGGCTTTTTTATTTCCATTACAGTCTTAGTATGAATACATCCAGCAACGTTGACCCCTCTGAAATCAGCAAATTTAGCGCCCTAGCGCACCGCTGGTGGGATCCGAATAGCGAATTCAAGCCCCTGCATGCGATTAATCCACTGCGCCTCGGTTGGATTCAGACCTTTGTCCCCATCAAAGGCAAAAAGACCGTTGATATTGGTTGCGGCGGCGGTATTCTGGCGGAATCGATGTCGAACTTGGGTGCCGATACCCTAGGAATTGATTTATCCGACAAAGCCCTCAAAGTTGCTGAATTGCATGCCCTTGAGACTGGTGCGAGTGTGCGCTATCGCTCCATCTCTGCCGAGTCATTGGCGCAAGAACAGGCCGCCCAATTTGATGTGGTGACCTGCATGGAAATGCTCGAGCACGTACCTGATCCTGCATCCGTTGTGCAAGCTTGTGCCGATTTAGCCAAACCCGGTGCCACACTCTTTTTTAGCACGCTCAATCGCAACCTAAAATCCTACGTATTTGCCATTGTTGGCGCCGAGTACATTCTGCGTTTACTGCCCAAAGGGACACACCAATACGCCAAATTTATTAAGCCGTCTGAGCTCGCGCGCTACATCCGTCAAGCGAATTTAGAAGTGATTGGCATGAAGGGCCTAACCTATAACCCCATTACTCAAATCTATCGTTTAAGCGACGATACCGACGTCAATTACATGATTGCCGTACGCAAGCCTTTGGAATAACGGATGTCCTTGCGTAGCCCTTACCATGGCGTGTTTTTTGATCTTGATGGCACGCTGGCTGATACCGCACCAGACTTGGTGGCGGCTGCAAATCAGCTGCTGACAAAACGTAATCTCAGTCCAAAGCCCTATGCAGAACTAAGGCCAAGGGCATCAGCTGGAGCACGCGGCCTGATTCAGGGAGCGTTTGGCTACGGCACCGATCACCCTGAATTCATTCCCTTGCGCGATGAATTCTTTACCTATTATGAAAACGCACTGTTAGTGCACAGTACTTTATTTGATGGTGTCGACTCCCTGCTTGATCAATTGGACTTAGCAAAGCTACCTTGGGGGATCGTGACCAACAAGAGCGAGCGCTTCACCCATCCCTTAACAGAGCAAATGGGATTGCGGCAACGTGCGATCTCCACCGTATCGGGTGACACAACGCCTTTCTCTAAACCACATCCCGAACCGATTCTGCATGCGGCCAGAGTGGCTAACATTGACCCCACCTTTTCACTCTATGTGGGCGATGATATTCGTGACGTGCTGGCTGGCAAAGCAGCCGGCATGAAAACCGTTGCTGCAGCCTATGGCTACTGCGGATGTGCAGAGCCGCCGCAAGAATGGGGCGCTGACTACCTCATCCACTCCCCTCTGGAGCTGTTGGACATCATCTTTCCACGATAGTCCTGCGTTATCTGGTAATCGGCCGTAAAATAGAGGCTCTTTAATGCAATGCATCTGGGGTCGACATGGTTTCGACGTGGATTACAAAGCATCAAGGGCATACCGAGGACCCGTTATCTCGTAAATCAATGGGAATGTAATAACTGCTAACGACGAACGTTACGCACTAGCCGCTTAATTGCGGTTGCCCCTGAACTGATTCTCTCTTGGGTCAGGTAGCGAAAGCTACATCAGGGTCATTTACAAGAGATAAGGCTGTTTCGTGTCACGAGGAACGGCTCGAAAATGAAGTGAATCGCCAGCGTGGAACGTGTCAATCCGTGACTAGCCGGCTAAATTAAATGATATGACTAAGTATGTAGAACTTGTTGTAGAGGATTTGCGGACGCGGGTTCGATTCCCGCCGACTCCACCAATCAGTAAGACGTAATAAACAAAACGCCACCCCTTCGGTGGCGTTTTGTTTTGATGCTGCAGTGGCAATTAACTATTGCGTAAGGCTGCAATGCGTTCGTCGAGCGGAGGATGGCTCATAAACAAGCGCTTCAAACCATCGGCCATGCCGCCCGAGATACCAAAAGCCTCCAACTGCTCTGGCAAATGGGGTTGATTGATTGATTTTTGCAGGCGCTCTAAGGCAGCAATCATCTTCTGCTTGCCCTCCAAATAAGCGGCTCCAGCATCGGCACGGTATTCGCGATGGCGACTAAACCACATCACGATTGCGCTAGCCAAAATACCGAGAACAAGTTGTGCAATGATCGTGGTCACCCAATACGCTGGACCATGGCCCCGCTCCGTCTTGAAGACGGTGCGGTCAATAATGTGACCAATCACCCGCGACAAAAAGAACACAAAAGTATTAACTACACCCTGAATTAATGCCAAGGTAACCATATCGCCGTTGGCAACGTGACTGACTTCGTGTGCCAAGACGGCTTCTGCCTCGTCGCGTGTCATGCCGTAAAGCAGGCCGGTGCTCACCGCAACGAGCGCATCGTTCCGAAACATCCCCGTCGCAAATGCATTGATATCGGGTGCATCATAAATGGCAACCTCCGGCATCCCAATGCCTGCGGCGTTGGCTTGACGCTGAACCGTACTGAGCAGCCATCGCTCCTGATCATTCTGTGGCTCTTGAATGACATAGGCCCCCGTCGAGTGCTTGGCCATCGACTTGGACATAGCGAGGGATATAAATGAGCCCGTCATGCCCACCACTGCAGAAAGCATCAGTAATGACATCAGGTCAATGTCCACACCATTCTGATCTAGGATTTGACCCAGTCCAAATACACTGATGACAATCGAAATCACCAGCATGATGGCGATGTTGGTCAGTAAAAATAAAAAGATGCGTTTCATATTTATAACTCCTTAAGGCGAGGCAAAAGCCAGCTCGATACGTAATACGCTATCAGGAAACCCCTCGTTTTGCTGGGCCTATATTTATCGGTATTTTATAGGGTATTTTGCTCTCGACTGGCCCTCGGAAAAACCAAAGGAGGCAAGCCATCACGCTCAATTACGTCCAGCTGAATCTGGTACAAGACAGCTAAATCTGAAATTGCGCCTACCCCCGACGGGTGATCGCCAACCAGGCTCCCTTCTTTTACTAAGATCAGTCGATCAAAGTGGTGCATTGCCTGATTGATGTCGTGCAAGATCGCCACAATGGCGTGATTACGCGCATCGGCATACTGCTTCATGCTTTCGAGTAGCTCGATTTGCAAGCCGGGATCCAAGGAGGCCAATGGCTCATCCACCAAGATCAGGCCATTGCGTTCATCCCATAATTGCGCAAATACCCGAGCAAGATGCACCCGTGCCTTTTCACCGCCGGATAAGGTGTCAAAACGCCGATGGAGTAGATGCTCGCAGGAACTCAGGCGTGCCGCATACCGAATAATGGCATCGCGTTTTACATCACCCGCAATCGCAATCCTGCCTAAGCCAATGACTAAATTGACCACCAAGCCAAATGCAAGCTCATTCGATTGAGGCAGAACTGCTCGCGCCCTACTCAGTGATCGCAAAGACCACGTTTCTATTTCTGCACCTTTGATCTCATATAACCCAGAATGGGGTCGCAGTTCACCGGACATCAATTTAAGCAATGTCGTTTTCCCAGCTCCACTGGGGCCTAGTATGGCAATGCGCTCACCGCAGGCAATGGCCAACGAAAAAGGGCCAAATCTATTTTCACCGAGCGTAATCTGCAAAGCTCGACAGTGGCACAGGACATTCATGCGGCCAGTTGACGGTGTGACGACCGTAATAGCAGGATGAAAAATGGCGCGCCTAAAAGGGCAGTAAAAATCCCCACAGGCACTTCTGCCGGCATTGCGATTGTGCGCGCGCACGTATCCGCCAGTAACAACAAAACACCGCCCAATAGCATTGAGGCCGGGACTACTGCCCTCTGATCCCCTCCGAGCCACGCACGGGCAAAGTTAGGTGCGATTAAACCGACAAAGCCAATCATTCCGCACCACGCAACTGCAAAGCCAGAGAGCAAGGCCACCCAAAAAATGATTTCCATACGAATGCGGTTAGTCTCAATACCGACATGGGCTGCGACCGATTCACCAAGGGCAAATACATTCAATACCGCAACCATTTTGCGTAAACGCCACCAAGCGAATGCAAAGAGTACGGCAGCCGCAATCACTAAGATCCAACTGGAACCAGAAAGGGAGCCCATAGTCCAAAATGTCAAATTGCGTAACTGCTCATCCGTTGCCAAATACGTACATAAACCGATGACAGCCGCAGCAAGCGCATTTAATGCAATGCCAGTTAACAATAGGCCTGCAATAGAGCCGGGTGTAATCCAGCACGCAATTCGATCCAAAGCAAAACACACCAGGATCGCTCCTGAAAAAGCCAATGTGGGTATTGTGAAAAATCGCCACTCCGGTAAGAGCGGGATCTTTAAGTCACTAAAGAGAACAATTCCTAAAGCAACCGCACACGCAGCTCCAGCGGATACACCCAGCAACCCAGGATCCGCAAGCGGATTGCGAAAGAGTCCTTGAGTCAAGGCGCCGGAGAGCCCGAGGGCAGCACCAATCAAAAGAGCAAACGCCACTCGGGGTAAACGCAAATGCCATAAAACATAGCTGCTGCCCGATTGGATACCTCCGCCCTGATTAATCAGCGAGATCCAATCATGTAGATCAATATGGACTGCGCCTAACTGCGAGGCCAACAGCATTAGCGCAATTAGGCCCATACCAATGAGTATGCAAGCAAAAAAAGCATTGGCCCTTGCCGCAGGGGAAATGAAATCCATCTTATACAGCCTAGGATTTAGGCCATAGCCTGCTGTAAAAACTGATTCAGCTCGGCAACCGCCAATGGCATGCGCGGCCCAAACCCCAATAGATACATTGTCTCTAGCGAAACAATGTTCTGCTCTTTTCCGGCTCGCGTTTGGCTTATTCCTGGGAAACGCAAGACCCCGCTAATCCCGCCAACGGCTTTCATGCCCTGATCGGTCACCAAGATGACATCGGGATTAGCAGCAATAACCGCTTCCGGAGTCAGCGGTTTAAATCCATGTAAACCAGAAATAGCATTGTGCGCACCGGCAAACCTAATCATTGCATCCGCACTGGTTTTTTCACCACCGACCATCAGCTGACTGGGATTTTGCGACAAAACAAATAAAACACGTAAGTTTTTATGTTTCGAATGCGTAACGCGCTCTTGGGTATTACTCCACTCCTCTTGCAAACGAACGGTCAGCGCTTGAGCAGTTTTCGCTTTATGTACCAGCCTACCGATGGCATTCACCCGATCAATCAGGCCTTTGAATTGATGGCTCGATGGCAGGATAGTCAAGGGTATCTGGGCATCAACGATCTGCTTTAAGACTATTGGCGGCCCCGCGTCTTCGGTGACAATCAGCTGAGTGGGACGCAGGGCCAAGATGCCCTCAGCAGAAAGACTGCGCGCATACCCAACATTGGGTAAGCGGGTGACTACGAGAGGGTAAATCGAAGTCGTGTCTACTCCAACCAATTCAGTATTGGCATTGAGTAAATAAACGATCTCGGTTAATGCTCCGCCAATGCTAATCAAGCGCATCGCACGGGCAGGTGTAGCAGTGCGCTCTTGTGCAAACGCCTCTAAACCAAAGCTTATCCATCCGGCTGCAGATACGGATTGAATCAAGATATTGCGGCGATCCGGATTCATCTTAGGCTTCTATTGCCGTTGACCGGGCAATCAACCCATCCACTAAGGCGCGCCAGGCAGTTCGCTCGGGATTACCTGGCTTTCTCTCCCCAAAGAGCATGGCAATTGCTTCCCCGTTGGCGTTAAAGAGTTCCACCGAGGTAACGATGCCGTCTACTGTTGGTTTTCGCACGAGCCAAGCCTGGGCTACCGCATCACTGCGTAAATGGAGATTAAAGCGAGGATCCATGACATTGATCCAAGCGCCGATCGACACCACTTTTTGAATTGGCCCACTGTAAATCTGAAGCATGCCGGGATTACCCACGAACACCATTAGCGGAGTGCCAGTACTTGCTGCATTTTCCAACAGGTCGTTTACACAAGTGACTGGCAGCGCTTGTACAAACGCAGGTTCAGCAAGCCTCAACCCTTGCGTCCTGGTCACTTTAAAGTGCTTTAGCAAAATAAAAAAGTCGTGGGTATCCCGCATCGCACGCCAAGATTGACGCCAGGCTGTCACATCGATCTCTGAATCTGGTAACTCGGCAGCGGGTTTATTCGGCACAGTTACTTGTAATCCTGGCGCCTGATCATGGCTCTGGAATTGATTTAGAAGTTCATCGTATTTCGCTACATTACTTTGCGCTCGCAAAAAAATCTTATGAATAGCCACGCCTGCCTTATCAAAGAATTGCAAGCTTCGCTGCAGACCATCTTTCGTCATTTCGCGAACTGCAAATCCATGCGCCCAAGCGTGGTAGAAAATACGTAAATCAATTTCACCGACCAAAAGTCCAACGGGGCCCTCTTGCGAGGCGTTTTTGTAAACGCCGACTTTCTCATGCACACAGGAAGCATTACGGGTTAATGCCATGACCTCTCCTAAGGGCTCGACGGATGCCATGATTTCAACCCATTTTGGATTCAGTCGAATTACTTGCATTTCACCAACAAGCAAAGGGGCTGTATCGACGCCCAGAAACGCAGCAATCAACTCGCCCTCGGACATCTCTAGCTGCTTAGCTATATCACGATGGCGCATCTGCTCATTCGCACGAAAAGTCTTAAAGGATTGGCGGGTAGAGTGAATCGATTGGGTCATGTTTTCTCCTTAGAAATCGTAGCGAAGCGAAATTTGTGCATTGCGTGGAGCCGCAGTAGCTGCTTGCTGAGCAGCCGCAGCGTTATACATTGGCGAACTGACTGTGGTGACTGAGCCCTGCACTCCTGCCCAATTCCAGTAGGCGCTATTGAAAACGTTGTTTAAATTGAAATTCACCGTTATTTGTTTGGCGGGTTTCCAATAGCCCGTCAGATTCAGAATTGTCGATGCTGGCGTCAAGAACTGATTGGCCGTTCCGCCCGTATTGGAATTGAAATTGACATCGCTTGCCGATTTGCCTTGATTCCAAATGAGATTAGCAAATGCACCCCACTCGATTGCGTCATATCGCATCCCCAAGACTGCACGTAAGGGCTGAATCGTATTTAAGGGTGCTGTAATGCCGTTTTGTGTCTGTTGGCCGATGCTGTATGCCATAGCCGCATTGACTTGCCACCGCTCTGCAAAGGTCCAATCCGCTCTGACATCCCATCCTCTGATTAAGACCTTAGTTAAATTTTGGTATTGCAGAATGGCAGGGTCACGAGGGTTTAATGTAGAGCCCTGTGTTGTCACTTGAGCAATAAAATCATCGTAATTATTTGCATACACTGACGCCTGGTAGCGCCAAGCACCTGCCCTACCCCGAGTTCCCAGCTCAATGCCATTGCCAGTTTGTGGTTTTAAATTAGGGTTAGCAATCAAGCGGTAATTCTGACCAGGACCGCTATTGGCATGGCTTGATAAGGCCTGATCTGGCGTAGGCGCACCAAATGCCTGACCCCAATTCACAAATGGCCTAAACACGGGCACCCAATTCCATACCGCTCCCAACGCAGGTGAAATTGCAGAACCACTATTCGCAGTAGCCACACCTGTTTGCGGCTTTATGGAATACGCATCAAATCGAATGGCAGGTATCAGCGTAAGGTCACCAAACGCCATCTCGCTCTGAAAGAAGGCTCCGCCCAAGTCATATTTTGATGGTGGGGCAGGCGTAATCGATGCACCATTTCCGGCGGCATTGATTTGACTGGATATATCGGCAGAGCTCCAATCCAATCCATAGCTTAAGCGTTGGTTAATGAGGGTTGTGGTGTTGCTTTCTAAGCTGGCATTTATTCCTCTGGTATTTTGACTGTATGTATTTGTCCTTGATCGCCAGGGATAGGACCTTCCACCTCCTGCGGCCGATTCTTGAAGTGATTTTTGCGTTACGGATGCATCCTGAAGGTAAATCATTACCTTTCCTGCCTGAATCACCTCATTTGTAAAATCCCGATATTGATACTCAGCCGATAGTCGGTCGCGTGAAGTGCTGTCGGATGCAGTTGAAGTGGCTACGGCACTCGAAAGATCGGATAGATTGTTTACATTTTGTCTAAGGTGTTGCGATTCATAGGTAACCCCCAGCCTGTTCGCTGAATTAATGCGTACAAGCGCCTTAGACAGTAAATACCAATTTCGATAGTCGGCCGGGTTTGGTGCACTTCGATTAATCCCCATGGAGTAGTCAGACCCTTGGTTTTCGAGCTGATGGCCTGATTGAATGTTGCCAAGTACCATGCCCTGCACATCCTGGGCTTTTCCTGCATACGCAAATGTTGTGTTTGAGGAGTTATCGACACTCGAGTATCCGGTCCGAGCAAATCCACCTCTCTCCTTGTCCTGCTCTATAAAGTCGCTTGGGTTAAACGTTTGAAAATGGACAATACCAGCAAGGCCATCGCTGCCATATTGCGTTGATGATGGCCCACGGACGACTTCAATCTTTCGAAATCCATCCACATCCAAGAAGTTTCCTCGGCCAGAGGATAGACTGCCAAATGAAAATTGATTGGGCACACGGATACCATCGACCAGAAGCAAAACATTATTGCCCTGTAGGCCGCGAATATTGATGCTTTCTTGTCCGCCCCGACCCTGTGAGCCGATGGCTAGACTAAATCGCCCCGTTTGCTGAGGCACCGTAATGTCCGGCGAATCTTTAAACACATCGCCGACGTTTCGAGCGCCCAGCTCCTGAATTTCTTCCGCTGTCGTAACGGTAACGATTCGCGGTATATTGTCTGTTTTTCGTTCGGACCGCGTTGCAGAGACAGTTACTTCTTTTAGATTTACTCGTTTAGCATCGTCCTCTGCAGTAATGTCTGCTTTTGCATTCAGAGCCCCCATGGACAATGGTGTGAGTAAGGCAACTGCATATTTCTTAAGCCCGCTTTTCATATATCCCCCTAGTTCTTTAAAACACTAGCTAGCGGCGGCGGGCTGTGGCATTCATGCAGTTAATGAGTTGCTGCATTCATTAAACGTAATGATAATCATTATTAATTAGATTGTCAACTCATACCACTCCGCTTTTTTAATCAGGCCAGTTTTGCAAGTAAGTTGGTTGAAGACAAAATAAAGCGAATAGGTAAGCGGTAACACATCGGAATTGATTTACCACTTGCTTGTGCAGGGCGAAAGCTCCAATGGCGAATGGTATTTAATGCAGAGCGATCTAAAGCAGGATAACCAGAGCTTTGGGCCAAGTCTACTCGCTCTACTTTGCCATGATCCGTAATGCACGCATACAGCATCACTGCGCCCTGCTCTCCATTGTCTCTGCTCGAAATCGGATAAGGTGGCTTCGGGTTTAGTGGCGCGTATGCATCGGCGGAAGGTGGTGTAATTGGTGCAGAGACTAACCCAGACGCATTACCGTGCGCTACGACAGTTGAAGTATCAACGGAAGCTGATTGGGGATGGGCCGCGCCCTTCACCATCGGGAGGCTTGGCTTAGCAATGGAGCGACTGGCTACTCTATTCTCAGAGGCGGCGGATCTCAGCTCGATAAATTGAGGGGCTATCAAGGACTGAGCGCCATTATCTAGCGGCTTTAATCCAAGGTCAGCAATTGCAATAAAAAAGGCCACGTGCAGCGCTGACACAAGCAGGCCTATTTTCCAGGGGATGCATTGCATCGAAAGATCCTTACTTGGTAAGTATCAGCTTGCCAAGCTGCGTAATCCTCAAGGTGTAACAAACGCCGTAGTGGTTAATGATGACCGAGTTGCTCGCCCCAAACAAATCCAAACTGGAATAGGTTTTGGCTAGTCCATTGGCTGATACATCACCCCATGCGGAATTGATTTTTGGATCGTTTTTATTCATCTTCAGAATCTGCTTCAGTTAATTGGGCGAGTCCAACTGCGTGGCTGTTGCCACGCAGTCTTTGACATCAAGCAACCACCGATTTTTTACTTATAACCAACGCGGTCCAGAATTTTCTGAGCTGCTATTTGATTTAAACCAATCGAGGCAACTGATACCTTCTCTGCCTGATAAGGTCCAAGCTCCTTGAGCGCGGGATTATCTACACGCACAGAAGCAACAGCCGGCCATTCATTGTTTCCATCCGCCAAATACATTTGCGCAGAATCACTGGCCAAATACTCTAAAAATTGCACTGCTGCTGCAGGGTGAGGGGCATTTTTTGCTACACCACCGCCAGAGATGTTGATGTGTACTCCGCCTGCATTCTGATTGGGCCAAAGAAAGCCAATCTTCGACATGACTGCTATGTCTTCTGGCTTAGTAGAACGCATTAATCGGGCCAAGTAATAGGAATTGGTTAACGCAACACCACACTCACCCGATGCTACTGCGCGGATTTGGTCGGTGTCCCCGCCTTTTGGACTTCGCGCCATATTCGCTACCATGCCACTTGCCCACGCTTCAGTTGCCTTTTCGCCATTGCGCTCAATTAAGGCGCCCAATAGGGAAAGCATGTATGGATGCGATCCGGAACGCGTACAAACTTTACCCTTATTGATTGGCTCCGCCAGCTTTTCATAGGTATTGACATCGCCTGGCTTCACGGCGCTCTTGTTGTAGACCACAATCCGTGCGCGGGTTGAAAAACCAAACCACGTTGTGCCATCGACATCGGCCTTGGCTCGCAGATTTACTGGAATACGGTCGTTCAGGTATTTGGATTGGATGGGCTTAAAAAAGCCATTGACCTGAGCGCGCCATAATCGCGCTGCATCCACCAAGAGGATGACGTCAGCCGGGCTCTTGCTACCCTCGCTATTTAAGCGCTCGATCAGGGCATTGTCATCCGCCTCAATCCGATTAATCTTGATCCCAGTAGCTTTTGTAAAGTTTGCATATAAGGCCTCATCCGTTTGATAGTGGCGCGCTGAATACAAATTGAGCACTTTCTCATTGCTGGATTGTGCGTGCGCAGACACTTGAAATCCAAGCAGTAAGGCCAATTGCAGCGCGATCAGTCTATTTCTCATCATCATTCGTTCCAGCAGAAAAGGGGTTTGGTACTGGCTTCCACTATATCATAATAAGAATCATTATCAATAAGAAAGAATAGGGCCCGCAGCGAATCGGCCGGCGTGGCATTCGGTGGACATGAAAAACCGGCAATTGCGACGATAATGGGGTTCTTTACCCAATTACCCCGAGGGTGTTTATGCAAGTTTATGTAATTAATCCGACCTTAAAAACAGTGTCAGCCATCGATATTCCAGGCTCACTCGATGATGTGCGAGGGCTGATTGGTTTTGCATCGATTGATTCCGATGAAATTGATAACAATGGTGACCGGCTCTTTTTTGATGAGGAGTGCTTTATTCGCCAACAAGATGGCGTAGGTCGATTCAAGGTTGATAACTTAGCGCCTGTGGCTGGCATTGGCGTGATTGCCAATAGCCGCGATGAAGCGAAAAGTATTCAATCCCCCGAAGTATCCTTGCAGGACTTAACGAAGCGCATTACCTTCCTCTAAAAAAGCCCATGCCCAATCCCGCTGACTACCAGATCGAAATCGCAGATGGGATTGTTTTAATTAAAAATCAAAACACCACGATTGGCTACAGTCGATTTACGGATGCAGGGGACGTGGAGTACATCTACGTTAACCCCATGTATCGCCGTCAAGGCTATGGCGCCCTATTGCTCGATCAAGTTCGTCGCATTGCCGGCCAGATTGGTGCCATCCACGCACCAGTATCCCCATTAGGAACGGCATTCTTTGGGGCTCTAGGGATTGCCTTGCCCGATCCAACTATGCCGCAGCCAGACGCCAAAGCGACGTAACTTCTGCCTTTCTGGCCTGATGCAATGGATCGCTTGCATCGTTCACTTTGGGATGGTTTGGCCTGGCATCCCTATTCTCGATCACCGCTAAGCCAGCCTCCGCAATCCACGACAGCAATTGGTCGCGTGAACGCAATTGCAAATGCTCTGCTAGGTCAGACAGAATGAGCCAGCCCTCACCCCCTGGTAGCAGATGTTCCTTTAATTGGGACAAAAACCCTTTGAGCATCGTGCTGTCAGGGTCGTATATGGCCCGCTCAATTGGAGAGCTTGGTCTGGCTGGTAGCCAGGGCGGATTACAGACAATCAAGGCAGCCTTTTCTGGAGGAAAGAGATCCGCATTCAGAATCTCAACCTGCTGCCCAAGACCTAATTGAAGTATGTTTGAGCTAGCGCAGTCCAGCGCCCTCGGATCTTGATCGGTACCGATAATCCGCTGGATACCCCGCTGCGCCAGTACAGCAGCCAACACGCCGGTTCCTACACCAATATCAAAAGCCAATGAGTTGACTTTAAGTGCGGGCGGGAGTGGCGCCATTGCCACTAGCTCTACGTATTCGCCACGTATGGGTGAGAAAACACCGTAATGGGGAAATAAGCGTTGTGCGCCCGCTTTAAGTGATGGAATCACTACTCCTTTTTTGCGCCACTCATGGGCGCTAATGACGCCAAGCAATTCGCGCAAAGAAAGTACGTAATCATCCGCCCTATTCCCAAATACCTCGAGGCAAGCCTCCGTCACATCGGGCGCCCGTCGCAGCGGAATGGTGTGGTTGGCCAATAAGGGAATCAAAATCGCATCCAGAATTCGGGCGCGCTGCGCCTGCGCTTGCCGGTGCTGGTTGAATACAGCTTTGGGCTCCATCGCATTGACCGTATCTGGATTTAATTTGGCTTGGCTCGCAATTTTTTTGCGATTGCGCTTCACAGGTCGCTCAGCTCGCCGAGCCAAGGCCTGCAGTAATTGCTTGGCATTTTGATAATCGCCGCGCCATAAAAAAGCGCTCCCTTCAGAAGCAAGGCGATATGCCGTGTCAGCCGTTAGTGTGTCATCTGCAATCACTACTTTTTTAGGTGGAGGCAATCCTTTTTCTGACTGCCATCGCACATCATGAACAGCATCTTCTTCTGTCCAGCGCATGCGATTATCACTATCAATCATTACTGGCTTGAAGCAAGGCTGCTTTGAATTGCTCTACCGGCTGCGCGCCCTGAATAAGGATACGGTCATTCAATATCACGGCTGGTACAGAATGAATTCCGGCATCCAAATAGAATTTCTGCTGCTCCCGTACCGGCTCTTTAAACTCGTCACTAGCGAGTACCTCTGCAGCGCGCACACGATCCAAGCCAGCTCGATCAACGGCATCCAGCATATTGGCGGGGTCATCCAAATTAACAGCGAGCGTGAAATACGTTCCCAATAGCTCCCGTTTTAAACGATGCTGCGCAGCACTGCCAAACTCGAGTCCGGCCCAATGCAATAGGCGGTGGCAGTCAAAGGTGTTGTAGACCCACTTGCGCCCTTCCGGATGAAATGGAAAGCCCACCTCTGCTGCGCGTTTACGAATCTGCTCTTGGTTTTCACGAACCTGCTTTGGGCCAACGCCATATTTTTCAACCAAATGCTCAATCACATCTTGCCCGCCTAAGGGCATAGCTGGGTTCAGCTCAAATGGCTGAAAATGCATCTCAACCTGAACCTGATCTCCTAACTCAGCTAGCGCCTGCTCGAGTGCGCCCAAGGCAACAGCACACCAGGGGCATGCGATATCCGATACAAAATCAATCTTGACTGTTTTCATTTTTCTATATTGCCTGCATTACGCGGGTGGGTGGTCTTCTGGGCCTACTTTGAGTGCTATCAAAAAACGGGAAACCATGTTGTAGGCAGCGATCACGGTCACTAACTCGACCGTACACGTATTGCCCAAGGCATCGCGCAAACGCACCATGAGCGCATCATCCACCTGAATATTTCGGGTCATCTGCAGCGTGAGCTCAGCTGCGTCACGCTCTACTGAACTAAAGCAAGATTTGGGAAATTGTGGTGTACCCAGTAAACGCAAAGCCTCAACCTGCTCTTCGGTGCCGCCGGCCTTTCTGAAGGGCGGTGCATGGTGAAAAAATTCATACTCAGCGCCGTTTAAAACCGCAACCCCGCACATGGCCAACTCTCGCAACTTAGGGTCCAAAGCCAAGTTATTCCGAATCTCGCCCACAAAGTGATTCCAGCCCTCTGCAATGGGAATGCTATGCAACAGCATGCGATCTAAATTGATGAAGTCTCCGCCGCGGCGTTTCCGGATCGCCGCAACCAAGTCCGCAGGCTCAGCCAAATCCATCGGAATATACGGAATTGGCCGATTTTGAGGGGTTTCAGACATAGTAAGAATTTTGTATAGAAAGAGGTTTAATAAGGGCAAAGACTACCACCCAATGGCAGTGTGTTTGATAATAGAGGATGTTATTGATTCCCTGCCGCCAATGAAGCCAATTCTCAATATTGCCGCATACCAATTTGTTCGCCTGGATGCCCTCGAGGATCTGCGCCAGCAGATGCTTGATGCCCTGAATGCACGCCAACTGAAAGGGACTGTTTTGCTGGCAGGCGAAGGCATCAACCTATTTTTGGCCGGCACAGAACCCCTGTTGCGGGATTTTCTAGCCTGGCTACGCAGCGATCAGCGCTTTGCACCCATTGAAGTCAAAGAAAGCTGGTCAGAGAGTCAGCCTTTTAAGAAAGCATTAGTCAAAATCAAGAATGAAATCATTCGCATGAATCACCCCGCTATTCAACCTGAGTCGGGCAGAGCCCACTTCATTTCGCCCGCCAAGCTAGCGGAGTGGCTTGATCGCGGCACCGACGACTTAGGGCGACCGGTTGTGATGATTGATACCCGCAATCAATTCGAGGTCGAATACGGCACCTTTGAAAATGCCATGCATTTCAATATCCAAAAGTTCAGTGAATTCCCAGAAGCCATTAAGGCGCATCAAGCTGAGCTAGCAGATAAAACCCTGATTAGTTTTTGTACGGGCGGGATCCGCTGTGAAAAATCAGGGCTTTACATGCGCGAGATCGGCATAGAACATAGCTACCAACTCGAGGGCGGCATCCTCAAATACTTTGAGGATGTAGGCTCAGCACACTATCAAGGCAGTTGCTTTGTCTTCGATGAACGGGAAGCGCTTGAACCTACCCTTGAATCCATTGGAATCGAGCAATCGATTCGCAAAAAGCAGGCTTAACTTAGGTCGACTTACCGACCAGCTCAAAATGCTCTACAAAAGGCGGTTTTGTAAAGTAGGGTCCCACAATCGCACGCCAATCAGTAAAGAGTGCAGACTCCCTGAAATCAACCATGTGATTTTCGAGCGTATCCCAATAGATCATCAGTAAATAACGCCCAGGTGATTCAATGCAGCGATTCACTTTGTAACCACGAAAGCCTTTTGATTTTGAAATCACGGCCTCAAGTCCACGAATAATGGCTTCATTAAATTCAGCGTGCTTGCTAGGATCAATTTGAATATCACAATGTTCCAAAATCATGGTGCATTTCCTCTTAAAAAATGTGTAATCACGCTATAGTAACTCCCAATAAACCCTCTTTAGCAAAATGCGCAATTAATGCAAGCCAAGCAAGACCCTTCGAATGCCATAACACTCTCTGCATGGGAACTCTTTATTGGGTTTACCAAGATTGGCCTCTCGGGTTTTGGCGGAGTATTGCCTTGGGCAAGGCGCACGATTGTGGAACAAAAGCAGTGGATCACTGCCGCAGAATTCAACGCTATTTTAGGAATCTGCCAACTGGTTCCAGGACCCAATATTGTTAATCTTGCAGTGTGCATTGGCTCGCGTTTTGGCGGGGCAAAAGGTGCACTTGCAGCAGTCTTGGGTCTAATGCTCGGGCCGATTGCTGTGGTGTTGCTATTGGCCATGCTCTACGACCACTTTAGTTACCTCGAGGCAGTTCAGGGGATGCTCCGCGGCGTATCTGCAGTCGGCGTTGGTTTAATTGCAGCAACGGGTTTTAAGATGTTGCGTGAAGAATTACGCTACCCCGGGATGTTGCTAGTTATTGCAGTGACTCTCTTTATTGCTATCTGGCTGGGCCTGTCACTCGGCTGGGTTGTATTAATTACTTCGCCACTGGCCCTAGTGCTTGCTTGGTATAAAACAAAGGGGATCACGTGATCCTACTGAGTTTGTTTCTCACCTTCTCTGCTTTTTCATTG
Organism: Rhizobium sp. Q54; assembly: GCA_943371165.1. Lineage (GTDB taxonomy): Bacteria > Pseudomonadota > Gammaproteobacteria > Burkholderiales > Burkholderiaceae > Polynucleobacter. Next base: position 88,473 of record CALRTW020000001.1, read on the forward strand.
ATTGCCTTTGGTGGAATCAATGCCTTGTTGCCAACGCTTTTTGCAATTGCGGTCGAACAGCAGCATTGGATTGATGCTGAAACGTTTGCCCATTATTTTGCGATTGCCCAAGCGGCGCCAGGGCCCAATTTAATGACCGTAACACTCATTGGATGGCACGTGAGTGGCGTAGTAGGTGCGCTGATTGCAACACTGGCCATTTGCTGGCCATCTGCTATTTTGATTTTTTGGCTGCAACGCTTGATCAGCGCAATGCGGCATGAACGGGCCAAGCAAACCATTCAATTTGCGGCCGCGGCACTTGCAGTTGGGCTCATTCTTGCCTCGGCCTGGCAGATTGCTCTGCAGATCAATACCAATTGGGTTGCTTATGCCGTGACACTCAGTGCAGCGTTCATTGCTACCGCAACCCGCTGGCATCCGCTGTACCTCATTCTGATTGGTGCCGTTTTGGGATTGCTAGGCTTGATCTAAATTTATTTGAGGGCTTGGTAGGTCATGATGCCCAGGAAAGTCAATACAAGCGAGCCAATCACGTGTAGCAAAGCAGTCCCCACGGCCCAGGTGTATTCACCACCTTGCATCATCTCAACTACTTCTGCAGAGAAACTCGAGAAGGTAGTCAGTCCACCTAAAAACCCAGTAATAATAAATAGTCGCCACTCAGGCCCGATGGCCGCATTGTTGCCAAAAAAGGCAACAGCAATGCCAACACAATAACCGCCAAACAAATTAGCCAGCAAGGTGCCCAGGGGGAAGCTCGACACCATTCCCGCGCCCAAGACATTAAAGCCAGCACGCAATAGCGCACCGAAGCCCGCCCCACAAAAAATCGCCACCAGTGATATACCCATACGATAATTGTAATTAATGGATGAGGAAGGACAGCATGCTAATTGAGCCCATCTCAATGCCATTGCTAATGATTTCCACCTGCTCGCCACTGCCTTGCAGTGCTAAGGGGTACAAAGCGGGCCAATAGTGCTCCGGTGTTGGGATCGACAGCCGAGCCGCATCACCCGCCCCTTGCCAGTCAAGCAAAGGAGAATGCTGATTGGCCAAAATCTGACTAGTAAAAAACCGATTGAACTCATTTGCCCACGAGAGTGGCACTGCATCCGGATCCCAATCGATTAAGCGCAAGTTATGAACAATGTTTCCGCTACCCAGAATCAGGATGTTTTCATCGCGCAAGGGTGCCAATTGTTTGGCTAGCGTGTAGTGCTCCTCAGCACTAAGCGATCCATCTAAGCTGAGCTGTACTACTGGCACATCGGCATTGGGATACAGGTAGCGCAATACCGACCACGCCCCATGATCGATTCCCCATTCGTGTTCTTCTAAAACCACCGCTTGCTTTAGCAAGGACTTGACGCGCTGCGCGAGGACCGGACTGCCCGGCGCGGGATATTGAATTTGAAATAAGGCTTCTGGGAAGCCGCCAAAATCATGAATGGTTTTAGGCTGCTGCATTGCGGTTAGCCAAATACCACGCGTCAGCCAATGGGCTGAGATGAGAAGAATGGCGTCGGGTTTATGGAGTCGCTTACCGAGGGCCGCCCAGCTATCGGTGTGGCGGTTGGGCTCTAACGCGTACATCGGACTGCCATGCCCAATAAAAACGGCGGGCTGGCGGTGTTTGCTCATTTCCGGAGGGAAGCGGGCTTCAACCGAAAACTAAGGGCACGAATGCCAAACTGCGCTGCGGCAATTAGCCAAATACATAGCCTGTATGGGCAGCAACCAAAGCAAACAAAATAGCCAAGCTGGTCGCGACTGCCAACATCACGATCAAGGTGATGATCTTTTTATTGATCTCGTCTTTACTTTCTTTGTGCCACTCATTCATAACTCATCCTTCAACAGTGCGTATTTGTGTGCAAATTGCAATACCGCAATTATCCACCATCTGACCATCGACTAGCCGTATTGCCCGGCTGTTTAACGGCCGCGGCCGGCTTTGCGCATCATGCCTTTACCGCCACCAAAGCCACTGGGGGGTTTACCGCCGGCGCCCTGAGGGCCTTTGCCGGCAGGGGGACGAACAGGCGGTTTAGCCACAATCGGGCGGGCTGGGATCTTGGCAGCGGGTTTTTTTTCTTCAGTCACGTTGGGCTCCTGTGGATATCATGTTGTCATGATAAGTGCCTTTTCGATAGAAGCAATAGCAGTCAATGCGATTCCCCTGATTTTGGCCATCACCATTCATGAGGCGGCGCACGGTTATGTGGCAAAACGACTCGGGGACAATACCGCCTACCTACTCGGAAGGGTCACCTTAAATCCCTTTAAACACATCGATTTAGTCGGTACCCTGCTGATTCCATTGGCCTTAATTTTGCTCAATTCCGGCTTTTTAATCGGCTACGCCAAGCCCGTTCCGGTGCGTTTTGATCGACTGAAAAACCCCAAAATCGACATGATTTGGGTTGCCTTAGCAGGGCCTGGGTCTAACTTCATTCAGGCGATTGGATGGGCCATCCTGTGGTTTATGCCGCAACTCCTGGGTATCGATGAGCCGTATTTGGGGGCGGTAGCTAAAGCGGGGGTTATGTGGAATATCAGTCTCCTCGTCTTTAATCTACTGCCGATTCCGCCGATGGATGGCGGGCGAGTCCTAACCGGTCTCCTGCCTTACCGCCAAGCGGTATCTTTTAGCCGAATTGAGCCTTGGGGCTTTTTTATCGTCTTGGGCCTAGCCATCAGCGGATTAGTAAGCGATTGGTGGATGCAACCCTTAAGCGGCTTCTTTTTATCGATCATCCGCTTCTTCATGTGGCCCCTGCAGTACTTGCTATAAAAAAGTAGTGGCGCTTGATTAAAAGGCGGCGAAGTGGGTTATGCTGATTCGGTAATTACCCTTTCCATTCATAAGGAGTTCACATGTCCACTTATTCACGTGCCACCACCACTGGCCTACGCATGTTGGCAGCATCCATCATCGTAGCTGCAGCAAGCCCCGCTTTTGCGCAGTTTCAAAAACCTGAAGATGCCATTAAATACCGTCAAAGCGCATTCAGCCTGATAGGCACCCACTTCGGACGAATTGGTGCGGTTGTCAAAGGAGAAGTGCCTTATAACAAAGATGATGTTGCTAAGAATGCAGCTATTGTTGCAACCCTATCCACTCTGCCATGGCAAGCGTTTGGCGCTGGCACCGAAGGCGGCAAAGCGCAACCCGGAATTTGGACTGATGCAGCTAAATTCAAAACAGGATCAGAGAAAATGCAGACCGCGATTGCTGAACTAAATCAAGCAGCGCAGTCAGGCAATCTGGAGAACATCAAAAAAGCATTTAGCGCTGCAGGACAAACTTGCAAAGCCTGTCACGACGACTTTAGAAAGAAATAATTCCGAGAGCGTAGAGCAGTAGTAACGCAATTGCACACAGCGATACCAATGCAGTGAATCGCTGTAGTGCGCCGTCTTTGGAGGCAATGAGTTGTGAAGCTGGCAGACCATTGCCATCGCGCTCCACATCCACCTCTTTATCACCCTGAATCATCGGCATCACGATCGATGCGCGTTTAACCCATTGGTAGTAGGCAATAGCCAAGAGATGTAAACCAATTAGCCCAAATAGAATGTTGGAATTTAATTCATGAATACTGCCAAGCAAACTGACAGTAGCGTTGGACACGTACTTGGCAAGCGGCCCTTGAAAGAGAATGTCATCGTCCGTAAACAAACCGGTGCCAGCCTGAATGCCAAGCACCAGCAATAAGGCAATAACCGATAGGCTGCCGAGCGGACTGTGGCCGAGGCCGCTACCCTCCTTGCCACTGAGGAAAGCAATCAGGCGCTGCGGGCTTGGAACAAAGGTAGTGAAACGCGAGTGCACAGCGCCAATAAATCCCCACAGTACCCGGAATAAAACCAAGGTCAGCACAGCGTAGCCAAAGTAAGCATGCCACTGCATCCAATAACCACCGATATTGACGCAGACCACTGCGCCTGTAATGCATATCACCAACAGCCAATGAAATAGCCTGGTTGGTAAATCCCAAATGCGGAGGGTTCTTTTCATCAAGTCAGTATAGGCGGATCTCCGCCATCAAACTTCCATTACCGCCTTAATTGATACGACGACTACTCAATCTTAGGCAACTCTTTTTGAATGATCTTCAAGCCCTCGCGCAGAATGGAGTCATAGCGAGCACGCTCAGCACGAATGGTCTCTGAATTCCATTCAAAAAAGCCTTCGCCAGTCTTCATGCCCAGCTTGCCGCTTTTAACGCGATCACTCAAGCTTTTGGCGATATTGGGTGAGTTATTGAGTGAGGGATAAATACTAGCCCCTGCCGCAGCATGCACCTCAAGCCCGGCGTGATCGCGCTGCATCACTGGACCAGCGGCAAGGTAGCGAAAACCAAAACCAAAGCGCACAGCTTTATCGACATCTTCTGGCGTTGCGATGCCTTCATCGATCAAATAAAACGCCTCACGCGAGAGCGCATGCTGCAAGCGGTTTGCCAAAAATCCATGCAAGTCTTTTTTCACCATCACGGGCACCATACCGCAGGCAGTCATCAGGCGTGACAAACTCTCGGCCACCATCTTGGCGGTTTTCTCACCACAGATCACTTCAACGCAGGGAACAATGTGCGCAGGCATAAAGAAATGCAAACCAATCATGCGCGCTGCCGTTTTGAGACCGACCGCAATTTCGCTAATCGGAAAGCTGGAGCTATTGCTAGCCAAGACGGCTTCAGGCTTGGCTCGCTTTTCCAGTTCAGCAAAAAGCGATTGCTTTAAGTCGAGTCGCTCGGGTATGCACTCAATCACCAAATCGACATCAGCCCAATCGACTTCGTCTAGTGAGCCGGCCACCGTCAATAAATGAATGCGGTTTTCATAACCCAATTCGGTCATGGCATTGGCAAAGTAATTCGGTAGGTGCGCACGGCGCTCGGTGGTCAACTCCACCACTTGCGTGGCGCAGCCGCCACGCGCGCATACGGCCGCAACATCCGCGCCCATGGTGCCGCCGCCGATAATGACGACCTTGGTTTCAGCTGGAGTAAACAGCATCTTATTTTCCTTTCAGCAATGGTGCAAAGCGTGTTGCGGGTGGCACCATAAAATCAAAATCGCAACCTACATCTGCCTGCGTTACCGTGGTTTGGTAAAGATGGCGGTAGCCTGTGGCAGGAATATTCAAACGCACTGCGGGCGGTGCTAGTTCGGCAAGGCGGCGCGCTATTTCAGCATCGTCCACCAGCAACTCAATGCGGCGTGCGTCCACATCCAACTCAATGACATCGCCATTGCGCACAATCGCAAGCGGGCCATTCTCTGCTGACTCGGGGGTAACGTGTAAGACGATGGTGCCAAACGCAGTACCACTCATGCGCGCATCCGATATCCGCACCATGTCTTTGACTCCGGCCTGCGCCAGCTTTTTAGGGATTGGCAAATAACCTGCCTCTGGCATACCAGGGGCGCCCTTTGGGCCCGCGTTTTGCAAGACCAAGACGTCATCTATGGTCACGTCCAAATCATCTCGATCAATGCGCAGCGCTAAATCTTCGAGCGAACTGAACACCACTGCGCGGCCACGGTGCTTGAGCAGCGAAGGGGATGCTGCGGAGTGTTTGATCACGGCACCACGGGGCGCTAAATTGCCTTTTAATACAGCCAAGCCACCAACTGGGAAAATCGGCTCTTGTGCAATCCGGATGACTTTGCGGTTGTGTGTCACGGGAGCGGCATCGATCTCTTCGCCCAAGGTTCTGCCACTGACCGTCATGCAATCCAAATAGAGGAGAGGCTTAAGCTCACGCAATACCGCCATGAGGCCACCATCTTCATTGAGGTGCTCCATGTAATGCATGCCGCTGGGTTTTAAATCCACTAGCACCGGCACATTGCGCCCCAAACGATCAAATGCGTCGAGGTCAATTTTGACACCCAAGCGCGCAGCAATCGCCGTGAAATGAATTAAGGCATTGGTTGATCCGCCAATTGCATGCAGCACTGTCAAGGCGTTCGTCAGCGACTCCAAAGTCAGAATGCGCGCCGGCGTTAACGCTTGCTCCGATGGCATCTTCGCTAATTCCACTGCCCTGCGCCCCGTGAGTTCAGCCAAACGAAAGCGTTCGGCCATTACGGCCGGTACTGCGGCGGTTCCAGGCAGACTCATACCCGCCGCCTCAACCATGCAAGCGATGGTGCTGGCAGTGCCCATCACCATGCAGGTGCCGGTAGTGGGGGCCAGTTTTTCATTCACCGCATCGATCTCCGTTTGATCGATTTCATTAGCGCGGAACTTGGCCCAATAGCGGCGGCAGTCGGTGCAGGCACCCAAACGATCACCTTGATAGGTTGTGGTCAACATTGGTCCGGTTGGAATCGAAATGACGGGCACATCAACACTGGCCGCACCCATCAGTTGTGCTGGTATGGTCTTATCGCAACCGCCAATCAAGATGACGGCATCGACGGGTTGAGCGCGCATCATTTCTTCGGTATCGAGCGCCATCAAATTACGCAAATACATGCTGGTTGGAAATGCAAAGGATTCATGCACCGATATAGTCGGAAAAACCATGGGCATGCCGCCGGCTTGCATCACGCCGCGCTTCGCAGCTTCAATCATTTGCGGCACGTTGCCATGGCATGGATTGAAATCGCTGAAGGTGTTCGTAATGCCGATAATCGGTCGATCAAGGGCGCTATCACTAAAACCCATGGCTTTAATAAAGGCTTTTCGCAGAAATAGGGAAAAACCAGCATCACCGTAACGGGTTAAACCCTTACGCATGCCGCTTGGATTGTCATTCGAGTTCGCTGAATTGCTCAAGGGGGTTTTCCTGTAGATATCGGTCTGAGAAAGTGGTGAATTTGTTAAATCCACTTACAATAGCGCATTATTTCAATAAAAATAGTAGTGAGACATGATCCCCGTCAATTCGGTGTTGCAGGTCGGTTCGTTTCCAGAAATTATGCAAGCGGAAATCAACCGAAGACTGAAAACAGTGCAATTAATCAATCCCCTTGAACCCGCTCCTGCCGGTTCCTATGAGGCGATCCTCACACGCTCCAACACCCCGATTCCGGAAAGCTTGCTCCGCCAAATCCCGAGCCTGAAAGTAATCGCCTGTTGCGGCGTTGGTTACGACAACTTGCCTTTGGATTACCTGAAAGCGCATGGGATACAAGCCAGCACTACCCCTGGAGTGTTAAATGATGCGGTATGTGAGCTGGGTATTGGCCTTCTGTTTGCCTTGCTGCGTCGCCTACCGACAGCGGATCGCTTTGTTCGCTCTGGTGAATGGCAGGCACAAGCCTTCCCAATTACAACGACCCTGGCCGGCAAAACGGTTGGCATTGTGGGCTTAGGGCGTATTGGCCAGGACCTGGCTAAGCGCCTTGAGGCATTTGGTGTAACGATTGCCTATACCGGGCCGAGCGCTAAACCATGTTCTTACACCTTCTACAGCAGCCCAGCTGCACTGGCTGAGGCAGCCGATGTGCTGATATTGACCTGCCCAGGGGGTCCTGAAACCGAGCGCATGATCGACACAAATGTCTTAAATGCCCTCGGCCCGAATGGGTATTTAGTGAATATTGCCCGCGGCAGTGTGGTGGACGAATCTGCGCTTATTTCTGCATTGCAGCAAAATCGCATCGCTGGGGCGGCACTTGATGTGTTTGAGAGTGAACCCCAGTTGAATTCCGCCTTCATCCCACTTCATAATGTTGTGCTCAGCCCCCACATCGGCAGCGCTACCCGTGAAACACGCCAAGCCATGACCCGTTTGGCAATTGATAACTTAGAAGCATTTTTTAACCACCGTCCTTTAGTAACACCGATCCACTAGAAACCGGAGATCCCATGTTGACCCCCAAGCCTTCCTCATTGACCGCAGTCCTCTCGCCTGTTATCACTCCATTTAATGCAGATGGCAGTCCCAATGTTCAAAAGCTGTTGAAGCAATGCAAATGGCTTGAGGCCAATGGCGTTGGTCATGCCGTCTTTGGCACCAACTCCGAAGCAAACTCAATCTCGACCGCGCAAAAACTGCACGTACTCGATGAGCTGATTCGTGGCGGACTCAATCCAGCAAACATGATGCCCGGTACCGGCGCTTGCTCGATTGATGCAGCAGTGCAAATGACCAAGGCGGCCGTGGATGCCAAATGCGGGGGTGTCTTGATGCTACCGCCCTTCTATTACAAGGACATTTGCGATGATGGCTTGTTTGCGCACTTTGCAGAGGTGATTGAAAAGGTGGGCGATTCCAAGTTGCAGATTTACATTTACAACATTCCACCGGTGACCAAGATTTCTTTAAGCCTTGCCCTGCTGGAGCGCCTTGTCAAAACCTACCCCAACACGGTAATTGGCATGAAAGACAGCTCAGGCGATTGGGCTTACACCGAGTCAGTCATTAAGTTATTGGCTCCGGAAGGCTTCCGCGTCTACGCTGGCAGCGAAGTATTTTTAATGCGCACCATGCGCGCTGGCGGCGTCGGCTGTATCTCAGCAACGGCAAACGTAAACCCCAAGGCCATTGCTACTTTAGCTGCCAACTGGCAAGCTGCTGGCGCAGATCAGCATCAAGTAGAGCTGGATCAAGTACGCGCCATCTTCCAAAAGTATCAGATGATTGCAGCCCTGAAAACAGCAGTGGCCCACTTCAGTAAAGATGCCGACTGGTTGCGGATCCGCCCACCTTTAATGCCCTTAGGCGCGGATCAGCAAAAGAAATTGATTGCTGAATTAGATGAAATTCACTTCTCGATGCCGGGTCTTTAAGGAATCTGTTGGATTTTTGCCAAATATAATGTTTACTAGCCACACCCTTTAACAAAACGTACTAGGAGATAACAAAAAAATGAAACTGTTTAAGATCCTTGCACTGACGCTCAGCCTAGGCTGCATCAGCGTTCAAGCGCAAAATATTTCAATTGCAACAGGTGGTACAGGCGGTGTTTACTACCCCATGGGCGGTGGCTTAGCAGCGGTATTGTCTAAGCACGTTTCTGGTATGTCCGCTACTGCCGAAGTAACCGGTGGCTCAGTTGACAACCTGAAACTCATTGGTACAGGTAAACCCTATGTTGGCTTTTCGATGGCCGATGCTGCAAAAGACGCTATTTCGGGTGAAGACAAATTTAAGGGTAAGCCAATTGATCTGCGCACCTTATTGATTCTGTATCCAAACCAGATGCACGTTGCAACAGTGGAATCAACTGGCATTAAGACCATGCAAGACCTTAAAGGCAAGCGCGTTAGCACTGGCTCGCCTGGTAGCGCTACCGAAGTGATGGCCTTCCGTCTTTTAGAAGCGGCTGGCTTAGATCCAAACAAAGATGTGAAACGCGAGCGTTTGAGCGTTGCTGAGTCTGTCAATGCTGTAAAAGACCGCAAGATTGATGCGTTCTTTTGGGTCGGTGGTTTGCCAACTGCAGCGGTTACCGATTTAGCCAACAGCCCTGGTATGAAAATTGTGATGGTAGACACTTCTGCAGAAGTGCCTGCAATGAACAAGAAATACGGTAACTTGTATTTCCCATCAACCATCTCAAAGCAAACCTATAGCGGCATGGCAAAAGACAACAACGTTGCTGCTGTTGCCAATATTTTGGTTGTCAGTTCAGCCATGTCGGATGCTGAAGCCTACAAAATCGTCAAGGCAATTTTTGACAACCAATTGGAGCTGGTTCGTTCGCACGCAGAGTATCGCAATGTGAAGCTTGAGAATCAAAAGGCAAACGCAACACCGGTTGCTTACCATCCTGGCGCCTTAAAGTACTTTAAAGAAAAAGGCATCAAGGTAAATTAATTACCTAAGTGCAAAGTAGTTTGAATTGAAGATAGAAAATTAGGCAGGGACATGACCCAAGCAGCAATTGATACAGCAACACAAGAAAAGTTAGACGCCTTCATTAAGCAAGAAGAAGGCGACTCCAATGACTACAAAGGGCTATTAGCTAAATTTATAGTCCTGGTTGCTGTGGGCATGTCCTTGTTTCATTTATATGCAGCCTATTACATCGTGCCAACCCACCAGTTACGGGTTGTGCACGTTGCTTTAGTTCTTTTTTTACTGTTTCTGAGTTTTCCAATTTCCAATCGCTTTAAAAATCGATTGATGTGGTGGGACGTTATTTTTAGTCTCCTTGCAATCTACATTTCGTATTACGCCTTGAGTGGTGGTGATGACTTTACCGATCGCAACACTGCACCCGACCCCAAGGATGTTTATTTAGGTATTGCTTTAATTCTCCTTATTTTGGAGGGCGTGCGCCGTACGAACGGCATGATCCTCGTTGGTGTCACCGTGTGTTTCTTGCTGTATGCCCTTTTTGGCAACCATTTGCCGGCACCATGGACACATAAAGGGTACGAATTAGATCGCCTCGTCGGCTTTATGTACATGACCCTCGAGGGCATCTACGGCACCGCGATTGACGTGTCTGCAACCCTGATTATTTTGTTTACGATCTTTGGCGCCTTTTTGCAATTTACCGGCGCAGGTAAGTTCTTTATTGATTTTTCCTTTGCTGCCATGGGCGGCAAATCCTCTGGCGTAGGTCGCACGATTGTGCTCTCGTCTTTTTTACTTGGCGGCCCCTCTGGCTCTGGCGTTGCCACGACCGTGACTGTTGGCTCAGTTGCCGCACCCATGCTGGATAAAGTGGGTTACGAAAAAAATGCAGCAGGCGGCTTACTAGCAGCAGGCGGCTTGGGCGCAATTATTTCTCCTCCGGTACTCGGCGCTGCCGCTTTCTTAATTGCTGACTTTTTGAAGATTTCCTATTTGGATGTGCTCTTAATGGCGTGCATTCCAACCATCTTGTTTTACCTTGGCTTATTTGTCATGGTTGAGATTGATGTCCGTAAGTACAAGATGAAGAGTATTCATTTTGAATCTGCAGAATCTGCATGGCAGCTCACAAAGAAATATTGGTTCCACTTCTTCTCGCTCATCTCAATCGTAGTGTTCATGCTGATGGGCTTCTCTCCCGTATTGTCTGTATTTGCTGCAACTGTGGTTTCTGCACTGACGAGTATGTTGCGCGAAGATACCGCGATCATTCCCTACGCTTGGTTTAAAGGCAAGATGCCGATTCTGTCTGGCCTCTACAACTCCAATTTAACTAAATCGTTGGCTGCAGGCTCTACTGGTGTCTTGGCAATTGCAGCAACCTGCGCGGGCGCCGGACTCATTGTTGGCACCGTTACCCTCACCGGCCTTGGTCTCAAATTTAGCTCGATTGTGATTCAGTATGCAGATGGCTCTTTACTGCTCACCGCCATCTTTACTGCCTTAGTAGTGTGGGTGGTTGGCCTAGCTGTGCCCGTTACCGCCTCCTACATTATTTGCGCTGTGATTGCAGCCCCCGCACTGATTAACTTAGGTGTTCCTGCGTTTGCTGCCCATATGTTTATTTTTTATTACGCCGTTCTGTCTGAAGTATCGCCGCCAACTGCCCTATCGCCATTTGCTGCTGCGGCGATCTGTAAGGGCGATCCCTACAAAACAACCCTGCAGTCCTGGAAATACGTTGCGCCGGCGATCTTGGTGCCATTTATGTTCGTGCTGGATAAGTCGGGCGTAAGCCTTTTGTTGATGGGATCCACTACCGCATTAGCAGACGCCAATTGGAGTGAGATTGCTTGGATCACCTTTACTGCCATTGCAGGAATCATTTGCCTTGCGGGTGGCTTGCAAGGCTGGTTCATTGAGAAGACTAATCGTGTTGAGCGTATTGTCATGATTGCATCCGGTGTAGCGCTGGCCTACCCAACGAATGAGGCTGACATAGGCGGCTTTATCGGCTTTGGCCTAGTTCTCCTCTCCCAAATCATTCGCAACCGCCGTCAGCGGCCACCGGCAATCGCCTAAGGCCGCCTCTATTCGGTCTTGACTGTTCCGATCAAAAATAATGCCCGCACGATGCGGGCATTATTCTTTTGGAACTCTTGGTGATATCGCCAAGACGGCTGGGCTACTTGGTGATTTTGCTCCAAGCCGATTTACCAGCATATTTTTGAACTGCTTTTTCATCGAACTCAAAACCCAATCCAGGGGTTTTGTGCAAAATCAAATCCCCATTTTTAAAGGTCAACTGCTTATTAATCAAGTTGCGGAAATTGAGCACCTGATCGTCTAGGAAGAATTCCACAAAGCGCGCATTGGGTGTTGCTGCAACCAGCGGCGCATGCAAATCATGCATCCAGTGCGGGCAAACCGTTACGCCCTTGCAGTCAGCGTAAGCTGAAATCCGGCGCCACTCGGTAATACCACCACACACGGCCGCATCCGATTGCAGGATCGCGGCACCACCAGCCTCAATCAGCTCTCTGAAGCGCCAACGCCCCGCTTCCATTTCACCGGTTGCAACATTGATAGTGGTGCGCTGCGCGAGGGCGGCGTGTAAATCAATCGCATCCGGTGAGAACGGCTCTTCAATCCAGTAGGGGTTGTAGTCCTCGAAGCGGCGAATGTACTCGAGCGCAGTAGGTAAATCACGCCAAGCATTGTTAGCATCCAAGGTCAGCAAGACATCGTCGCCAACGGCAATACGCGCTGCCCGGACCCGCTCTTCTTCTTCCCGTGGAGAAAGGCGCCCTACTTTCATTTTGACGGCCTTAAAGCCTTGTTTGACATAGGACTCCATCTCCTTGCCCAGTTTGGCAGGGGTTTTACCTTCTAGGTAGTAGCCGCCGCTGGCATAGGCCGGGACCCGATCATCCACTACCGATCCCAAATACTGGTGCAGTGGCAAACCAGCCGAGCGTGCATTGAGGTCCCATAGCGCCGTATCCAAAATAGAAATGGCGCGCATCACTGCGCCAGCACGGCCCTGCAGAATGGATTCGTCGTACATCTCCATCCATAAGCCCTCAGAGCGATGGCTATTTTGTCCAATCAGTTTTTTGGCAAGCAATTGTTCCACCGCCACTTTCGCGATGGCGCCGCCCGCACTCCCAACATAACAAAATCCAATGCCCTCAACACCCTCTTTGCTCCGAACCTTGACGATGCAGTAGTGGCGCTCTGAAACGGTTCGCGTTGAAAATGAGGTGACCTTATCCAGTGGCACGCTTACTGCAGCTACCTGGATGGATTCAATAATGGGCATGGCAACTCCTTGTCAGAAAAAAAGATTGTAGACACAATCAAGCAGGCGACATTTGACTTTAGGCAATTGCTTCGTTATGTTGCACTGCAAAATCATAATCTGACACCGGGGACACAATATTAGATAATCACGGGGTGAATCTGTTTTTGCTATCCCTTCTGCGCACTTTCAAAACCCATGGCATTCCTTTTGGGGTGGCGCTGGCTGTAGGTGGATACCTCAGCTTGCCCATTGCCACATCCGACGTGCGCGCCCAAAGCCAAACCCAAAGCAATCGAACAAAGGTAGTTGTTCAAAGCGGTGCAAAGCAACCTGGAATTAAAGCGCCGCGCGCCCAAACCCAATCACTCGCCCCTAAAAAATCGAAGCTGGTGGATACCAGCAAAGAGAGTGACTTGGCATCTGATTTAAGTGGCAGCCTTGATTTTCGGGTGCAACGTGGCTGCATTAAAACTGATTCGCTGGATGGTAATTTACCCGCCCGACTCGGCATCAACGATCCGGCTTTTTTTGAATTCTTTCAAAGTCAAACCCGCGGTTTCTTTTCTGGGCTGCGCGGCAATTGCATTCCCTATGCGGTGGCATTTGGCAATCGCAATCGCTTTGATTCCCTCAGCATCATGAATGGGCCGATACGCGATGCCCGTACCCAAATCTTGACGTTCACTCCATCCGCCTTTGGTGGATTCTTAACCCAAGAAGACCGCCTGCAATCGCAGTCCCCCAATCTGGTGGAAGTTGAGCTATCCCTATCGGATGTCTTGTATGACGCCAAAAAAGTTGGTGATGTGCTGCCAGTCGAATTGGTCTGGGAGCTGAACTCCATCGTGAAGCAACTGTATCCCGAAGACAGTTCGACCGCTGCCATTAACGCCAACCGGGTTCGATTGATTGTGGACTTTGGTGATCGCGATCGCTGGGCGCAAATCTGGGCTGTTGAAATTATTAATACATTGAGTCAAGAGGTGCTTGCGAGTGCATTCTGGGTTGATCGCAATGATATTCCGGGCGGATTTTTTACCGCTTCCGGTGAATCAATTGAGCGCTCCTTCTGGACCAATCCACTGAGCTATCGCCGTATATCGCGGGGCGTGGGCAGCGTTCGGGCTGGCCGGGCCAAAGTGCCTGCCAAGCAAGCAGGTCAAGCGCCAGCGACCGTGCAGCGCTGGCGTACCCATATGGGCATCGATTACGCCGCTCCGACCGGAACTCCGGTGTTTAGCGTTGCCAACGGAAAAATTGCTTACCTTGGCTTCAACGGGGCATTTGGCAATCTCATTATTGTCGAGCACCCAGGCAACTACCGCACCTACTATGCCCATTTGAGTAATTACAACGTTGAGCTTAGTGTTGGCAACGATGTACGTCGTGGTCTCGAGATTGGTTACGTCGGCTCCACCGGTCGCTCGAGCGGACCCCATTTGCATTACGAGTTGCGGCGCGATGGGACCTACATTGATCCCTACAGCCCATCCGCACAGCTCGATCTTTGGTCGATGCGTGATAGTGATAGCGGTCAGTTCACACGCCAACTCCTGCTTCTCGGCAGTCTACCGAATAATGAGTAATACTCCCGCCATGAATCGGCCTGCCCTGCATTTACAAAACCTAGCTTGCATGCGCGGCGGTAAAACCCTTTTTAAAGATCTTTCTGTTGTGCTGGAACCAGGTCATCTCTTGCGTATCACCGGCAGCAACGGCGCCGGAAAGTCGAGTTTATTGCGCATGCTCTGCGGCCTATTAACACCCAGCATGGGCAGCATTCAGTGGGGCGCAAGCACAATCGATGCCGATCGGGATTTTTTCCATACGCAACTGATTTACTTGGGCCACACTCCGGCGCTCAAAGGTGATTTAAGCGCTGAAGAAAACATCATTGCAGCCAGTAGTCTGAGCGGTGATGTGATTACCAGCACCATGGCACGTGACGCCTTGGTTAAATCGGGTCTGGGTCACCTGACAAGTAAGTTAGCACGAACCTTCTCACAAGGCCAAAAGCAACGGGTTGCATTAGCCCGGCTGCAGCTGGCGCAAGACAAGCCATTGTGGTTGCTCGATGAACCATTCAATGCACTGGATCAGGATGCCAACGAGGCACTGCAAGCATTAATTCAAGAGCATTTAAGCAGGGGCGGCATGGTCGCCTTAAGTAGCCATCAAGTGGTTGCTCTGGATCAAATAGACCGCGTCGTTCGGGTGAGCTTATGAGCGCACACCTATCTATCCCAAACGTTATGCTCGCCATTGTGCGGCGCGACTTGAGTTTGGCCCTGCGTCGCAAAAACGATAGCTTATCCGCCTTGTTTTTCTTTGTGGTGGTAGCCAGTTTATTTCCTCTGGGTATTGGACCAGAACCAACGCTGCTCGCCAAAATTGCGCCGGGCATGCTTTGGATCGCCGCTTTATTAGCAGCCATGCTGTCACTAGGACGCTTATTCGCAGATGACTTCCAAGATGGCACCTTGGATCAATTGGTATTGACTGCTATTCCACTGCCACTGGCCGTGCTGTCGAAAACAGCAGCGCACTGGATTAGCTCGGGCCTCATCCTCACCATCGCCTCTCCCATTTTGGCCATCCAATTTAATCTGGATAGTCAAAGCATGGGTATTTTGGTGCTATCACTCCTGATTGGTACGCCCCTGCTGAGCCTAATTGGATCCATCGGTGCAGCCCTAACCTTAGCAACGCGTGGCGGGGGTATGTTGCTTTCTTTACTGGTTTTGCCGCTGGTCATACCGGTTCTTATTTTTGGGGCGGGCGCAGTCGATGCCCATCAGGCTGGCTTGCCAGTGGATGGTCATTTTTACCTCTTGGGTGCGATGCTGGCGATTGCCCTGTTTTTTGCCCCCATCGCCACAGCAGCTAGCTTACGAATCGCCGTGGAATAAACCGGCTAGGCTAAAATCAGGCACACTAACGCATGCACTAACTACTTTAAAAATAAAGACTATTTCCTGTGTTCTCCTCCGGCATCAATTGGTTTAAGTACGCTGCGCCACAACGCTTTTATGCCCTATCCGGCACGCTGATTCCGTATTGCGTGGCGATTGCCGTGATTGCCACCATCGTTGGTTTAACTATTGGTCTATTGATTGCGCCAAGCGATCACCAACAAGGTGAGTCCTATCGCATCATTTTTATCCATGTGCCTGCTGCATGGATGTCGATGATCATTTACTTAGCGGTGGCATTCTGGGCAGCAATTGGACTTATTTTTAATGCGCGCCTAGCTAGTATGTTTGCACTTGCCTTAGCACCCACCGGCGCCCTGATGACTTTCATCGCCCTATGGACCGGATCCTTATGGGGTAAGCCAACCTGGGGCACCTATTGGGTATGGGATGCGCGCTTAACCTCCGAACTTATTTTGCTTTTCTTGTACTTGGGTTTTTTATCCCTGCACGCATCGATTGAAGATACCCGCAAGGCTGATCGCAGCGCCGCTGTGTTGGCCATCGTTGGCGTGGTGAATATTCCGATCATCTACTTTTCAGTGAAATGGTGGAACACCTTGCACCAAGGTGCCTCCGTTAGCCTGACTAAAGCACCTACTATGGCAACCCAAATGTTGACTGGCATGCTCATCATGACAGTGGCGTTTTGGGCCTACTCCTTTGCCCTGAGTTTCTACCGCTGCCGTACCCTCATTTTGGAGCGGGAGCGCCATACCGCATGGGCACAGGAGGCAGTGAAATGATTTACTGGAATAGCCTTAGTGATTTTCTGCAAATGGGCGGCCATGGCCCCTTTGTATGGGGGTCCTTTGCGGTGACTGCCCTTGTTTTAGCCATTGAAATCATGCAGATCCGCCGGCAGCGGCGCCTGACCGAAGCCAGCATTCGGGATGAGTCGTACGCCACTGAAAAAAATTAGGCAAAATAAGGACTTATGAAACCCCGCACAAAACGCGGTCTGGCAATCCTTGGTGGCGTAACGTGTATTGCATTTGCCACCTACATGGTATTTCAGACCTTCCAAAGCAATTTGGTGTTCTTCTACAGTCCGAGTCAAATTGCGGCCAATGAGGCGCCCAAAGACCGTGCATTTCGGGTTGGCGGCATGGTTGAAGAAAATTCCATCAAGCGCGATGCGGGCGGACTCAAGGTGAGCTTTGTAGTAACGGATTTTGCCCACCGCATTGAAGTAAGCTATGAGGGCTTACTGCCGGATTTGTTTAAAGAAGGCAAAGGGGTTGTGGCTGAGGGTCGTCTCAATTCCACAGGCTCGTTTACCGCCAGCCAAGTTCTGGCAAAGCACGATGAAAACTACATGCCGCCCGAAGCGGCAGAAGCCTTAGCTAAAGCGAAGAAACCATGATTCCTGAAATTGGCCAAGTTGCTTTAATTCTGGCATTGATGACAGCGCTGGTACTGGGTATTGCTCCCCTCATTGGTGCGCAAACTAACCGACCTGCCCTCATGAATTTAGCCAGGCCATCCGCCATTGCGCTCTTTTTGTGGGTGACCGTCTCCTATATCTGCCTCGTCATCTCATTTATCAACAACGACTTCAGCGTGCTCAATGTGGCACAAAACTCCAACTCTGCCCTGCCATTGATGTATCGCATCGGCGCTTCCTGGGGCAGCCATGAGGGCTCGATCTTATTGTGGTGCTTCATGATGGCTGGTTGGACGATTGCCGTTGCTGTTTTTTCAAAGCACTTACCCATCAAAATGATTTCGCGCATCCTCGGCGTGCTGGGCTTACTGAATATCGGCGTGCTCTTGTTTACCTTGCTCACATCCAATCCACTGGATCGGATGCTGCCGGCAGCATTGGAAGGCAAAGACCTCAATCCCTTACTGCAAGATCCTGGCATGATTATTCATCCGCCCTTTTTATACATGGGCTACGTTGGCTCTGCAGTTGCCTTTGCGTTCGCAATTGCAGCCCTGCTGTCGGGCCGGCTTGATGCGGCATGGGCAAGATGGTCGCGGCCATGGGTAACATCAGCGTGGTGTTTTTTAACCATCGGCATTGCACTGGGTAGCGCCTGGGCGTATTACGAACTCGGCTGGGGTGGCTGGTGGTTTTGGGATCCCGTCGAGAACGCATCCTTCATGCCTTGGCTAGTCGGTACCGCATTGATTCACTCGCTAGCCGTCACTGAAAAACGCGGTGGCTTCAAAATGTGGACTGCGCTACTAGCCATTCTTGCTTTTTCACTTTCGCTATTAGGCACCTTCTTGGTTCGCTCCGGCGTTATTACTTCAGTGCATGCATTTGCAACCGATCCGAAGCGCGGTATTTTCATTCTAGGTTTCTTAGCGCTGGTGGTTGGTGGTTCGCTATTGCTCTTTGCATGGCGCGCGCCCAAGGCCAATATTGGCGGTGATTTTGGCACCGTGTCACGCGAGAGCATGTTGCTAAGTAATAACGTCCTGCTCTTGGTAGCAACCGCAGCCGTCCTACTGGGCACTTTGTATCCGATGCTGCTCGATGCCCTTGATCTAGGAAAGATCTCGGTGGGCGTTCCCTACTTTGAGGCGGTATTTGTTCCACTGATGACGCCCGCACTCTTCTTGATTGGTATTGGTCCTATCTCACGCTGGCGCCAATCCCCCGTAATTGATTTAGCGCATAAATTAAAGTGGGCTGCCGCGGTGAGCGTGATTAGTGCCATCGTTGCGCCACTGGTACTGCGTAGTTGGACTCCCCTGGTTGGCTTTGGCCTGTTTTTGGCAATCTGGATTATTGCAACCACCTGCACCCAATTGGTTGAGCGCGCCTTTAGTAATCGGGATCGCGGCGTGATTAAAAATCTTGCCGCTCAGCCGGCGAGTTATTACGGCATGTTCTTGGCACACATCGGGGTTGCAGTTTTTATTATTGGCGTAACCGGCGTGCGTGGCTTTGAGTCAGAAAAAGACGTGCGCATGGCAATTGGCAGCAGCATTGAGGCCGGCGGATACAACTTCCAATTTTTAGGGGTTCAAGCCATTGATGGCCCCAATTACAAGGCCATTCGAGGCGTGTTTGATGTTAGCCAGGACGGCAAAGTAGTCACGCGCATGGCGCCAGAAAAACGGGTCTATAACGCCAGTCAAATGCCGATGACCGAAGCAGCGATTGATCCAGGCTTTACACGCGACCTCTATGTCTCGCTGGGTGAACCAATCAACGCCAATGAGTGGACGGTACGCATTCATATAAAACCATTTGTGGATTGGATCTGGGGCGGTTGCTTATTCATGGCCTTGGGTGGATTTTTGGCGATCACGGATCGACGCTACCGGAAGCGTAAATGAAACGGTATTTAATTCCCATCGGAATTTTTGTCGTCTTTTTTGGCTTCTTGGCTGCTGGCCTGCAGCTGAATCCACGTGAAGTGCCATCCCCGCTCATTAATAAAAGTGTACCCACATTTAGCCTACCCGTTCTAGGTAAAGAAAATGTGAGCTTCTCGCCAGAAGACATGCGCGGCAAGGTATGGGTGTTCAATGTGTGGGCTTCGTGGTGCGCAGCGTGCCGCGATGAACATCCCCATTTAATTCAGTTTGCAAAAACCCAATCAACCCCCCTGCTTGGCTTAGATTACAAAGATAAGCCTGAGGATGCCATTCGCTGGTTAAAAGAGCACGGTAATCCCTATGCCTTATCCGTAGTCGACCTCAAGGGGCAGGTGGGCATTGACTTTGGCGTCTACGGCGTGCCAGAAACGTTCGTGATTGATAAAGCAGGCTTAATTCGACTCAAGCACATCGGGCCATTGACGCCAAGCGTGATTGAAGAAAAGATCTTGCCGCTGATTCAGAAACTCAATAGCTAAAGCATGGTCACCTCTCTAAGCCTAGGCCTGTGCCAAACCCGATCTCTTTTGCGAAGTCTTATGATTAGCGCCTGCTTGACGATGGGTTTATTTGCACCAGGAGCAATGCTTTCGGCGCAAGAGGCTCGGCCTGTTGCTGAGGATCCGGCGCTCGAGAAGAAAGTCATCACCCTGTCCAATGAATTGCGCTGCTTGGTTTGCCAAAATCAAACGATTGCTGACTCCAATGCCGAATTGGCGGTTGATCTACGCAATCAAGTACGCAAACAACTCAGTGAAGGTAAATCGGATCGCGAGATTTTGGATTACATGGTGCAGCGCTATGGTGAGTTTGTTTTGTACCGGCCACCACTAAGCTACAAAACCATTTTGCTATGGGCTGGCCCATTTGCACTCCTGCTGATTGCCATGTTTATTTTGGTCCAGCAAATTCGCTTGCGACACAAACGCCTTGCCTCGGAAGAGTTCGATCAAACCGATTTGTCCCGAGCCCGTAAACTGCTTGATTCTTCATCGGGAGATCGCTCATGATGACTTTCTTAGCCATTGCTATCGGCATGATTGCGATTGCGACTGTTCTTTTGGTCTTGCCCTTGCGCAAAAAAACGCTTGCTGCCACCGGCGAGCAAGAAGAGAACATTGTTATTCTGCGTGACCAACTCAGCCAGCTCGATGTCGACTTTGCGGAAGGCCGTATTGCCGCAGACCAACTGCAAGACGCGCAGCGTGATATTGAAAAACGCTTGCTACTGGAAGAGCGGGCAATTGCCGCTGATCAGGCTCCAGTTGGCGCTAAGCCTAAGCGCATTCTTTTTCCAGCGCTGCTCATCGGTATTGGCGTGCCCGTCTGCACCGTACTGCTCTACCTTTGGATTGGTAATCCAGTAGCGACTGACCCCCTGGCTCAAACCCAGCAGCCTGCCCTGACGCAGCAAGACATCCAAAACATGGTTGAGCAGCTCGCGACTCGCTTAGAAAAAGATCCTAATAATCCCGAAGGCTGGCAAATGCTAGCGCGCTCTTACGCCGCAATGCAGCGCTTTCCTGAGGCTGCTAAAGCCTATAAGAAGGCGATGGAGCTCAATCCGAATAATGCCCAGTTAACCATCGATTACGCCGACTTTTTGGCCTATCAAAACCAAAGTGCTAAGGGTGAGCCGATGCGCCTCATCCTGCGTGCCCTCGAACTCGATCCCAGCAACATCAAAGCCCTCGCGCTGGCTGGTACTGCCTACTATGAAGAAGGTCAGTTTGATAAAGCGGAACAATACTGGGCAAGGGGCTTAAAACTGGTTCCACCCGATGGTGAAGTTGCTAAGGCCTTTACCGACAATATTGCCGATGCGCGTCAGGCAGCAAGCGCAAAGAAAAAGTAAGGCTTATCCCAGCACGATCACCGGCAAGGTGGAGTGCACAATCACCTCATTGGTTTGGCTGCCCAATAACATACCCTTGATGCCCGTGCGCTTGTGCGAGGCCATCAGAATGGCATCGGCCTTGGCTTTTTTAGCCGCAGCCAATACGCCAGCAGCAAGGCTAGGGCTAAAGGTATGCAGCGTTCGTACCGTCACGCCCGCGCCTAAAACTGCCAGGGCATTTTTGAATAGGTTTTTAGCAAAGGCATCACAGGCTTTTTTGTGATCCTTCTGCGAAAAGCCATACCCCAAACTGCTATCCGAGTAGACCATTGGCGGCATTGGGTCGGAGACGTAGACCAAGGTAATGCTGGCGCCATCTTTCTTGGCAAGATCCAACACATTTTTGAGGGATTTTTTGGTCACATCGGACCCATCAATCGGTACTAATAGATGCTTAAACATAGCTCTTCCTTTTCAGTTCCATTGATATTTCATCCTACTCCTGATTTCAGGAAAGGGATACTTATGGCTCATAATGAGTGAAATAGTTTGCATTTGGGAAAGGTGAGCAAATTGATCAAGTATCTGGCTGTCTATGCAAGTTTCTTAATCACGTTTCTGGTGATGGATTTTATTTGGCTGCTTGGCATTGCCAAAAACCTGTACCGCACTGAAATGGGTTCGCTCATGGCTGCAGAGCCAAGGCTGTGGGTCGCGCTCGCGTTTTATCTTCTCTATGCCCTTGGCACAACCATCTTTGTCATTAGTCCAGCGATTGCAAAGCAGTCATTCGTCTATGCGCTGGGCTTTGGCGCCCTCTTTGGCTTCTTTTGCTATATGACTTACGACTTAACCAACCTAGCTGTGATCGAGGGATTTCCGGCAAGGCTCGCCGTGATTGATATTGTCTGGGGCGCCTTTGTGACTGCAGTCAGTGCTTCCGTGGCGTATGCGGTGGGCAGTCGAATGAGTTAACTATGCTGCCTTAGGTGGCTTTGGCTTTCGGCCGGACCACCCATTGCGGCGCTCAAAGAGCACAAAGAGCACTCCCCAAATCACAATCGAGAAGTAGGCCCATACCCAGGCCGACTGCGATTCCTGTGATCCAGATAGATCCAAAACAAAGCCAAAGATAGCGGGGCCTAATAAGCCCCCACCAAAACCCATCAAGGAGTGCAGGCCCATTGCGGCGCCTTTGATCTGCGGCTGCGCACTGGTTACCAGCCCCGCAGTCAAGGTGGCGGAGTCCGCCATAATAAAAATCGAATGCCCGGTCGCCAGCAGAGCGATCACCCACCAACCCTGACCGGTGGCTGCAGCCAAGCCAATACCCAAAACGGCACTGGTAAGCATGACAAAACAAATCCAATTCTGTCTACCTATTTTGATCGCCATCTCATTACCTAAAATCGATGCTGGCACACCAAAGAAGTTAATCACACCAGCCAAGGTGGTTGCTGCCAAGAAAAAAGCTTCGCCGGTGTAGGCTGTACAGAACACAAAGAAAGCCACAAGCCAACTGCGTGATGCAAACAACTCAAGGGAATGTGCGGTGTATCCAAAAATATAGCCGGATGCTTCTTTGTTTTGCAATACCATTTTCCATTTTTGGATGGGAAATACATCACCTAATTGAATCTGAAGGGGGCCACGCCATTCGGGCTTATCTAAGGCCGGAATCAGTAGCCACACAATCAGCAATGCAGTAAGGGGCCCCAGGGCAATCCATTCGAATACAGCCTCCCATCCCAAGGCCTCTAAGATCCAACCGGAGATGAGATAAGACAAGCCTGCACCAATCCCAAAGAAAGCGGTGTAGAAGGAAATATGCCGCGTGACTTCACCGTGCTGTACACGATCCGATAGCACCTTTAGACCTGGCATATACGTTCCCGCTAAACCGGCGCCATTTAAAGCCATAAAGAAAAAAGCAGAATAAAAGCCGTTAGCAAAAAGGCCCATGCCTAATAAGCCGGTAACTCCGGATAATCCGCCAAACAAATAAATCTTGCGCGCGTCCACCCGGTCAGTCAATACCGTTGCCAAAGGTACGACCAAGATGTATCCAAAGAAAAAAGCGCTCGCAATCAGGCCAGACTCAAAATTACTCAGGCCCCATTGGGCCTGTAACGTAGTTAGAGTCACGGCGTAACACGCAAAGCCCAGCAGCGCACAAATTTGTGCAGCCAACATCAAGGGGGTGCAGTTTATTTTTCCAGCAATCGTAGGCACAGATTGGCTTCGCTTTCGTTTTTATTGCTGACTAGAATTGGGCGAATCCTGAAACCCATTAGATCGAAATGTCAGCACTAGGCTGTCCCGATAGCCGTATGGCATGGTTGGCTGAATCGGCGTAGTTTCATGAATCATCCGTTCATCATTCATCAGCAAGACGGACCAAGGCTCGGTTAGGGTAAAGCGCAAGCCAGAAGAAGTATTAACCTCGAAGATACGGGTCTCGCCGCCTTTGATATTGTGACGGTCAATCAAAAATACCGCAACAAAATCAACGCCATCCCGGTGAGCGCCTTCTGGAGTTGGCCTTCCAATACCATCGCTCGTATCAATGCGAAATTGATGTGCTTCAACAAACCAGGTTGAGACGGGCTTGAGTGAGCTTAAAAGTCCTGCGGTATGTTTGATTACGGCCTGCCAACACACGTCATTTGCCAAGGCTGGTGTAATTGGCTCAAACCAACGCTCAATACCGCCATGCAAGGCGTTGTAGTTGACTGACTGCCAATGCGCGCGATGGGGAACCATCTTCAGTTCTGATCCGCTTACCGTATAACTGGCGTGTCGCCGAAATCGATAGCGCCCACCGTCTTTTAAGTAGGGATCGCGTGGCAGGTCCTGCCAATGCACACCCAAATCCAGTAAAGCGCTAACGCTTACATGAGCCAATTCCGCAACCGAGGCGGCAGCAGCAATCGCAAATCCATTGTCTTGGATGGCAGTCGTAATTTCTGAGGTAGGTGTTAACGGCGGGGAGAGATTCACCGTCTTATTTTAGGACATCGATGCGTTTACTGTCACGAATCGAGTTTTAAACGTTCTCGCACCATATTGACGTGCCCTTTTAGGTCATACAGCTCTTTAGACTCGAGGGAGGATACCTTCATGGCATTGACACGCATTTGTATGTCTGCCAAGGCCTGGCGACTCGCATCGCGCGCATTGGGGTCGGCGGCAGTGCGCTCCAATACCTTGAGCTCAGCGTAAATACGCGATAAGCGAATACGCAGACTTAAATCGCGCAAGGCTGGAATATAGGCAATTAAGGGAATCAAAATAGCCAGAATTGGAATAACAACACGGGCAAAACGGCCAACCCAAACAGCGGTCCAAAACGGCAAATGGCGATGCAAAAAGGAGGGGCCATCTTTTAAATAAATCTCTGAATCCATTTGCAATGGGAAATCGAGGCCATTGATCGATGGAAATTCGCCGGGCTTTTGCAAGCGCGAATAAGATTTCAAAACATCTTGCGCGTTTTCCAGAAGTAGACTGACGATGGCTGGACTAATGGTCTCGCGACTAACCAAGGTTGCAGTTGCTGCAATCATCTGTCGGTTAAGTCTAGGTAAATCATTCTCAATACTCAGCAAACCACGCGCTACATCCACTTTAGTCAAAAACGGTAGGGCACGAGTATAGGCGTCAGCCTGTACAAAATTCATCAGCTGCACCCCGGGCAAGTTGATAAAGCTTTTTAGAAGCGGTGCTTCGGCTGCGGCCACCACAAAAACCGCATCCAGGTTTCCGGCAGCTAATTTTGCGGCTCCCTCCTGCGGTGTCAGAGCCTCCATTTCTAGATCAGCTGGCTTGATTCCACTGGTATCGAGCAGTAATGTTGCAATCGAATTGGTTCCGCTTCCTGGATTACCTATCGAGACTCGCTTACCTTTGAGTTGTGTGAGCAGGGTCAGTCCGTCTGGAGCCCCCTTAAAACTAGACTCGCGATAAAAAACCCAGACTGGCTCATAAAACATCCCGGCGATCGATACAAAATGAGGGTATTGCGACACGTCCGCAACGCCGCCCTGAATCATTGCCAAGTCCACACCTGATTTTGGATCGGCCAACAAAGCCAGGTTGTCTAGGGTGCCGCCAGTCTTGAGCACCTGAAGTTCAACCCCCTCTTTTTTTAAAGAAGATTGCATCCGTTCGCCGAAACGATAATACAAACCATCTTGAAATCCAGTAGCAATCGCAATTGTCTTGGGTGGAGCTGGAATGAGTGTCCACAGAACGCCAAATACGAATACGATGAGCAACGCCAATAACGCCAATAAGGCATATGGGTTGTAGCGGAGTCCTTGTATGCGATTCATGATTTTAGGTATTTTTTGAATTATGCCCTGCCCCAGAGGCGACTTGATATTTTCACGCTAAGATAAGCATTTCCTTATGCATCTTATTTGAAAGCCCCTCATGAACACATCCCCCCTTCGTGTAGCCTTGGTTACTGGCGCCGGCAGCGGTATTGGCCGCGCGGCTGCAAAAGCTCTACTTGGCGCCGGCTACAAGGTAGTCATGACTGGACGCCGCCTCGATGCCCTGCAAAGTGCAATTCAATTAATTGGTGGCAATGACAGCAATTGCTTGGCTGTCACTTGCGACGTAGGTAAGCCGGACGATGTAAAAAATCTCTTTGGCGCCCTCAAAGCGAAATGGGGACGGATTGATGTTCTCTTCAATAATGCGGGCACCGGCGCTCCGGCCATTCCGATGGAAGAACTCAGCTATGAACAGTGGATGAATGCCGTCAACAGTAATTTATGTGGCGCCTTTTTATGCTCGCAAGAAGCCATACGCATGATGAAGGCGCAGACTCCCCAAGGCGGTCGAATCATCAATAATGGCTCAATTTCTGCGCACGCGCCACGCCCGATGACAGCGCCGTACACTGCAACAAAGCATGCCATTACCGGCTTAACTAAATCAATCTCATTAGACGGTCGCCCATTTAACATTGCCTGCGGTCAAATCGATATCGGCAATGCCGCCACTGAAATGACGGAGAAAATGGCCGCCGGAATTATTCAAGCCGATGGCTCAATTAAGGTCGAGCCGCGCATGGATGTTGACCACGTTGGACAAGCCGTACTGCACATGGCCCAGCTTCCACTCGAAAGCAATATTCAATTCATGACGATTATGGCAACCAATATGCCTTACGTTGGTCGGGGCTAGTAAGCGCGGGGCTTCGACATGGCCTGCGACAATATGATCACCGGAATCAGTCCCGCCAACACAATCGTAAGGGACGGCAAAGCGAGCTCCGACAAACGCTCATCTGCCGCCAATTGATACGTGGCTACCGCCAAGGTATCAAAGTTAAATGGTCGCAATAGTAAGGTCGCTGGCAACTCTTTCATGACGTCCACAAAAACAAACAGGCCAGCGGTCAGCAAACTGCGCTTGAGCAAGGGCAAATGAACTTGCATCATGGTTTGCCATTGCGATGCTCCTAGCAAAGCAGCTGTACCATCCATCGCGGGAGTAATGCGCGACAGACCAGTCTCGACACTTTGTAGGCTAGACGATAAAAAGCGAATCAGATAAGCGTAAACCAATACCCACACCGTTGCCGACATAATCCATGCCGAGTCAATTAGGCCAAGCAAAGAGAGAATGCCGACGGCCAATACTGCGCCGGGCAAGGCGTAGCCCAGGCCTAACAAGCGATTAACCCACTGCATCGCAGCACTCTTCGAAGCCCTTGCAAAGTAAGCCAAAAACAATGCGCAAGCAACTGAAATCAGGGCTGTCACACTGGCGAGCCAAATGGAGTTACTCAGCCAGGCGGTATAACGCGCATCGATCGTAATGCCCTGCTCCCACTGCAACTGCAGCAAACCGAATACTGGCAATACAAAAGAACACAAAACCGTAAGGCCGCAAACCGCAAAAGCAAACAATGCATTTTTGCCGCTCAGTTTTTTTGCGATGGTTGCACGTGGCACACTGCCCGATATGGCGTAACGGAGACGCGCGCGATTGTGCTGCTCAATATAAAAAATAAGGAAGACAAAGGCTAATAAACCTAGTGAGAGTTGCACAGCAGCCAATCGATCACCAAAGGAGAGCCACGCCCTAAAAATTCCTGTAGCGAAGGTTTGTACGCCGAAATACGATACGGCGCCGTAATCAGCTAAGACTTCCATCAAGGCCAGCGCCATGCCTGCAAAAATTGCGGGGCGTGCCATGGGTAGAACCAGTTTGTAAAAAGCTTGAAAGCCGCTGTAGCCTAGGGTTTCAGCAACCTCAGCAAGGCGCCCACTGCGATCCAAAAATGCAGTGCGTGCGATCAAATAGACATACGGAAAAAGGCAAAATGAAAAAGTCCAAATGGCACCGCCCAAGGATCTGGGGTCCGGGAAAAACCACAATCGCTCCAGCCCCAGCGCAAGACGCAATCCCGTCTGAATTGGGCCAGAAAAATCCAGCATGTCGACAAACAAATAGGCCATGACATAGGTGGGTACTGCGAGGGGCAAAATTAATGCCCACTCAAAAATACGCTTCCCCGGGAACTGGTAATTAGCTACTACCCATGCATTACCGACCCCCAAAACAAAAACACCCACCGCTACTCCTACCAGCAAAATAACCGTGGATATCAAATAGTCGCCGAGCACAAATTCCCATAGGTGCGCCAGGGTTCCTTGGTCTTGCATGCCAGCAGCGCCCGGAATGCTCTCTGGAAACAGAAAAGGCACGCCCAAGCCAAGCAAGGGCAGGGAGAGCAATAGTGCGATCAGAACAACAATTCGACTCATTTCGGGGGCGATCGTAAGGGCTAACTACTGTGAATCCGGTGAATGTAACCGGTTAATGAGAAAATTATAGGGATGAATTCAACTCAACCCCTACTTTCGCTTGAAGAAGTTGAAATTGCCTATCCCAAACCGGATGGCAAGGGCTGGATGCGCATCGTGCACGACCTTAATCTTCAGCTTGAGCCGGGTGGCATTGCCTGCCTTTTGGGACCATCGGGCTGCGGCAAGTCGACCGTTTTAAGGGCTATTTGTGGTTTTGAGCCCTTACAACACGGTCAAATTAAGCTTCACGACAAGGTGGTTAGCTCACCTACTATTAACCTCGCCCCCAGTCAGCGTCGTGTGGGGATGGTATTTCAGGATTTCGCCTTATTTCCCCATTTGTCCGTCATTGAGAATGTGATGTTTGGTCTTGGCGCCCTTCCCGCAAATCAGCGTAACGCGGTTGCAATGGACTGGCTTGGAAAAGTGTCATTGGCCAATAAGAGCCAAGCCTATCCACATGAACTCAGCGGCGGCCAACAGCAACGGGTTGCATTGGCCAGGGCCATGGCTCCAGAGCCCGACTTAATTCTCCTAGACGAGCCATTTTCTAGTTTGGATGTCGACTTGCGGGAGCGCCTTGCCTCTGAAATGCGCGACATCTTAAAAAACAATGGAGTCACTGCACTCTTAGTCACACATGATCAATTTGAGGCATTCGCGATTGCAGATCACATTGGCGTCATGAATGACGGCAACATTGTGCAATGGGACACGCCCTATGATTTGTATCATCAACCCGTCAACCGCTACGTAGCTGACTTCATTGGTCGCGGGGTATTTGTAAAAGGTGCGATTCAAGAAAACGCCATGGTTGAAATCGAGCTTGGCAAACTCAAATTGGACAATGATCACCACGATCCGATTGGCAGAGTAGTGGATGTGCTGCTGCGTGCCGATGATATTCAGCACGACGATGCTAGCCCCCTATTAGCAGAGGTAATTCGCAAAACCTTTCGGGGCGCTGATTTTTTGTACACCTTAAAGCTCGCCTCAGGCCAAGAAGTATTTGCGTATGTCCCAAGCCACCACGACCACCACATTGGCGAGAAAATTGGAATCCGTTTAGGCGCGGATCACGTCGTTACTTTCTCAGACTAAGCCGACTCAATAAGGGGTTTGCACAAAGGGTTATTGCCCTAGCGGAACCCTGTAAAGTGACGCCTATGACTTCTTTCAATACACGTCCTGTATTAACTAGTAGCTTAGCGCTTGGCCTGCTCTTTGCGCCATTGATTTCAGCGTATGCATCTCCTGAGTTAGCCAAACAGAACACCTGCATGGGTTGCCATGCCATGGATCGCAAGGTAGTTGGTCCATCCTACAAGGCGATCGCGACTCGGTATCAGAGTCAGCCGCGGGCACAAATGATAGATACACTGGCAACTAAAATTCGGCTTGGTGGTGGTGGTGCATGGGGTGTTGTCGTGATGCCTGCCAATACCAAAATAAGCGAGGCGGATGCTAAGAAGCTCGCCGAGTGGATTTTGGATAGCAATAAATAATGAGCGAATCCAATTGATCTAATGCAATAAAATGATCCTTATTCATGAAGATATTCCTCTACCTACTACTCTCACTCGCCCCCATTGCTGTGGCATACACCAAGGCATTTGATGGCACCCGCATCAAGGAGCCCTTGATTGTGGTGTCGTACCTCAGCATCATGCTTTGGTCTGCGCTGTTTTCCACCATCACACAATCCCTTACTGGGATTGAGATTAAGTACTCGATTGCTGTTTTTGCACTTGTCATGGGCTACTGTCATTTTCGTTTAGTGCAAATCCTAGCGCGGCGTCGACGCAGCAAGCAATAAGACCCTGCTTAGCAGAATCAGCAGCCCTGCAGCTTGATTTGCAAAAGCAAAATAGAATGCACCATGGCCCATTTTTCCAGACGGCAATTTCTAAAACAGCTTCCGGCTGCCGCACTGGCAGTGACTGCGCCCTCGCTCGCTTTTTTTCCACTGCACGGAATTGCCTCCACGTCACCATTTCAGATCCACGATCTCGATTGGTTTGATGATGCCCGTGAGCGCCCTGTTCCCGTTCGGCTTTACCAACCAATTGGATCATCCTCTGCGGCTCCCGCGCCCCTGATTATTTTTTCCCATGGTATCGGCGGATCGCGCTTAGGCTATAGCTACCTTGGAAGCTATTGGGCAAGCCATGGGCTAGCTAGCTTGCATGTTCAGCACGTTGGCAGTGATCGCTCGATCTGGTTTGGCAACCCCTTTAATTTGGTCTCCAGACTACAAGAAGCAGCGCAAGAACAAGAGGCGCTTGCTAGGGTATTTGATTTACGCTTTGCATTGACACAAATATTGAGTGATCCACTGGGTCAGGCAATCAACCCAAATCAAATTATTGCTGCCGGGCACTCGTATGGGGCTAACACCACCCTGCTTGCCTCTGGTGCGCGCGTCAATCGCAACAATATCCCTGTTGAACTGAGTGATTCTCGTATCAAGGCTGCCATCGTGATTTCAGCACCGCGCTTTTATGGTCAAAAATCGGTAGATTCTATTTTGCAGCCGGTTCGCCTACCCACCTTGCACATTACCGCCACCGAAGACAATATCCAAATTCCAGGCTACTTTAGCGGCTATACCGATCGCTTGGCTATTTTTGAAGCCATTGGGAGTGAACGCAAAGCCTTGGCTGTTTTTGAGGGCGGCTCACATAGTATGTTTACAGACCGCACCCGTACCGGCGGCGCCGTTTTAAACCAGCAAGTGAAAGAGGCAACGCAGGAGCTTAGCCTTGACTTTATTGCGCAGGTTTTAAATAACCAAGAGTCTGGTATTCCAACATGGGCAATGCGCCATGAGGCGATTCTGTCGAAAGTCATTTCCTAAGTGGCGCCCACTCCCTTTCTGCAGAATTGCATTAGATCCTGTACATTGAAGCCATGACCGATCTCACAAAACCTTTTTGGATTCCCTTGTTTCCTTTGCAAACGGTTTTATTTCCCGACGGCATCATTGCGCTCAAAATTTTTGAAGTGCGTTACCTCGATATGATGAAGACCTGCTTTAAAAATCAGGAATTCTTTGGGATTATTGGCATTGAAGAAGGCGCCGAAATAGAAGACCCAGCAAAGCCGAATATCCTCCTGTCTCAGTTTGGCACCCTCGCCAAAATCATTGAGTTTGATCCAATCCAGCCAGCCCTGTATATGACGCGCTCGGTAGGGTATGCGCGATTTTCACTGCTACAGTCTAGGCGCGAAAAAAATGGGTTATGGATGGGCGAGGTGCAGTGCGTTGCTGCGGATCCAGACATGGCTATTCCAGATGAATTGAATGATGCTGCACTCCTACTTTCAGAAATTATTACCTCAGTACAAAAGCAAGGCCTCAGCGAGAGTCAGCTGCCTTTTCAGGAGCCTTATCGCCTCGATGACTGCGCTTGGGTCTCCAATCGCTTAGCGGAGATACTGCCACTTTCGGTCTCTCAAAAAAATCACTTGCTGATGCAAGATAATCCGCGATTGCGCCTGGATTTAATTCAGGAGCTGCTCGAGGACGGCGTTGATTTGAATTCAACACTCCATTGATCTCTTTCATTTAACGAGAGCCCGGATCGTGATGGTGGATCTCTTTATTCAGCAAATGGTGCGTCAACTGGTTGGTGGAAGTGGCCCGCCTACTGCTTTCCTGACGCCTGCTGGAGACCCTGGTTTATTGGGTCCGGACTCCATGCCATGGGAAGTGCATGCTGATTTTATGGCCATGATGATCGGCGGCATCTCATCACTCGTGTTGCAAGCATTGCATCCCGGCGCTCTTGCTGGGGTCTGGGACCATTCGAGTTTTCGCACTGACTTGCAAGGTCGTCTTGGTCGTACTGCTTTTTTTATCGCTGCCACTACGTATGGCCCAACCGCCATGGCCAATCAGATGATCGATAAGGTCAATCGCATCCATGGCCACATCATAGGTACCGATGAATTTGGCAAGCCCTACAGCGCCAGTGATCCGCATTTATTAAATTGGGTTCACCTGACCGAAACGAGTAGCTTCATGCGCGCCTACCTGCGCTACCGTAATCCCCATTTAGCAAGCGCAGATATCGATCGCTACTTTGTCGAAATGCGCTTGATTGGGAATAGACTGGGTGCCATCGATTTGCCGGATACTGCACTTGCGACAGATCAGGCCATTTCTGCCTATCTGCCCGAGCTGCACTATGGCGAACGAGCGCGTGCAATTGTCACGCTGCTGGACGAATACCCCAGTAGCCTGCATTCACGGCCATTTGTGCGGCTCGTTAGCAAAGCTGGCTTTCTCAATTTACCCGACTGGGCATACCCCCTCATCGGCCGCAAAGTCCCGTCCGCATTGGAACGCAGCGCCGTTCAATCCGCTATTAACCTAATCGCAAAACCGGTCCGCAAGGCACTGCAAAACGGCGTTGCTGCCCACTCCTACCGCCGTATCTACGGACTTAATTTCACCAAAGGAAAATCCCATGCTGCCTAACATTAGCCTCACTCGATTAAATGGTGACACCGAACAGATGAGCAATTACGCGGGCAAAGTCTTACTGATCGTCAATGTGGCCAGTCGCTGTGGCTTCACTGGCCAGTACACTGGTCTACAAAACATCTATGCCCAGTTTCACGATCGTGGTTTTGAAGTGCTCGGCTTTCCATGCAATCAGTTTGGCGGGCAGGAGCCGGGTAGCGCTACTGAAATCGAACAGTTTTGTAGTACGCGCTATCAAACGACGTTCCCGCTGTTTGAAAAAACCGATGTGAATGGCGATAACGCCCATCCCTTATTTAAATTCATCAAGCATGCCGCCCCAGGGATTTTGGGCACAGAAGCCATCAAGTGGAATTTCACTAAGTTTTTGGTGGACCGCAAGGGTGAAGTTGTTCGCCGCTATGGCTCTGCAGACGATCCTGCCAGCATTGCAAACGATATCCAAAAGATTCTGCAAAGCCCAGAATAAGATTACTAAAATTGTGGTTTTATGGTGCTCTGCACAATGGCAGTGAAAGGCGTATAGTCAAATTAAGGGTTTTCCCTTAAAAGCCGTTTAATTTAACTAGAAAGAGCCTCATGAAACCATTTTTTGCCACTCTACTTATGATTTTCAGTGCTCTCTTAGCTGGTAGAAAAGCCTTCCTACGTTACCAAGCAGCACGGATTCGCTAATTACCCTACTATTACTCGGGACGAAGTTTGCACACAGTGGGTTAATACATTGGAATACCGCATGCACTCTATTTTTAAAAACCTTGGGGCAATCTTCGTAAGTGTTTGCTTACTTAATTCAAGTCCATCGCTTGCTCAAGCCAGCTCAAAACAAAAAGAGGTGTACACCCAACAGTGTGTGCAACAGCAACGTACCATTCACCAACGCTTAAGCGATAAGGTGAGTGATGCTGACTTCATTCCGTATTGCAGTTGTGTTGTTAACGCCTTAGAGAAAAGGCTGACTCCGGATCAATTTCGCGATATGGGTAATAGCGCTAAGGACGCAAAACCCGCCTGGCTCAAACAAGCAGAGCAGCAAGCAGGTCGCTCATGCATTCCATCTGAACCTAAGCTGCAAGTCTAGGACTTCGGACTGGTCTGATTGTTAGATTGATTGGGAGTAGCTGCTTGGCCATCAAGGCCTGGCGCTGTTGCTGAAGCGCTATTTAGAGGGACAAAACTCATCTTCGTTCCATCCCAGCGTTGGCCACACCAACACTCGCCTGCTTCGTTGATAATGCAAACGCCGGAACCGCAACACCGCTTATCTAAATTACTCATTTCAGACTCCGCCCATAAAAATACGCCATGGCATTGATTCTACCTAGGATAGAGAAAAAAAGTCAGGTTGCCGTTATCGGCGCCGGCTTAGCTGGCCTTAGTTGCGCGAGCGCTTTAACGAAAGCAGGTATGCAGGTTAAGGTGTTTGAAAAAAGCCGGGGTGTTGCTGGACGCATGAGCACACGCAAGGGCGATGGCTGGCAATGCGACCATGGTGCACGCTACTTCACAGCGCGCGATCCCGCCTTTCAGAATCAGCTGGCAATCTGGCTTCGCCAGGGTGCAGCTGCGCAATGGCATACCCCGATTGGGGTTTATGAAAACCAAGCCTGGCAAAGTACTAAGCCCAGTGATCCCCGCTATGTTGGTACGCCGTGGATGACTTCGCCTGCCCAGCATTTGGCACAGTCCCTTGAAATCCATACCAGCCACACCATCACGTCCATGAACCGACTACAACACCAGTGGCAATTGCATACGGCAGAGCATGGCCCACTCGATTACCAACCGGATTGGGTGATTTTGTCGATACCGGCACCCCAAGCGCTTGCTCTTACTGCAGCAATTGATCCCGCGATCACCGAGTTACACGAAAAAGCAAAAACCGAAGGGTGCTGGACCATGATGCTGCGCTTGAATGAAGCTATCGCCATGCCCTTTGAAGCTGCCTTTATTAACGACGGTATTTTGAGTTGGGTGGCACGTAATAATGCCAAGCCCCAGCGGACCGGCGAGGAAGTATGGGTCATTCATGCGCAATCGCAGTGGAGCCAAGATCACATTGACGCCGATCCGCAGACCATTGCCCCACTCATGATTGCGGCGTTTATTGCCCGTGGTGGCAAGGCCCCAACAGAGTATGCGATCCATCGCTGGCGCTATGCCAGTAGTGACCCCGCCTATCAACCGCGCTTCCATTGCAATTCGGAGCAAGGTATTGCTTATTGTGGCGATTGGTTGCATGGCGGCCGTGTAGAAGGTGCATGGCTCAGCGGCCAATCATTGGCAAACGCCATCATTGCCGCGCGTTAAATTGGCATTTTCGTGAAGGCTTATTACACCGACCACTTTGTTTTGCCATTACCAGAAGGCCATCGCTTTCCCATGCAAAAGTACCGATTACTGCGGGAAGCCATTGCGACGCATCCCCAGATAAATTTAATCGAGGCACCGGTTGCAAGTGATACCCAGTTACTCTATGCGCACACGACAAGCTATATTCAAAAAGTAGTTGCAGGTGAGCTCAGTCCTCAAGAGCAGAACGCAATCGGATTTCCCTGGAGCGAGCGCATGGTCGAGCGCTCCAAGCGTTCGGTTGGCGCCACGATTGCAGCATGCCAATCAGCGCTAATTGATGGAGTAGCCGTTAATTTAGCCGGCGGCACGCACCATGCCTACCGAGACCATGGCGGTGGTTTTTGCGTATTTAACGATGCCGCTGTTGCCGCACGTGTTCTGCAAAAAACCCAAGGCAGTGATTTTCGGGTGGTAATCGTTGACTTGGATGTGCACCAAGGCAATGGCACTGCCGCTATTCTAAAAAACGATGAACGTATTTTTACCTTATCTCTGCACGGCGAGAATAATTTTCCGTTTCAAAAAGAGGAAAGCAAGTTAGATGTGGCGCTACCCGATGGGTGCGGTGATGACTTGTACTTAGATGCTTTAAGCAATGCGCTGCATGTCGTTAAAACTCAATTTGATCCCCAATTCGTCATCTACCTTGCTGGCGCAGACCCCCATGAAAACGATCGCTTAGGCAAGCTCAGCCTGACAAAAGAAGGAATGCAAAAACGCGATCAACAGGTCTATAACTGGGCTGCAGCCAATGCATTACCGGTGGCGATTGCGATGGCGGGCGGATATGGCAAGGATATCAACCTCACTGTCGAGATCCATGCACAAACCATCCTATCTGCTGTGTGCCTTGATCAGTCACCTAACCATAATGCGCGGTAACTGCCATTGGCATCATGATCTTGGGCTTGTTTTTGCGGATTAAAGCGTCGCCCGCCCCGCGGATCAGTACCCCTACCAGCAATGTAGAGCCAATTGCCTTGGTTGCTATACACATCGTAATCCAGTAGTTGGGACTCAAACCAAGCGGCACCTGCACGCCAATCCGAATGCAAGTCATAGATCAAGTAACTCGCCACCACTTGGCGCAAGCGATTCGATAGATACCCTGTCGCCTTGAGCTCACGCATTCCAGCATCGACAATGGACTCCCCGGTTGTGCCTGTGCACCAATGCTGAAAACCGCGGACATTATGTATCGGTTTTTCCGACTGATTTAAACCGCCTGCACAATACAACTGCCTTCCATATTTCAGATGGAGTACGCGGAAATAATCACGCCAGAGCAGCTCAAACCAAAGCCAATAACTTCCCTCATTGGCTCCCTGCTCTGACTCAAACTGCTTTAGCTGTTTCATCACGCTACGCGCTGAAATACTGCCCAAGGCAAGCCATGGAGACAGCTTGCTCGAATAATCGACGCCGTACAATTGATTGCGGGTTGCCTTATACGAGTGCGGCAGTGCGCGGGCTAAGTATTGCCGCAGATGCCCTTCTGCAGCCGTTGTGCCACCACGGTAGGCATCTCGATAATGCGGGAAGGAACTGTGTGGATGGCCCGTGGATTGAATGAGAGACTCAGCTCGAATTGAAGTCTGCGCACCTGGAATCAAGTCCGATTGCTTGAAATCAACCGGCAATGGTGGAATGTGACTTGGAGCTGAAGCTGGCTCGGTAAATAGGTGCTTTGCTTTTTCAATTGCATTGCGAAACTGCGTAAATTGATCTGGCATTGCATCGGGCGAAAATGGCAAATCACGCACAGCAATCATGGTTGACTCGAGCTCAGCGTAGACTGTTAATCCCGCCTGCTTTAAAAGTGCAAGCGCCTGCATTTCCTCGGGTGCCTGAATCACCTCACAGTAGATCGTTTTAATACCATGGTGATGCGCTGCATTAATAACGAGATCAACGGGACTGCTGGAGCTAGCCTGGGGCGCCTGCAATTCCAGTAAACCGGATCCGAGCTGCTCTAGCTGCTGCCGCAAATCGCCAAGAGCATCGTGCAAAAACTGCTGGCGGTGTTCGCCAGTCCGCTCAAAGCCCCAGATGAGGGATTCTTGCGGGGCATGTACATAAATCGGCAGTAAATTATCCGAAGCCTTGCATGCGGATAAAAAGTTGGGGTTATCTATGAGCCGCAGGTCGGACCGAAACCAATAAAGGGCTGTATTCACTGCGGCTGCGGTCGCTGTAGAAATAAAAAAACTATTCCACTGTTTCTTCGATTTGTTCCCAGGTGCTGTCACCCAGTTTTTTGACTGTCATCAGGTAGTTCCAGTTTGCTGGGATACCGCAGGTCCAATCGTGTGGGCCGTTTTGCAACAACAAATTGGTTTGATTGCGCTGGTCGTAATACAAAAAATAGGTTTTTCCGTGAATGGGATTAAAACCAAATTTAGCGGCATGCACCATTTCAGTGGCATCTAAGCGCGACTGCAGTGCTTTTGCCTGCTTCATGAGAACCGTTGCCTGCTCCATGATGCGGTCATATTCTTGTTTAGCATTTTGACGAGCGACATTGACTGCCTTGTCTTTTTCTTCGGTTACCTTAATGGGCGCAAAAACAGGAGCGCCCACTTCCATCGGGTACTCAATTCCCGCATGCCGTGCTGGATCCTTATCTTCAATGCGCATCATTATTCCTAGCTGAGGTAAACCAAAAGACGGATACCGCCCCTTACAAGATACAAATTATAGTAATTTCAGGTAATTATTGCTGAGTACCGTCCCGCTGGTCCTGTATCAAAGAGGCGATATTGGACATCCCTGCCTCAATTGAATGGCTTCCTAGATACCCCAATTCGCGCTTTGCCCCCTCAATCGAGACCGTAAATGGAAAGCCCATTAAACGCACCATTTCTCGGACAAGCGGTGGCTTTCCAGGCATCGGTAAGTATTTCCAGCCGGTTTCAGTAAAGGCGCCCAGCCACCACGCTAACTTTCTTGGAACGGATAAGGTGGGCACCGGAAAGTTGCTCGCCTTGAGTCGTCGGCTCATGAACACACGAAAATCAACCGGCTCACAATCGCTGATATTAAATACACGTCCTGAGTAGGTATATTGCATTGCAAGTTGCAATGCATCGCATAGATTGGCAATGGAACATGTCGCAAATGGATAGTTCCCCTGACTAAACCAGCCAAATTGACCACGATTGGATGCCGGACCAATCTCGGTATCAATGCTATCGCCCTTGCCCCAAACAAAACTGGGGCGCAGCACTACCACCTTCATAGCGCTATGCTGCACTGCTAACACATACGCCTCGGCCAAAGCCTTACTGCGGGTATAGGGCAAATAGTCACGCAGCACTATAGGCGATGACTCGGTTTCATTCAAAAGTGGCATAGGGTTACCCATCACCACCGATGCGGCACTAATGTAAATAAATTGGGGCACTCCTGCTTTTGCAGCAGCATCCACCAAGACCTGTGTCAATATCGTATTGCTTTGCTCAAGGAGGTCTGCCGGCGCGGCTAAATCACGGCACCCTGCCGCATGAATCAGCAAATCCATTCCAGCTAGGGCTAAACCCAGCTCCGCGCGGCTTTGTAAGTCGCCCTCCCATGGAGAAGCACCCAATGCGCGTATGGCATCTGCTTGCTTTGCCGAACGCACTGAACACGTCATGCTATGGCCAGCGGCCAGACACTGCTGTAGAAAATGACTGCCAATAAAGCCGGTAGCGCCGGTAAGAAAGATCTTCACTTAGATATGCGCTGCGCTGTATGATTTCTGCTATGAGTCATACGAATTCAAGCCATGGCTGATTTTGCACCCGTCATCATCATCGAACTTTTTCTCGTCTTTGGTGGCGTGGTGGCATTTGCCTGGTGGCAATTTCGCGATCTACGTAAAGAGCGCGAAAAAAGAATGCAGCTAGAAGAAAAACAAACAGTCAAGGACGAATGAAATCGCCGTCCTGCTGCGTGGCAATTAAAGGAACTTAAAAGTTCAGTGCCGAGACAAACCAAGACAGAATGGAAATAGTCGAAAAGATTGCAATGAATGCAATCGATAGTCCACTGTAAATCGTCACTACCTTGTTTTTTGTTGCGATTGCTTTGCTCATTGCATTCCCCTATGGTTAACCAGATTAGGCTTGACGTGCCTTTGCCTTCGCTTCCGTGTCTGCACTTTTTTGACGAAAGTCGACAAGTGGGTGATAGCCCATCTTGTAGCAGGCACAATGCTCACCCAAAATCCAACGGGCTAACTTAATTCTAAGGGCTTTTACCATCACAGACTACCTTCTTAATTGAAATAATTTGCCAATATTAGCCTTAAATCGCCCGATTTGCTGCTGTGTTGTATTTTTCACATGAAAATCGGCAAATCACCCACTCGGTACAATCAATCCATGCCTTTTAACTTTGACGCGCCAGTAAATCGAAGCAATAGCGACTCCATTCGCTGGGATCGCTACGCGAGTGATGATGTCCTGCCGCTGTGGGTCGCAGACATGGATTTTCAGTCGCCGCCTTGCGTGATAGATGCACTTGCTGAGCGTGTTCAGCACGGCGTATTTGGCTACACCCATGCGCCCGAGGATTTGCGCAATGAAATTGCGAGTTACATAGCAGCGCACTACGAATGGCAAGTGAATCCGGACTGGATTGTGATTTTGCCAAGCGTCGTTTCTGGACTTTACACTGCCGTGCGTCAGCTAACCTCCCCGCTTGAACATGTCCTTGTTCCGCAGCCGGTCTATCACCACTTGCGACTTGCCTGCTCCGAAGGTCCGCGCGCGTTTACTGAAATACCCTTGTCACTGGAAAACCATCGTCTAGTTTTTCCATGGCAAACGCTCGATTCATTTTGCCAAGCTAATACGAAATTAGCTTTGCTCTGCAATCCGCAAAACCCCGGCGGAACCGTCTATACCAAATCCGAACTGCTGCAGTTTGCTGCGTTTTGTGAAGCACATGATTTACTGATTTGTTCTGACGAGATTCATGCTGGACTGGTATTGGATAAGCACGCCCGTCACATTCCGATTGCCAGTCTCGATCAGCGCATTTCGATGCGCACCGTTACCCTGATGTCGCTCAATAAAGTATTTAACTTTCCCGGAATGGGTTTGGCCTGGGCCGTTGCAGAAAATCCCCGCTTGCGCGCAGCGATGCAAACCGATTTACACCGCACCATTGCAGAGCCTGGCCTCATGGTCTATACCGCTACCATGGCAGCACTGCGTGACGGGGAGGAATGGCGTCAATCCTTACTGCAATACCTACGGGGCAATCGGGATTATGTTGCGAAGCGCCTACAGGTGATGGTCCCACTCACTTTATCAAAGACCGAGGCCAGTTACTTGGCTTGGATCGATTGCAGCGCGCTCAAATGCCCCGATCCCCATGCTCTATTTTTGAGTTTCGGCTTGGCGCTATCGCCCGGCGCTCAATTTAATGCGCCTCAATTTGTGCGACTGAATTTTGGTACGCAGCGCGCACTACTTGAGCAAGCGATGGACCGCATGGCCCTGGCGCTGGCATCCGTAAAGAGATAAGCAGTCTATTAGCGCTGGATTTCGTTACGCAGGGCAACGAGCAAAGGGTGGTCGCTCGGAAAGTCGCCCTGGTCTACTGCGGCCTTCACCTCAGGAAGGCGATTGGCAATTTCTTCGTTGCCTTGAAAGATCATGGTCCACTTTAAAAAACTGCGGCGCTCAATCGCTTTGCGAGCGATTAATTTGACATTTTTATGGCGCCCGTCTTTTTGGATCTTTTCCCACAGGCGATCAATGGAGTTAGCTGGGCCTTCGATGACTTGACCAAAACGCTGATCCTCAAAAATCAAAACCCCCGTAATGCCAAGCGCTTGGTTGCGCATGTAGGAATGGTAGAGAAGCCGCATCAATCCAAGAAAGGACATCTCCTCAGCGGGCTGGCTGACATAAGTCAATTCAACTAAATCAGGTGAGGGAGTTGGCATGCTTCACTTTTATCAAGGTATTAACCCATACTACGCACTTAATCAAAAAATGGCAGTAGTCGTAAACCCCCAATGTAATTGGAAGCGGTATGCGCTGCAGGCATGAAAAAACCCACTGCATTGAGTGGGTTTTTGCTAATACCGGGCTCTATACAGAGCTAAATCACCTTTACTTCCACTTGTTGTTTTGATTCATGTCTTTCAAAATAACAACGGTGAATATAACCACCAGCAAAATCGCAATTACAGTTCCGAAACCCATAGTACGCTCCTTATGTTATCCGCCTAGCCATTTAAATGATGTATTAAGCGGTGTTTGTGGCCAGATTAAACCTGCTTTTTATCAGCGGCAACATGACCACAATGGCTGCCAGTAATAAGACTATTTCGATAATATACACAACAATGTAGCCGCCTGCAGCCCCTGCAAGCGGGCTAGCGAGGTCCCGAATCACTCCACCCAAGGCAATTGCCGTTCCGGCTGCCGTCGCCTGAACCGCTCCCCAGGCGCCCAAAGCCAAGCCACTTTGTTTTTTGGGGGCTAGGCGCATGGTGGCGGTGAGCGTTCCGTGCCCAAATAAACCACTGCCAAAGCCAATCAATAGGATGCCAACTGCAAACAGGGTAGGCGATCCCAGGGGGGCAGCCAAAATCACAGCCAGAAATGCCGGTAGACCAACAAACGCACCATTCATTGCCATCCGAAATGCATCGTAGCCCTTGCCCAGTACATGCGATGCCAAGGCAAAGCCGAATAGTCCACCAATGGCTAGGGTTGCAGTCAGCGAGGTGGTTGCGCCTACACTCATATTCAATATTTCGCCGCCATAGGGCTCGAGCAAAATATCTTCCATCGTGAACGCCATGGTCCCCAGACCAACTGCAAGCAAGCGACGAACGGCGTGATTACCTTTGCAAAAGATGCTCCACGACTCTGAAAAACTAACGCTCACTTCCCGTGCCGCTACTTTGGCGCGATCACGGCACTCTTGTTTCCATAGCGCTACTACGTTAAGCACCATAATCACAATAGCGGCGCCTTGAATCACCTGAATTAAACGCCCTGGGCTGTACTCGGATAACAGCTCACCAAAAATCAGTGCGCTGGCAATCATGCCAACGAGCATCATCACAT
Organism: Rhizobium sp. Q54; assembly: GCA_943371165.1. Classification (GTDB taxonomy): domain Bacteria; phylum Pseudomonadota; class Gammaproteobacteria; order Burkholderiales; family Burkholderiaceae; genus Polynucleobacter. The sequence goes on from CALRTW020000001.1 coordinate 130,445, forward strand.
ACATTAATCCAACCACTTTGGGTTGCGACTCTTCTTTAACGAGATCATTAGCCAAAGCTAATCCAACGGTTTGCGTAATGTGTACGCCAGCGCCGACGAGCAGAAAAGCGACTGCAGCGCCCAATTGCCCAATCCATGCTGGAGCATTACTGGACTGCCCCGCTCCAGATAAAACCAGGAGCGCAAACGGCATGATCGATAGCCCACCAAATTGCAACATCGTGCCCATCCACATGTAGGGCACTCGGCGCCAACCCAAATGGGATCGATGGGTATCGGATCGGTAGCCAATCAGCGCACGAAAAGGCGCAAACAGCAAGGGCAAGGAGATCATGATGGCCACTAGCGACGCGGGCACCTTTAGCTCGACAATCATCACGCGGTTGAGGGTTCCAACGAGCAAAACCAACATAATCCCAACCGAGACCTGGAATAAAGATAAGCGCAATAAACGCGAGAGTGGGAGCTCATCGGTCGCTACATCGGCGAACGGCAAGAAGCGGGGTCCGAAGTGAACCCACGTATCAATTAACTTTTGACTAATGCGTTTCATAGTGCAGAACGAAGTGCGTCCTGCTTTAATTTAAATGGCTGCAAAAAAGGGTCGTGCAACATGCTGCCAGACCCTTTTTCACAGACCAGTCACTACTTTTTCGCCACCGGCGCCGCGGGTGCGGCTGCTGGAGCACCAGCTTGTACGCTGGCATTACCATTCAAAAATGCTTTGACCCAAGTTGTATTGTTCAAAATCATTGTGTGAACGGCAAATGAACCTACAGCTACTGCCCCGATGATAAGAGGAAGACCAACCGTTGGTTTAACTACGCACCACATTTTTCCGTAGATCATGTCATCTCCTTATTTCAGCCAAGGTGAATAGATGTAGGCCAGTAAATGGGCAAATGCTGCAATCATGCCAAAAAACTGTGTGCCTTGAATCAGGCTTCGATGCAACTCCTGAGACTCGTCTTCGGTAAGGCCAGTAGGCCAAACCTTATTTGCGTCTGACATAGTGATATCTCCTTGCTCGACTTCAATACCCGTGCCAATCCTGCACGTCGGATTTATTTATGGGTACCCATAAATACATCCGACTAAGTAAATAAAAATTTACATAGACGAATGTCACAATATATTTACAAAATAAGCAAAAAAAGTCAATTTATTTATAGGGATATTGTTTAAATTATTAATAATCAATGACTTACAGAATATAAGCCGATGCAGTGCAGCAAGAGCCGAAACCTACTTTGGCTGCTCTTCCTGCTGTCGCCGTTCTTCTTTTTCTAGTTTTCGAAAGGCATAAATCAAGTACAACTTCACCAGCAGCATGGCTGCAATAGCAAAGCCAATCAGGTAGGCAATAAAGCGATAAAAATTAAAGTCGTCCATTGCAAAGATGTTATTTCATCAGTACGTATCGTATGGCCCGCATTACGGCGCCAAATTAAACACCAATACTTCTGCGCCAATTCCGCGCTCCAAGGTGAGCACTGTCTCACCCTCCATCATGAGGGCATCTCCCGCCTCAAGCGGCTGACCTTGTACTAGCAACTTACCTTGCACTAAATGAACGTAGGCTTTACGCCCTGGATTCAGCTCTAAACGAGCGGACTCATCACCATCAAACAAGCCAGCAAAAATCTGGGCATCGGCGTTCATCCTGACCGAGTCCTGGGCACCATCAAGCGATGCAATTAAGCGCAAGCATCCCTTTTTTGTACTCAATGGAATTGATTTCTGCTCGTATCCAGGCTCAACGTTCATCTGCAGTGGTTCTATCCAGATTTGCAAAAAATGGGTCTCTTGATCTGGTGCATGATTAAACTCGCTGTGAACAACACCAGTACCCGCACTCATGCGTTGAACATCGCCCGGTGGAATTGCCTTCACATTTCCAATGCTGTCTTCATGAGCCAATTCGCCAGATAGAACATAACTAATGATTTCCATATCGCGATGGCCGTGCTTACCGAAGCCTCGCCCGGCAGCAACCCGATCCTCATTAATCACCCGTAAATTACCCCACCCCATAAACTGAGGGTCGTGATAACCCGCAAATGAAAAGGAATGAAAGCTTTTTAGCCAGCCGTGATTAGCATAGCCGCGGTCGCTTGATTTTCGAAGAAGGATCATGGTCTATTAATAGTAAAAAGAAGCGGATGTTAAACGAAAGAGTAGCTTACAGTGATTCCAGAGCCAGACTCAAATCGGCCAATCACCGCGGCACGCGAGAAGCCATCGGCCTGCAAGATGGCTATAACCTCAGCCTCTGATTCAGGGGCGCATGAGATCAATAGGCCCCCACTGGTCTGTGGATCCGTTAAGAGATGCTGTTGCCATATGCCCTGCTGGTTGGATAAAGTGACTTCACTTCCATAAGCCGCCCAATTACGGGTAGAGGCGCCGGTATAGATATCAGCTTGCGCCAGCATCATCGCTTCATCGATGATCGGAACCGAATTCCAGCTCAAGGCTGCTCGCAAGCCAGCGCCGCGAGCCAATTCGAGTAGATGCCCAGCTAATCCAAAGCCAGTAACATCGGTCAATGCATGAACCCCATCCAGGCGAGACAATGCCAGCCCTGGTTTATTTAAAGTCGTCGTTAAGGCAATCATCTCGCGATAACCAGCCTCCGATAGGCGCTCTTTTTTGAGTGCGGCAGACAAAATACCAACCCCCAGAGGCTTACTCAAAATAATGCTGTCGCCCACTCGAGATCCGTTGTTTCGTTTTAGATGCTTAGGATCAACGATGCCAATGACAACCAAACCATAGATAGGCTCAACCGAATCGATTGAGTGCCCACCCGCAATTACTATCCCAGCATCGGCACATACCGAATCACCACCAGCTGTAATTTTCTGGATAACGTCGATCGGCAATACATTGATTGGCATACCCAGCAGGGCTAGAGCAAACAGTGGCTGTGCGCCCATCGCATAAATATCCGATATGGCGTTAGTTGCTGCAATCCGTCCGAACTCATAGGGATCATCAACGATGGGCATGAAAAAATCAGTAGTAGCCACAATCGCTTGATTGGCATTGATTTGGTAGACCGCCGCATCTTCATTATTCTCATTGCCAGCCAGCAGAGCGGCCGGTAGCGTGCGCAAGGGAGATGCCTTCAGAATGCTACTTAAGACACCGGGCGCAATTTTGCAACCGCAGCCGCCGCCATGCGAGAGGGATGTTAGACGACCGTTATAGGACATACAAGGGCAATATAAAAAAGAAAGATCGTATTTTATGCGTCATCACCCGAGAACTCCAATTTTCAGACAGTACCTAGCTTGCCGATGGCCACAAAATATAGATAAAAATACCCAACTGCAGCACATTGATCACCACGCTCAGCCCATGCAAAAGACCAAAACGCTTCTTGTCTTTATTGTCTGATGCTTTATTGATCGCAGGGGTAAGAATGAATTGCGCTATCGCAAAGAGAACCGCGCATACAAATGTCAGGCTACTTATCAGCGCATCGCTCGCCAGCAAGGAGGCGGCAACGCAGGCGAAGCACAAAAAAGCATAGTACTTCGGGAAAAAACGGCGTACATACTTACTAGACCACTCAGGTGGCAGCACCTTAAATACGGTAGGCGCTACTGCAATCGTGAAGAACACCATGATGCCGACCATGGCTGCAACAATGTAGAGGCTAATTAAGTTGGGTGGCATAGACGATTTTCGTTAATGGTTTAAAAGATAAAAAATGGTAACGCAAAAAAAATGGGAAGTTGAGGCAATGGATTAGTCTGGCTTTTTCAGATCAATTTGCGCCGTCATTTTGCCCGCAAAAATCATATTCAATTGAACGCCATCATTCCCCTGGACCACCTGAATGCCTTCTTTCTCAGAGGGGGCGGTTTTTTCCACGGTCAACATATTGGTAGGCCAGTCCACCCGTATTTTTGCTGCCATGGGCAAGTAGCCATCTAAGTAGCGGCGCATCAGAGGGCCTGCATTCAAGCGATATTGGCCTGCGCCCACTTGATCCAAGGCTTTGGATTGCAGATCAATGCAAATCGATGCGCCACGCTCAACGTCAGTCAAGACCACTTGATTGTTCTTTACTTCAGCAGAGGCCATTCCATCAACACTCTTGACCACAATCGCTTGAATTCGGTTGGGATTAAACACAATCACTACCTTACGGATGGGGTCAAGTTGGTAGTGGCATGTTGCAATTTGCACACTGCCGCTCTCCAAGCTGGCTGCGGTAATTTTTACTCGCGATTCATAGGAATAGGCCCCGGGGTCGGGGCGCTCCTTCAGGAATTTAATCTGGCCTTCCGTCGCAATATCCGAAAACTCCAACGCTGATGCAGATGCACTACAGATCAGCAGAATGGCTAACGAAAGGCGTTTAAACATGTCAAAAATGATTATCGATCACCATTTCCGATTTAGGAATAAATCCGGGCTTGGGCCATGCTGGCTGGGTTCCTTTCCCAATTACTAGCATGGCTGCGACGGCATAGTCTTTTGGCAGATGAATTAACTCAGCAACCTTCTTAAAATCAAAACCAACCATTGGGCATGAGTCATATCCCATCGCCTTTGCTGCCAACATCATGGTTTGCAATAGGATGCCGGCCGAACGCATCGCTTCATCGCGTTGCAACTGTTCATTACCCGAATAAAACGGATTAATCCATGGTACCAAGATGTCTTGGGCTGCCTTAGGGGCATTCACCCAATAGCGTGCAGGATCTTTATCCCATGCTTTGATGTCGACAGTCACCACAAACAAGAGGGAGCCATCGGTTACCTGCGCCTGATCATTGGCTGCTGCGCGCAACTGCACTCGCAATGCCTTATCTTTTACATTAACTAAACGCCAGTGCTGAATATTGAAGGAGGATGGGGCCTGCATCGCGAGATCAATTAAGGCATCGGTTTCAGCGGGGCTAATCTGGTGCGCAGCATCAAAGTGCTTTACTGCTCTACGCTGGCGAATGGCATCAAGTGTGTTCATATGGCTCCTATTAATTATTTGGCAATAGCCTACTGTAATAGAAATCACAAAAGTAGGATGACTTCTTCAGAAAATTCCAGCGAAATCCACAAATGCTAGCTTTGGAGTGACTGAACCGACGAATTAAGTAAAATGGGCACTTGTGAAAAATACAGGCTTTCTTCTACTCTTATTTGCATTGAGCGGGCCAATTCGCCCTGCCTTGGCGATTGATCTACAGCCAGGGGACATTGTCGCCCCGCCACCCAATGTTACTGCGGTAACCATATCGTACGTAAACAGCCAAAATAACGATTTATTCCAGAACGGCGTCAATACCGGCGCAAATCCCAAGCTAGAGAGCAATGCGGTGTTTTTTCGGTTAACGCACACCTACACCATTGGCTCACTACCGGCCGTTACTTACCTACAAACCGGAACTGGCGCGCTCTCACCCGATGGATCGCTTGCAGCCTTTCCGGGCAGCAAGGGCATGACGGACTCCGGCATCGTAACGGCAATTTGGCCTTATTCCAATCATGCCACTCGGACCTATTTTGGAGTCGCGGGGTATCTTTACTTACCTACCGGGGAGTATTCCAACGCCAAGCCGTTTAATTTAGGTAGCAATCGCTACGCACAAGCGTTACAAATGGGCTATCAGCGCCCCATCACCAATAATATTGATGCGGCAGTTGCTGTCGATACTACCTGGTTTGGCGCCAATAGCGCCTGCGCTGCAGCGTGTTTGTCCAATCAAAATCTGCAGCTCACTCAAAAACCCCTCTACACCGCCCAAGCCGGACCGATTTATAGGATTAATCAAACCTATACGGTCGGCGCAACCTACGTCTACGTCACCGGCGGTGAAACCGCATGGAATGGGGTAGAGCGTAACAATACCCTCGTAACCCAGCGCTATTACGTCAGCGGCGTAGCCCACACACGTGTTGGTCGATTTACCGTGCAATATGGTAACGACATCGCCACCATGAATGGTTTTATGGAAAGCAATCGTTTAGTAGTGCGCTATGCCAAGGCATTTTAGATAATCGCCGCCTAGACGCATTTGGCTGCCCTGCGCTAAATCAATCTAAAAACGAAGTTGATGTATTTTCATATCCTCAAGGGTATCAACATCACTTATAAATGCTTCATTGCTCGTATGCCAAAGTTGCACTTGCTCTGGATGCGCATCCATGTAAGCACGGCAACTTAAATCAGGAACAGCCGCGGTATTTTGGAATGCTTTTTTTGAGAACAGAACCGGATTGCCACGTTGCCCATCGACCATCGGAAGCAGCATTTCTTTTCCTGCAGCGCGCTGTGAAAACGCACTCAGTAACTGACTTATCTCTGCTGTAGTAATGGCAGGTTGATCCGATAGCGCGATCAACAGCACATCAAAATTACCGTGCAGCGCCTCTATACCGAGGCGCACCGAAGAGGCCTGACCCGACTCTGGATTGGGATTGCGGAGCAATTGAACCGATCGACTGAACGGCGAATCCATTTGCGCCAGCGACTCCTCGATCGCATCACCATGAAAACCAATAACGGCAATGAACTCTACAGGATTAAAGGGCTGTATTGCATCCAGTAAGCGCTGAAGAAGGGTTACACCAGCCTGCTTTAACAGCGCCTTAGGCTGGGATCCCAGCCGGCTACCCTGTCCTGCCGCAAGCAACAAAACAGCGAGGCGCAATGGATAGGTATCGCTGGAATCTGCATCGCTCATGATCAAAATGATGATAATAGAGTTCAAGCTAAATGGCTTTAAATTTGATCTGACTTACGCCCATGAATAGTACCGATTACATTGTTCTCAAAACCGCCCTAAGCTGGTTACGCGAAGGTAAACGCATTGCAATTGCAACCGTAGTCCAGACCTGGGGCTCATCACCCAGACCAGTTGGCTCATGGCTGGCCATTCGGGACGATGGCCAAGTGGTGGGCTCGGTATCCGGGGGCTGCGTCGAAGACGATTTAATTCGGCGCGTACAAACCGAGATCTTGGTTCGCAGTCTTCCTGAAATGGTGGTGTATGGCGTCAGCCGAGAAGAGGCAGCGCGCTTTGGTCTTCCCTGCGGCGGAACGCTACGGCTTTTAGTAGAACCCAGACCAGAGCAAGCTGTATTAGAGTCGATCTTAGAAGCCATTGAGGGCCATCAACTCATCCTGCGCGAAGTGGATTTGCATACCGGAAGGTCTGTACTGCGCCCAGGCACTAAAACCGATGGCTTTTCATTAAGTGATAGTGCGATGCAAACCTCCTATGGCCCGCGCTGGCGGATGTTTGTGATCGGCGCAGGTCAGTTATCGCTCTACGTTGCTAATTTTGCCGTTGCATCTGATTTTGATGTGATTGTGATTGATCCCCGCGAAGAATATGCTGAAGGCTTGGATCTTAAAGGCGTGCAATTTATTAAAGGCATGCCGGACGATGTGATGCAGGAGCTTGGAATCGATTCGCATACGGCAATTGTTGCCCTCACCCACGATCCCAAGATTGATGATCTTGCTTTGATTGATGCCCTGCAGTCTGAGGCGTTTTACGTTGGCGCCCTAGGCAGCCTAACCAATACCTTAAAACGGAAAGAGCGCTTACGGGAATTCAATGTCACCTCCGAACAGCTTGAGCGCCTGCACGGTCCAGTTGGCTTGGCCATTGGCGCGCTAACTCCACCAGAAATAGCCGTCTCCGTGATGGCTGAAATCATTGCCGTTAAATACGGCAAAGAATCCTAATTAAGGCCGTACACCCGGACTTTCAACCTGCATACCATTAGCCCTGCGCATTAGGTAAAGCTCCAATGCAGTGAGTTCAGCTGATCCATAGGCATATTGCTCTGCTCGCACAGCCGACACGCAATTACGCAGCCGACGCTGCAAAGAACCGACCCCTTGCCACTCGATGCGATAAATCGGATACGCCGTAGGATGGCCCTGAGGAATCGTACTGCTCGCCAGCTTAAGTCCGGCTCTATCGTCATGGCACTGGGCACAGGAAAGATTGAGTTGACCGATTCTCTGAAAGTACAAGGATTGGCCTTTCTTATAATCCGGCTCAACTGCTGGGTCAGTCGATGCGGCGATCGGAAGGCCTCTCGATTGATAGGCAACGAGGGTGCTAAGCGCCAGCAAGGGCTTTGATTCATAGGCAAACGCTGGAGCCTGTTGACGGCTTGTGCGGCATTGATTAATTTGCCCCTCCAGATTCAGAAGCTTTCCTTGAACGCGTTTCGGGAAAGTAGCGGCAACCCCCTTCATCGACTGCTTAACATCTTGATGGCAATCGGCACACGCTTTACCAGCAGGATTACTACGATCACCCCACAGCGTTTCGCCATCCATAATCCAAAACAATGCAGGATTTAAATTGATGTCCTTTTGCATTGCTTGATTGCTGGGCGTCATTAATGCAGTGGTAGATTGCCGCTGATCAGCGAGGGATGGCATAGCCACAGTGAAAAAAAAGCACAGCACGCCAAGCTGAGCCAATTGCTTCTTGATCATGAAACAGTAATGGCTTGATTGACTATCGTGAGGTAATTGTTATCGCCTTGCCACTTAAACTCGAAAGTACCGGATTGATCCGCCTTGGCATAGAAGATAAACAAGGGATTTGAGCCAACCCCCGAATGCAAGTCCGCTTTAAAGACTTCATTGCCGTTATAGGTGCAAATAAAACTCCGAATAATATCGCGTGGCACTCGCACACCTTGTTCGGTGTGCCGAAAGCCAGACTCCATATCGTGTTGCACGATCGCACGAATGGAAAACACCTCACCTTTTTTTGCCGTTTTAGGCATCGTGACTACGGCCCTGGAAGATCGACTCATACCATCTCCGTGCATGCCGAAAGAGTGACAACGGTATCGACGCTGGTTCGCCAAAATGATCCGTCACTCATTTGTGCCAACGCCCATACGCGCTGGGAGTCAGCCAAGCGAATACGCGTGCTTGCCTCCGCCTTGCCCGACAAGGGCGTGAAATAACATGACACTACATTGGGCGATGGATTAGCCTCGGAAATAATATGGATTGCACGCACATAATTCGTTGGCGTCATTGGACTGTCGACTGAAAATTTAATCGCAACTAAGTTGCCGCTCTCCACGAGGGGTGGCAATTCAAAATAAACCCGCCCCGTATTAACCGGGCTTTTGCCTACAATGGCTTGCATTACCTGCATAGCCTCACTTGGCGTCGCACTCGCGCTTTGCCATGGGCAGAGCGATAAAGCGGTCATGGAAACAATAAATTGTCGGCGCTGATTCATGGTGATTTAATCGTCAATAAATAAGCAAGGACGTCTTCAATCTCTTGCCCTGTAAGCACAGTCTTCCCAGAAAATTGCGGCGCAACCCGCTGGAGATGGTCTATTCTAAAGTAGGCAGGCATGATGGTGTTGGGGTTCGATTGCGCTGGATCAACGAGGCGCGCACGCAACTGCCCTTTGCTTAAATTGGCAATACTTAATCGTAGGTCAGGCGCTAGATTGCCCTGAAATCGCTCCTCCGGAAAAGGGCCACTGTGGCACAGAATACATAAACCGGTTTGGCGACTGGTGACAATCACGCGCCCCTTGATGGGGTCGCCTGGATTAGGGCTTAATGCCGTCTGTACTGCATCGCCAGTCCAAACTACTTGCGCCTGAGAGGGGATGGGGAGCGCCAGCAGCGTACTGATCGCTAGCGCAGCCCCATATCGCATACTTTATACCAGCGTAACGCCACTATTCTTCAGAGGTATCGTGCGCAGACGCTTACCAGTGGCTTTGTAGAAGGCATTCAATATTGCTGGTGCCGCCACAGAAATAGTAGGCTCACCAATCCCGCCCCACTCTTTACCGCCGCCCTGAATAATGATGGTCTCTACCGGTGGCATTTGTTTTAAGCGGATTGAACCAAAGGTATCAAAATTGGTTTGCTCAATGCGACCATTCTTAACGGTGCACTCCTCTTCAAACAAAGCAGATAAGCCATATACAAATGAACCCGATACCTGACGCTCAATTTGCGCTGGGTTCACTGCATAGCCTGGATCTGTTGCTGCCACAATGCGATGAATCTTAATCTTGTTGCCATCGGTAACCGATAGTTCACACGCTGCAGCAACCCAGCTACCAAACGACTTTTGCTGCGCAATGCCACGGAACACACCCGCTGGAGCCGGCTTGGTCCAGCCAATGCGATCTGCAACGGCATTGAGTACCGCGAGATTGCGAGGGTGGTTTGCAGAGTATTTACGTCTAAACTCGACCGGGTCAACCCCAGCATATTCTGCAAGCTCATCCATGAAGCACTCCATGAAGACTGCATTTTGATTGATGTTGACGCCCCGCCAGAAGCCTGGTGGCACATGGGTATTGCGCATGGCATGGTCAATCATCAAGTTCGGGAAGTCATAGCTAATGCCATGCTCACCGCCCTTGGCAACGCCCTGAAACACCAACGGATCCATCCCCTTGTTTTGTGCCACTACGGCTGGACGTACTGCGGTCAAAATCGATTGGCCCGACAAGCGCATATGTACGCCAGTCAAATTCTTCTTGTCATCAAAGGTGCCAGTCATCTTGCACATCATGATCGGGTGATAACGGCCCTGCGTCATATCCTCTTCACGGGTCCAAATTAACTTGATGGGTGTACCAGGCATTTGCTTTGCAATATTCACTACCTGTGTGGTGTAGTCCTGGAATGCACCGCGACGACCAAAGCCGCCGCCTAGGTTTACCTTGATCACATCGCATTTATCGGCTGTTAGTCCAGAAGCGGCAATGACGGCAGCCAAAGAAGCTTCGCCATCCTGGGTTGGAACCCAAGCACGGCAACTGTCTTGCTTCCAAATGGCGGTTGCATTCATAGGCTCTAAGGGAGCATGGTTCAAGAAGGGATAGAAGAACTGAGCCTCAATGGTTTTAGCGGAATCAGATGCAGCCGCTTTAAAGTCGCCGTTTGCATTACCCACAAAAGTTTGGTCAGCATTGAGGCCTTCTTCTAGACGCTTCAAGATGTCGGCTTGCTGCACCGATGCATTGGGACCTTCATCCCAGACAATCGGCAACTGATCCATCGCGACCTTGGCCTGCCAGAAGGTATCAGCAACTACTGCAACTGCGGTATCACCCACTTGGACTACTTTCTTGACACCCTTCATTCCAGCCACTTTGCTGGCATCAAAACTTTTTAACTTGCCGCCAAAAACCGGGCACTCTTTAATCGTGGCAGTCAGCATGCCTGGCATCTTTAAATCGATGGCATAAATCTGCTTACCCGTCACCTTGTCGGCCAAGCTATCAAGGCGATCCATTGGCTTACCAATAACTTTCCAGCGCTTGGGATCTTTTAACTCGATGCCCTTGGCATCGGGAACGGGTAACTTAGCAGCAGCAGCGGCAACCTTACCAAAGCTAACTGAACGTCCGCTGGCTTGGTGGGTGATGACGCTATTGGCTGCTAAACATTCGGCAGGAGATACGCCCCACTGATCTGCGGCAGCCTGAACCAACATAATCCGCGCCGCAGCACCGCCTTTACGAACGTAGTCTTCCGATGTCCGAATACCACGACTACCGCCGGTAGAGAACGATCCCCAAACGCCTTTGCGCTTTAGACTCTCCCCTGGTGTGGGGTAATCGATCGTAATTTTTTTCCAATCGCACTCAAGCTCTTCGGCAACCAACTGGGCTAAGCCGGTAATCGTACCCTGGCCCATCTCGGAACGAACGACACGAATCACAACGGTATCGTTTGGCTGAATCACAACCCAAACGCCGATTTCTGGGGCGCTAGCATTGGCTGCAGTGGATGCATTCGCTGTGCCAATAACACCTGGAAACTCCAAGCCAATAGCGAGGCCAGCGGTAATCGCGGATGAGCCAACAATGAAGTGGCGACGGGATAAATTAGGTACTGGTGCATTCATGGTTTTCTCCTCAAGCCTTTGCTGCAGCATGGATTGCGGCGCGCACTTCTTGGAATGTGCCGCAACGGCAAATGTTCGTTACCGCGGCATCAATGTCCGCATCAGTGGGTTTGGGATTCTGTCGCAAAAGAGCGGTAGCAGCCATGACCATGCCGGTTTGGCAGTAGCCGCACTGCGGCGCTTGTTTATCGACCCAGGCTTGTTGAATTTTGCTTAACTTGCCGCCTACCGAAAGGCTCTCTACAGTCTCAATTTTTCTTCCCTCAGCAGCGCTGACCGGCAAAACACAGGAACGCACCGCAGCACCATCGAGCAAAACCGTACAGGAACCACATTGCGCAATACCGCAACCGTATTTAGTTCCAGTTAAACCAATTTGTTCGCGAATTACCCAAAGCAAAGGGGTGCTTGGGTCTACATCTACAGTGCGCGCTTTTCCATTGATGGTCAACTTTGCCATAAGGATCTCCTTGTTTATATAGTGTTCGATTTGCCGGTAGACGTTTTTTGAATACCCTCAGAAATCATAACCCAATTACCCCAAAAAACACTCGGGTTTTTGCCTAGCTAAGGCCACTGCCGTATCGATTCGCCCTATTAGCAAGATCGCCTCTAAGTATCTGAATTGACTGATTTTTACTCTATTTTTAAGGTTAAATTTATATCGGTGTTGCGGCGCTCAATCTGCACATTACTACTCAATTCCGTGTGCAACAATTGATACCGCACGCCTGACCTGGACATGAATCCATCCGGTCAAGCCCATTGCATCCAATTACAGCGGACCTCAGTTGCGTCAACTTCTCCTTCATCTAGTAGCATTGCTCCTCACCAATCAGCTAATGATTGGATTAGTTTTTGCATCGGAAGATGAAAACAAGTTTTCATCGCGCTTTGAAAACGTCTCGGAGCAATATGCTCGAGATCGCATTTTAGAGTTCTGGGGCTACCATGACTCACAGGGTAGTGATGTCTACAAAAACACCCTTCGACTACGCTACTATCAGCCCTTGAGCATTAATCGCTTTAATGGCACCTTGCGTCTGGATACCTCGTATGTGCGGACATATGGTCCCGAGATACCCATCAGCTCATCCGATCGCTTCAAGGAAAGCAATACGATGCTCACGTTTTGGGGAAACCACCCCAACCTTTTACCAAGCTGGGGCGCCAACTTGGGCGCTCGGGTCATTTTTCCTTTTGGCAACAACGGTCAGTGGGCTATTGGGCCTCAGGTCGGTGCCAGCTTTAAACCCAAAGGGAGTAATCCCTTGAATATTACCGACTTCTCGCCACTGGCGCGCTATATGTATGGCTTTGATACGAAAAGCAATTCATTTCAAGTGAATCCAAATCAGCCATCATTGATACGCAATCTCCAGCTCTTTCCTACCGTTGGATTTCGCTTAAGCGCCAATACACAACTGCGGCTATGGGATGAAAATGGCGTAGTCTATAACTCGGCTGGCGGGGGCTGGTTTGTTCCCATTGATGGCATGGTGACGCACCGCGTTAACAAACACTTTCTATTTGCTGTCGGCGCAAGTAAGCAAGTAGTCCAATCGTATCTTCAATACGATTGGTCTGTTTACAGCAAGGTGTCATTCAATTTTTAGACGCACACTTCCTGACTGCATTAACCTTACCAAGCCTGCTTCTTACCGTCTACCCAGGTTTCTTTAACCTTAATATCCCGAATATCGGCGGCCGGGGTCGTGCGTGGATTTTTTTCCAGTACGACGAAGTCGGCTTGCTTGCCCACTTCCAGACTGCCCACCTTATTGTCAGCAAAAATTTGATAAGCCGCATCAATGGTGATGGCACGAATGGCATCATCGACGCTGATGACTTGGTCCGGTCCCAATACTTTTTTGGGCGGCAACTGCCATACCCGCGTTACTGCTTCCGTGATGTAATTTAAGGGCCCGACATTGGACACCGGCGTATCGCTGTGTAATGTAAATTTTCCACCTAAACGCTTGATTTCAGCGGCGGGATCAATGCGCTTGGCGCGCTCTGGCCCAATAATAAAATTATCAAACGCCGATCCCCAATAATGCACATGACCAATCGTGAAGCTGGGCACTACGCCCAGTTGCACGGCTTTCTTGGCCTGGGATGCGTTGTTTACTGTGAAATGCTCAATCCGCAAACGGCGATCTTGCGGCTTAGGGTTGCCCGCTAGTAATTTAGAGTAGCTATTAAGCGCTTGATCAATTGCCTTATCCCCATTGGAGTGCGTTGAAATCTGCCAGCCCTGATCAAAATAGGACTTCATCGAGGCTTGTATATCAGCATCTTTGTAATTGAGAGCGCCGCTCCATTTCGAATTCTTGGGGTAACTGTAGGGATCATTTAATGCTGCAGTCAAACCCTGAGTAGAGCCATCTGCCACATATTTGATTCCAATAAAGCGCAGCATGTCATCGCCATCATTTGGCTTAATTGTTTTATAGCCAGGGGGCATGGCTTCGCTGAATAAATAACCACGCATACGAATAGGCGATGCATTCTTTGCAAAAATCGCCTTATAAATTGCAATCTCTTTATCTACGCCAAAGTTTCCCCCTACGCTCATCTCAGACGCGGTGGTTACCCCCGTTGCTGCGAAGCGCTTCATCGTTTGCTGGATAGCGCCAAATAATTGCGCCTCACTTGGGGCTGGCATCTTTGCCATAAATGGCAGATAAGAAGGTGGCTCAACCAATTTACCCGTCAACTTGCCTTGTGCATCTTTTACATAGATGCCGCCGCCAGGAGGATTGGGTGTTTTATTGGTAATGCCCGCAAGCTCAATTGCTTTGTTATTTACGTAACCAATATGACCCGATTGATTGACAATAAAAATGGGGACGTCTTTGGAAACCTTATCTAAATCATCTGCCGTGAGTTCTGCCATAAATGGGCTAGTACGGGAAGGATCCACACCAAAACCAAAGAGCCAACCTCCGGGGGGAATTGTCTTAAGGTGAGCCTTCATTTTTGCAATGAGGGTCTCTTTGGTATCGTAGGGCAAGGTAAAGTTACTGAGATTTAATCCCAAACCCTCAAATACTGCAGTAATCATGATGTGAACGTGGGGCTCGACAAAACCAGGCATCAGGGTTTGCCCCTTCAAATCAATTACCTGAGTTGTCTTGGATTGCCAGTCTTTGGTAATCGCATCCTTTGTGCCGAGCGCAACAATTTTGCCGCCCTGCACAGCAATTGCCTGCACCTCTTCATTCTTTGCATTCACGGTAACAACCGGGCCGCCATAAAAAATCATATCGGCGTTGCCTTTGGCAAGAGCAAATCCACATTGAGCGATGAAGGCGAATGCAAGGAATTGAGAAGCGATTTTCATATTGGTTTCCACGGGTTGAACAAAGTCATTTTAGCCTTAGCGGCTCCAGAAAAACAATGATTCAGCAAAAAAGGAATTCCTGCTTCCTTGCCAAACTGGCATGAATCTCAAGATCTGCGGATCCAGAACCAAGACTGCGCTCTGAATATGCGAAACACAGGGGGTGAGGTATTCAGCATGCTCTGCATCACTCAAGATGCAATCGTTATGCTCTTCTTGGCCGCCAATATAATGGGCCTTGCAAGTCCCGTACAAGCCAGACTTCATACATACTCACAAGAGGCTACGCTATGCCTGAAATTCTATCGGTCACCTTTGTTATTCATGAGCAATGGGTAGCGGACTTTGAAACAGCAATCCTTATCAATGCACAGGCATCGCTCAATAATGAACCGGGTTGCGATCGCTTTGATGTATGTCGGGATGAAAATAATCCTACCGTGTTTTACCTCTATGAGATTTATCACGATAAAAAAGCAGTGGATGCTCATCGAGCATCAGCGCATTACCTGACCATGAAGGAGGCAGTCAAAGACTGGGTAATCTCCTGCGACGTGAAGCAACTGACCCTCATCAACTTCGCGCCTTAGAAATGCGACTATCCCTTCGTATAAATTAAAAAACCACCCGAAGGTGGTTCTTTTTACTACTTACTTTCTTTAGTTTTGAGGACAGGCATTGGCTAATGGCTTACCTGCTATGCGGTCTTTTACCCACGACACATAAAATGGCTTAGAGGAGCCAGGCGTCGTAAAGTGGGACTGCTCACCCGGCAATTGCATTCTGCCTACATTGCCACCTAACTTGCAAACTTGATCTTGATACAACTTATGCATCATTGGAGGAACGGCCGTATCTTTTGATCCAAAGTAGATTTGGACCGGAGCAACGGGTTTAACTGCAGGCACTCCGCCTTTGAGCATCGCCTCTGCCCAAGCAAGGGTGTTGGTCGGAGCCTTCTTTAGTAGGCTTGCGTAGTTAGAACCATAGTTAAAATTAAACGTATCACTCGCTGCATGCATGCATTTATTGCTGTAGATGTCATTGGCTACTTTGACGCCCTCATCTGTAAATATGTCAGAAAGCTTGAGATTAGAAAATGCAGCTTGGGTTCCCCAGTAATACATGGTTGCATGGGTGAAATTAAACACGTTATCTAAAAACGTCTTTTGCAAACCTTGGATGTACTTATCGGCTGCGGCCTGATCCAACTTACCTGCTGGAGCAAGGATTGAAATGTCTTGCGGAGCTAAAGCAACAAAACCAACGATATCGAGGTTATCTGCTGCAGTTCCAGTTTGCTTAATGTATTCCGGCATTCCTGCCAAGGCAATGGTAGCTCCGCCACCTTGAGACCAGCCATACACCACAGTCTTTTTACTCGCGCCGGTTTCTTTCATTGAGACTGCAGCACGCGCTGCATTGAGGGTGTCCATACCATTGGTAGCTGCCACACTGTATTGATGTCTGCCACCACCACCTAAGCCTTGGTAGTCAGTAGCAACCAGCACATACCCTTCTTTAATGAATTCCTCTATAGCCGGAATGCCGTAATCGGTCCAGGAATTTCCACCCACCAAGAAATATTCATTTAAAGGAACCACTGGATCCAACACTTGAGATGGGCCGCAATTTTGCGCAGCACCGGTTGTGCCATGCGCCCAAGTCATTACAGGCCGGCCACCTGCTGGAGCTGGGCCTACTGGGGCAACCACGAGACCAGTTGAAATCGTTTTACGCCCAGCAATATCGGAAGAGATGTACGCAATCTTCCAGGCTTGCGCCCCTTTAACCGAGGTTGCTATTTTTTCTTGCTTGATAACTTGCCCCAATTTACCATCGGGTGCCATCTTCATAACCGATGAATAGAAGGGTTGCACAGGCGGATCAGCAAATGCAAGGGAAGACAACATGCTCAGAGCTGTAGCGAGGGCTAAGGCTGAAAAATGAAATGGTTTGTTCATAAATGAATTGGCTTTGATAAATTACAGAAAAAAGAGAGCTTTCATTCTAAGCCTTCTCCCAAAAAAACGACCCAGGAATTTCCCCCCTCAATCTTTGGGATTACTGCTAGGCTCACCAGGACTTGTAGCTGGGGCCAAAGGATGATGAAAGCAGGCATCCAATGAAAACCCTCAGAATTTCAAGAACTTATCAGCACTGAGGCATTGCTTAAAGTGACGCCCGCTTTGCTAGCGACTGGTAACGACCCACAGTAACTGCTTCCCATCTAATGAAACCACCCGAAGGTGGTTTTAATGGAGCCCAGAAATCACGTAGTAAAAAAATTGAACTCTACTACTGATAACTCAGTTCGTGCGCCTTACCCCAAAATACACGATACGAGTAAAAGGTATAAATCAAAATCGTGGGCAACACTACAATCGCTCCCCAAAAGATCACGTATAGCGATTCAGTAGCTGCAGCCGCTTGCCATAAGGTCATTTTTCCTACAATGACATACGGAAAAATACTGTACGCAATTCCAAAAAAAGAAAGCCAGAAAATAGCGACTACGGCTACAAATGGAACCCACTCTTTTGTACTGGCGCCGCTTTGCAATGCGCCAATTGATTTCAGTACCACGAGAAATAATGCTGCAGTTAGTAATGGAATGGGCGATAGCCACAGGATGTTTGGCATGACAAACCATTTACTCATAATTTCTGGGCTGAAATACGGCGTAGCAATGGATACCAGGCCAACACCTCCGGCTGTAAGCCACAAGCTAACCTTAGCCCATCCCATTGCTTGCTTTTGCAATTCGCCCTCTGTCTTTAGGATCAACCAGGTAGAGCCGAGTAAGGCATAACCAGCAGGCAAACAAATGCCCACCAGAAAAGCAAATACCCAACCCAAGAAGCCGGACTCAAATCCAACAATCAATCGGCCAATCATGACCCCTTGTGCAACCGACGCAATGAGACTGCCCAAATAAAAAAGAAAATTCCACAAGGGCTTTTGACTCGTATTAACCTTTACCCGGAAATCAAAAGAAACGCCCCGCAGAATGAGTCCAATCAGCATGGCAGTCACTGGAAGATACAGTTCGGTGAGCACGGTTCCATGTGCCAACGGAAATGCAACCAATAGCAGGCCAACCCCCAATACAATCCAGGTCTCATTGGCATCCCAAAACGGGCCAATGGAGGCAATCATCATGTCTTTATTAGTATCAGAAGTGCGGTTTAGCAATAAACCGACGCCTAAATCGTAGCCATCCAATACAACATAAGACAAAACAGCGATGCCCATGGCCACAAAGAAAAATAATGGCAGCCACGCTGCGGGAGAAGTCAGATCGGCTGGCATTATTGGGCTCCCAATGGATTTGTGGTACTAGCAGATGCAGAGACGATGCTTGGCTTGGAAATCGCTTTATCGTCTACTTTGCGTGTTAAGTAAAACACCACCCAGATATAAGCAAACAGTAAGCCTATATAAACCGCAAGATACGCCAATAAACTGCTCAGTACCATGCCCGTGGGCAATTTGGTGACGGCTTCTGCGGTAGTTAAGACACCGGTTACTAAATAAGGTTGACGCCCAATTTCCGTTACATACCATCCAGCAAGAACCCCAACCCATCCGGAAAATGTCATTAGCACAAGACCCTTTGCCATCCAGCGGGGTAACTCACGGCCGCCGCGGAGTTGCCAACGGCCCAGCCAAGAAGCGAGCAGCATGAGTAAGCCAATACCCACCATGATTCGAAATGCAAAAAAGACAGGGGCTACCGGCGGAATCTGATCGCCGAAGTCATTTAATCCTTTGACCTCTCCATTCCAGTCATGGGTTAGGTAGAAAGACGCTAATTTCGGAATGCTGACCTCATACCGATTGGATTGCGTCTTTGGATCAGGTATGCCAAAAAGAACCGCGGGTACACCTTTGCCACCTTCCCAGATACCCTCCATTGCCGCTAACTTGGCGGGTTGATGCTCTAAGGTATTGAGGCCATGCAGGTCACCCAACACAATTTGAACCGGCGTCAAAATCATGGCGGAGGTTAATGCCAGCTTTAATACCGCATGATTGGCAGTTGCCCGGCAACCACGCAAATAACGATACGCCGATAAACCCGCCAGGAGAAATGAGACTGTCAGGAATGAGGCGATCATCATGTGCAATAGTCGATACGGCATGGATGGATTAAAAATAATCGCAAACCAGCTGTCCGCAAATGCACGGCCATCGACCATGCTAAAGCCCTGCGGGGTATGCATCCATGAATTTAAGGCAATAATCCAAAATGCCGACAGGGTCGTGCCAAAGGCAACCAAGAAAATTGACATGGTGTGAACACGCTGCGAGACACGCTTAGCGCCAAAGAGCATGACACCTAAAAAAGTGGCCTCAAGAAAGAAAGCGGTTAATACCTCGTAGGCCAATAATGGGCCCGCAATATTGCCAACCACCTCCATATAGCCGGGCCAGTTTGTACCGAACTGAAAACTCATAGTGATTCCGCTCACCACACCCAGCGCAAACGTAAGGGCGAAGATCTTTACCCAAAACTGATATGCCTCTTGCCATGAGGAATCGCCCGTTTTGTTGTGCTGTAACTTGAAATACAGCAAGAACCAACCGAGTGCAATTGATATGGTGGGGAACAGAATATGAAAGGAAATATTGGCGCCAAATTGAATTCGGCTGAGTAGGAGGGTATCGATCATGAACAGCCCTTTAAGTAAGGCGATAGTTGGAATTGATGAATGAATACATGCATTTCGTAGTATCTACTCTTAATACGAATACAGTTTACTAGCAATGGCGTTGTAATAGCTATAACGTTATGTATTTATATATTATATTTTATTATATATATTAAATAACCAAGTAACTAAGTAAGGTATTACCAATCTTGCTTACCTAAGGGCGAACATAGAGATCTTTACCATGCTTAATGGTCTTCACAATCTGAATGTCTTTAATCTCCATTGGATTAACTTTCAATGGATTTCGATCGAGCAGCACTAGATCAGCTATTTTTCCCGAGGTAATACTACCCTTCGACGCCTCTTCCTTGTATTGATAGGCGGCTACCGAAGTAAACCCACGCAGTGCAAGATACGGATCAATTCGCTGTTCCGGTCCTAAAGTAGTCCCTGCGTAAGTCCTGCGATTTACTGCTGTCCAAATCGTAAACAGTGCACTTGGGCTAGAGGATGGGGTGTCGTTATGGATGCCGAACTGCATCCCTTTTGCCTTTGCTGAATTGAGTGGCACCATATTTTTTGCCCTATCTTCGCCTAGAATTTTTCTATACACATCGCCATACATCCATATGTGATTGGGCATAAACTGGGGCAGAATTTTATTTGTCTTATATTGATCGAGTTGATCATCTCGAATAAAAAAGGAATGTGCGACTGCCGTTCTCCGATCCTCGGTAACGCCAGTCTCTCGTATTGCTTTTGCAATTGCAGAGAGCGTCATATCAATCCCAGCATCGCCGTTGGAATAGCCGTAATACTGAATATTCTTTTCGTAGGCGAGCTTTGCGTAACGATCAAGGGTATCTTGCGTTATAACCGCCATACCTCGCCAATCCTTTGGGAGACCAGCTGTATCGGAATAAGGCTTATGGAAATAGGCTAAACGCAGTTGGGGTGCTCCATCGGTTGATACCAGCATACCGGCAACCTTAAAACCGCCATCACTCTCGGTGTAGATCCCAAACGGATAACGTTGATTGCTCGCTAGCAATTGATCAACCACGTCATAGGTTGGCAGCGCAATGAGATCGAGGTTGATTTGATTGCGCTCCACTGCTTCGCGCATATTCTGAATATCTTGTGTAGTGGTTTCATAGCTTTGCGCTGTGGTAAATCCATTGGAGGCATAAATCGCTTCAGCTTTACGGTAAGTCTCTATGGTCAAGTCCTTGGAATAGCTTCCAAATACCTTCGCCGTTGCACTAATGTTCGGACTGCCGATCAATTCACCGGTGAGCTTTCCGGTTTTGGGATCAACTGGAATCATTCCTTGGACAACCTTGGTTGCTTTTGTAATCCCTAACCTCTTTAAGCCTGCTGTATTGACAATCCCTGTTAAGGTAGAAATGTTATTCACAAACACGGGTTGATTGGGAAATGCTTTATCCAGCTGGGCAATTGTCAACGGGCCGTCGCTAAGAAACGCATCTGCATACTCTGCACCAATGATCCAGCCGTTAAATGGCTTAGCCTCGGCTTTCAAGCGATCGATGAGTTGCTGAGTTGTAGTCGGTGGATGCTTTGAAAAGTAGCCCAGATTAACGGCAAGGGTGTTCTGAGCAATCAAGGTGAAATGGCCCCAGGCATCGATAAATCCCGGTAACAAAGTTTGGCCTTTTAAATCATGCATGACTGGATTAGCGCCGGCTCCATTCAAAGCCTCCTGCAGATTACCGGCATAGGCGATCTTCTTGCCCTTCACTACGACCGCTTCAACGTACTGTGGCTTATCGCCCTCCATCGTGAGGATATCGCCATTGAAATAGATGCTGGCACTATCAGCAAATACTTGGGTAGTAAGCAAAAGTAAGTATGTGGCTAAATGCAGTTTGAGGATTTTCATGAGCAAAGTACTTTTTCCTGGGTAGAACTGGGCAAGGTCTGATGGATAAATGGGGGAATTCATGGTTATTGCCCTCGTGAATACCGCCCCTACTACTAATGGCAGCTTTATTGTGAAGGGTCTTTTACCAAGCGAAATCCTAAATGCGATATGGGGCTATAGGGATCTGTTCCGCGTCTTGCACTTGGTCGGTACGATTGGCAGTAATCTTCATTACACAAAAAAGAGCCTCCACGAATAACGCGTTTTGGTGCATTCGTTGGAACGCCGTAATCGTCAGGGTCATATGATCCATTGGGCCCTTTTGGGTTATTGATCACGCCATTGCCAAACTCTTTGGCTTGCATCACAAAATAATCAGCGCGATACCAATCAGCAACCCACTGCCAAGCATTACCTGTCATATCAAATAGACCGTAGCCGTTTTGCGGAAACGTTCCAACCGTACTAGTGCCGATCGCTCCTCCAGCCTTAGGACTTACAACAGGAAAGGCTTGCTTCTTTACATCCCAAATATTGGCCGGCAGTTTGCCTTCCTGCTCTAATTGATCACCCCATACATAAGTTGCTTGATTTAAACCCCCGCGCGCAGCAAATTCCCACTCGGCTTCGGTAGGCAATCTTTTTCCAACCCACTTGGCATAGGCCAAAGCATCTTCATAGCTAACTTGCACCACCGGATGATCTCCTTTACCGTCAATATTGCTTTGGGGTCCAGCTGGATGCTTCCAATTTGCGCCGGGGATATAGGCCCACCACTGAGAGTAATCATTGAGATTGACTTTAGCTTTAGTGCCAACAAACACCATGGCGCCTGCTACAAATACTGAATCGGGTGGCCTTGGCGTTCCTGGTGGGAGTTGTACGCGAATCGTTTCCCAATCGGGCACGCGTTCTGCCGTTGTTTTGTAATTAGTTTCTTTCACAAACTGCGCAAATTGATCATTGGTCACATGGGTTGCATCCATCCAAAATCCAGATACCTTCACCTTGTGCGTAGGCTTCTCGTTGGTTTGTGATTTTTTATGGTCGCTGCCCATCACAAATTCACCACCAGGGACCCAAACCATCCCCTTTGGGCCATTCACGCCATCGCCCTGTCGAATTTCTGGCTTTACCTGTGCTGGTTTCGATAAAAAATGGCCCCAAGCGACATATGCCCCAATACCCAGCAGAATGAGCAATGATCCCAACCAAATACCGCGTTTTAGTGTCATGGAACTATTTTCCCAGTGGAATGCTTATGGTTGCAATGGTTGCATAACCCTCAACCCGGTTTTGTGCCCAAAATTCTTTATACGCTCGAAGATTAATGTAAGCCTGTTTATTATTAATCTTAAATAGATACCCAACTTGTGGGCCAACAGCAGCAATCTGCGATTTAAATGCCCCTAACCTATCGCCCGATCCTGAGTCTGGCGTCAATTGATAGTACACATATCCAGCGATACCTACTTGCCAATGCTGGGAGACGAATTGCGACAGTGACCAATCCAAATGGGAATCAATGCCATTTCTATAGTTGGTCTGATTATTCTTCCAGTTATATGTAGCGCCGACCACACTCGAAAACTCAAGGCCTGTAGTATTGTTAAGGTAGGTGTAGCCCCCACCCGCATCAATCGCAGCATGCCCAATACCAATACTCGAGAGGCTAGTTGGACTATAGCTACCTACCGGAATAGCGCCGGTAATGTAGGTCATAAAATTATCATTACCCTTATTCCATGCCAGGCTTGCAAGTGGAAAGATGTCGGTTGTTCCTAAGGTGGAATTTGACCGATTCACCTCAAGATTAGAATTTGTAAGGCTTGCAAATGTGCTCGTGGTGTTTGCACCAGGGCCCCAGCCCACACCAATGTAGGGCTGACCGCCCAGAATCTTTTTTTCGGCTGAATACCCTAACTGCAACAAAAGAATTGATTCACGGGCGTTTAGGCCGGCATTGACGCTTTGGCCATGCTGAAAGTTTTTTGACTTATCCGCACTGCCGCTATACACATATGGCATTACTACAAGTGACCATCCGGGATTGGAGGGTACTGCGGCCATACTGGCATATTGACCCGACATCCAGAAAGGAACTCCGCCCTCATCTGCTAATACGGATTGCGAGAAAAAGAAGCCGATTGAACTCAAAAGAAGTTTAGAAAAAATTCCTAAACTCCCTTTGCAAATCCGCCTACGCACTCAATACACCCTCTTAACGCTGATTAAAGTTGGTTAAGTTAGCGGGTGGTGGGTTAGGGAACTTCTTAACCGAGGCAAGATACTCTTGAATTGCCTTAAATGCATTAACTGAAATCGATTCATAATTTACCAACTGTAAATCTTCATGTGGATCCATTTCGATGTTATATACCTTTGGGTAATACAGTGGGGCTGAATTAGCAGCTATGCCGCCCAGCATTTGCTGTCCAGTACCCGTACGATTCATATCCCTAAAGTACATTCTCCACTGCTTCCAGCGAACAGCTACCAAATCAGAACCAATAAACGAGATTAAATGTTCGCGATTACCCATTTTGCTTTTGCCGGTCAGCATATCCAGTTGATTAACCCCATCAATGGCTCGATCCGTTGGTAGCTTCGCACCTAGGATTGCGGCGAAGGTTGGCATAAAGTCCATGATCGAAAACATGGCATATGAAGAGGTATTTGGAGCAATATGGCCTGGCCAGCGAATAAAGCAAAAAGTCCGAACCGCTCCTTCTGTGGCCTCACCAAGATCACCACGAAACGGGCCATTGGATCCCATATCAGGAGCGCCAAGACCCAATCGATCATAGGTCATCATGTATTGTCCAGTGCTGCCATTATCCGAGGCAAAAACCAAAATCGTGTTGTCCTCAATATTCATTTCTTTGAGGGCGTCCATTATTTGCCCGACGTGATAATCCCCCTCCATCAGTTTGTCGCCGTACTGACCAATGCGGGACTTTCCTGCAAATTGTTTAGAAGAAAGATTTGGAGAGTGGCCCATGGAAAACGGCAGGTATAGAAAGAATGGCTTTCCTTTTGCATTCTCTTCTTTCATAAATGCAATAGATTTTTCAGTCAATTCATTATCAATTTCCGCCCTGACTTCCATCGTAAATGGCTTTACACGCTGAAGTGGTCCATTCCCTTTTTGCTGACTAATCCAAGGCCCTTTTTCATACAAGACCTTAGCGGGTACATTTGAATACGAGTGCGTTTGTAATGCTTGTGCAACGTAGGTGGCAGAGTCCCAAGATACGTCCGGCGGCAAACCATAATACTGATCAAATCCGTGAGCGCCAGGCAAGCTTTGAGGTGCTGCGCCCAAATGCCATTTGCCAAAGATTGCCGTTGCGTAACCTGCATCTTTAAATAATTTGCCCATTGTGTAGGCTTTACCTGGCAAAGTACTAGGAGTACCAGCTTCAGCAACAAGCGACAAACCATTTCGAATCGAGTATTGCCCGGTCATTAATGCAGCGCGAGATGGAGTGCATGCTGGCTCTACTAAATATTGGGTCAGCTTTACTCCACTTTTGGCTAATTCATCGGTGCGCGGCGTCGGAGCGCCTCGTAATTCACCGCCGCCGTAGGGGCCCATGTCTCCATAGCCCACGTTATCTGCAAGAATGAAAACCACATTGGGTTTCTTTTGTTTGGGAGCGGATTGGGCAAAAACGGTTGGAGCAGCAATTGAAATAGCCAAAACTCCAGCCAGCATTTTTTTTAAGAACATTGCAGTCTCCATACTTTGGTCATTTTTTTGATTTTCACTTTTTCGGATAGCCTTTGAAGTCTTCGCCCACCTTTATGTTTGGATACTCCTTTATGCTGCGCTCATACTCTGCAATCCATTTAAAACTGGGAGCTAAAACCCAGCCGAGCGTGAGATCCGTATACATTAGATTGTTATCTTCGTGAGGATCACTACTAAGGTCATAAATCATCGGAATCTGCGGCTTCACATACGGCTTCTGAATAGAAACGGGAGATTCTGCATATCGGAAGATTGTCTTATAGATCTTCCATTTGGTAGACATGAGTTCGCCATCAATGCCAAAAAAGGGATAAAAATCCCTCCCAGAGTGCTTCGACTTCCCCAATATGAAGGGGGCTGCATTGATGCCATCAATCGGCCGATCTTTAGGCACTAAGTTCGAAGCGCCAACCATGCCTGCAATGGTTGGTAACCAATCCACTGCAGCAAGCATTTCATTAGTGACAACGCCCGAAGGCACTTTGCCTGGCCAACGAATCATTGCAGGCACACGCATACTTCCCTCAAATGGCGTATTAAAAAAGTCACCGCGCCAAGGCCCATTGGTAGCCCCACCAATCTGTGGGCTAGCGCCCCCGCCAGCGTTATCACTGCTGAAGATAAAGATCGTATTGTCTTCAATGCCTGCTTCCTTCACAGCATTGAGTACCTGGCCAACACGATAGTCCATCTCAGCAACTAGATCAGCAAAGAGTCCGCCGCGCTGAGTAGACTTACCAGCAAAATTTGGATTTGCCATCGGTGGCTCATGCATCTCGGAATAACCCATATAGACGAAAAATGGTTTATTCACGGCAGCATTACGCTTAATGAAATCAACCGTCTTGGGCACAATGTACTTTTCGTCAATAATGGGGCGCAACGCAAGATCAAGGGGCATTACTGGTTTAGATTTTTGACCTTTCTTGCCCTCCCAAACCATCGGAGTGGGCACACCACTCTCCTTAAACAGTGGCCATTGCGTATACCCTGCTTCATCCCATGTATTGGGGATGCCCCACCACTCATCAAAACCCTGATCATTGGGTAGTCGGCCCTGCGTATCTCCAAGATGCCATTTGCCATATAAAGCGGTAGCATATCCAGAGTCTGAAAGTAGCTCAGCGACGGTGTACTCCCATGGGGCCATTCCAGCCAAGCCCTGTCCAGGCCAAGGTACGGAGCTTGTTCCTGATCGAACTGGGTGCCGACCGGTCATGATGGCTGAGCGCGATGGAGTGCACTGGGCTTCGACATTGTAATTATTAAAGCGGGTACCTTGACTTGCTAACTTGTCGATATTCGGGGTGGGGACTGTTCCGCCATACACCCCAAATGCTCCCCATCCTGTGTTGTCGACTAGGATATAAACAATATTTGGTTTTTTCTGTTTTGGCTCTGGTGCAGTTTGTGCAAAAGACAAAGAGATAGTCATTGAAATAGAGATTATTCCAAGCAGAATCCGTTTCAAAAACATCACAGCCTCCAAATTTTTTGGTTATCAAGGCAATTGTCTGAGTTACTTGAGCTTTTACCAGTTCTAAAGAATATAACAGCATCCCAATCAATAACTATCCTGATTTCCATAAGACAAAACCCCCACCATTGCTGATGAGGGTTTGGTTTGCTGGTGGGCCCACCAGGACTTGAACCTGGGACCAAAGGATTCCGGTTTGTGTAGCTTTCACTACTCCCTGGACTATGCCTTAATGAAGTGAGTGTTATCTGATGACATAGTTTTACTCATCAATACTGCATCAACCGCACACAAGACTTTTAGTAATATCGCTACCCTTCTGAGTGCTGTTTGTCGGTACCATGCGAATTTCTGCGTTTTAAGCGTGGCTTGTTACGGCTGCGCCGTCGGTTTCAGGAAGAAATCAATTGCCAATGCAACCACTGGCGGCTCGATGTGGTGCGGACCTCTGAATTCCAAGGCGGTTACGTCATAACCTGCGGCCTTAAGTTTGGCTACGTGAGGACGTGCACTAGTTTCAATTGGCAGCTGCTCGTCTTGCAAACCGTGGGCGATGAAAATGCGGGGGAGACCGTTTTGCTGAAAGACTGACATGAAGCCTGCGGAAAATGCGATCACATGGCTAACGACGTCGCCATTGGTCACGCCTGCTGACAGCGCATAGCTGCCTCCGTCCGAAAAGCCAGCAAATCCCAAATAGAATGGATTGATAGAAAAACGTGATGCCACTTCGTGTAATGCTTTGTCCAGCCGCTCAAGGTCTGGGCCGTTACCGCCCACGACCAAGTCCCAAGTTGGAAACTGAGACTGCGGCAGCAGAAGCAAAAAGCCACGCTGACACGCATGGTCGATCAAGAATGGCAGCACCTTGTCGGCGCTACCACCGGCACCATGAAACATCACAAGCAAAGCGACTGGAACTCCAGGCTGCAGACCATCCGGCACTATCAATACGGCGTCGCGCTCGCTAGCAATACCCAGGTCGTGACGACCAGCGGGCAAAGCTGGTTTGTCGGGTACAGTGCCTGGTCGAAAACTGAGCCTGCCCAGCAGCGAAGCTCCTAGGAAAGACGTGTCAAACGTTGCCATCTTAGACGGGTTTACCGATACTGCGGAAAGCCGCGCACTGAGCAAAGGCTTCCTCGCTGAGTAACAAATTCTTACCCTTGCAAAACTTGAGCGTCAGCTTGAGTAACTCCTTGATATCGCGGCCGCTGGCAGCTGCATAGGTTACTATCAAATGCTCAACCAGGTCGTCGGGCAGTTCGATGTTGAACTGCTGCGCTAGCGATTTCCATAGTTGTTTCGCCTGCACTTGTGTCGGTGTCTCAAACTGGATGATGGCGATGCAGCGAGACAAGACGGCGTCATCAATATCGGCTACCCGGTTCGTGGTCATGAACAGCAAGCCGTTGAAGTACTCGAGTGTACGCAAAAACTCAGCCACGATGGCGTTGTGCTGGAGATCGTTGTCGCGGCGGCGAATGTAGACGTCGGCCTCGTCGAGCAACAGCACCGAATCCCAGCGCGCCGCGCGGCGCAGGATTTTCGAAAGGTTGGCTTCCACTGAGCTTGCTGTCACGCCGAGTTGACCAGAATGCACGCGGTATAGTGGTTTCTCGACGACCTCGGCATAGACCTCTGCTGTCAGCGTCTTACCTAGGCCAGGCGCGCCTTTGCACAGGATAGTTGTGCCGCCCGACTTACCCTCCACAATGTCCTCCATCAGGAAGTTACGATCAGCGGTCAAGATATCAATCAAGTCGCGATGAGCATGCGGCAAAACCAGCTTGTCACGTAATTCCGGCTTGTAATGATACGCACTAACATTTTGTACATGCGCCCATATGTGGCGGTGGTAATCCAGGTGGAATAGGTGTAGATAGCAATGTTGGGGAATCCGTTCAAAACCCTCGCTGATACCGCTTCCGCGCCAGAAGGTTGCATCGGCGGTGGTGTCAAAGTGACGTTCCAGTAGCTCTTCGTCATTTACGCAACGCGCCGTTGTGCCTGCCTGCAGCCGCATGCATTCGAGTTGTGGACGAGGCCCTTCGCTGAACATCCAGACATTGCCAGAAACAGTAAACTGCGCACCAAACTTTGGCTGCATCTGCATGAAACGCTTTGAGTGTGTCTCGTATTCATTTTTGAATTCTGCACATTCTTTGAAGTAACCATGACCCGTCATCAATTCGGGAATCGTGAAATCCAAAATATCCTCGGCATGAAAGCTAATGCTATTGGTCATGGCGGTGTACCTTAGCCTCGGATCGGCGACCGGCCCCCGTCCCGCAGCCTGCAAGGTATTGGCCAGCAGGCCGATGATGACGTAAGCTGCGCTATCGGCAGGCTGCACATGGCGCATAGAATGGACCAACCAAGGCTGTAACACACCGTCCTTGCCGAGCTTATAGAGCCAGCCATCGATCATGTCACGCGACAGCCAAGCGATCAGACCGGGGATCAGATGCTCTAAGCTGGGGATTTTTCGGGCAGCCGGTGCGGCATGGATATTGTCCAGCGCCAGCATTTGGAACATCAGCTCACGCTCGTTGGCCGTACGACACAGGTCGTAGAGTGTGTTAAGTGAGGTGGCATCGAAAAGGTGGCTGGGCACCACACGTTTGCCTCGGGAAAGGCCGTACTCGCTCAGCCGCTTAGCAAGCAGCGAATCTTCATTGATCGTTCCAAGTAGCGCATTGGCCAGGGTTTCTGGTATTTCGAATTCCATTTGTTCTTTTTACTCTTTTAATAAATCATAGAAAGCTATGTCTGAAACATGCTTGACTGCAGTCAATGCAAGCGAAAATAGGATCCATTTGGGGGGGGGGGCGGTATGCGCCTGAACCGGCTAAATCAAGCAGTTGAAAGCGTGGAAATACAAGGATGCCAATAGTAATATTATGCATAGGATTGACACTCTACACAGCAAGCTAATTAAGCGCCATAACTGAATTAAATGATGCCCACATATGAAAATATTGTGCCGTATTTACACTCTAATATGGCTTAAATTGTCTGAACAGTAAAAAATAGACACAAATAGTTAGCTCATAAGACAACCATTACTTAAAATCACGGTTAAAAGACAAAACCCCCACCATTGCTGATGAGGGTTTGCTTTGCTGGTGGGCCCACCAGGACTTGAACCTGGGACCAAAGGATTATGAGTCCTCTGCTCTAACCAACTGAGCTATGGGCCCGTTAGTCTTTCGATCAATCCTCTTCGAGGAAGGTCTTGAGCTTATCGCTACGGCTAGGGTGACGCATCTTTCTCAAGGCCTTGGCTTCAATCTGACGAATACGCTCACGCGTCACATCAAACTGCTTACCGACTTCTTCGAGGGTATGGTCTGTGCTCATTTCTACACCGAAGCGCATACGTAATACTTTTGCCTCGCGCGGCGTTAATGAATCGAGAACATCCTTAACGACATCGCGCATGGACTCATGCAAGGCTGCTTCGGCTGGAGCCAAGGTATTGCCATCTTCAATGAAGTCGCCTAAATGGGAGTCCTCATCATCGCCAATCGGTGTCTCCATCGAGATAGGCTCTTTGGCGATCTTCATGATCTTGCGGATTTTGTCTTCCGGAATCTCCATCTTCAAGGCCAAGGTGGCTGCATCGGGCTCATGTCCAGTCTCTTGCAGGATCTGACGGCTAATCCGGTTCATCTTGTTGATGGTTTCAATCATGTGGACTGGTATACGAATCGTGCGGGCCTGATCCGCAATCGAGCGGGTGATAGCCTGACGAATCCACCAGGTTGCATAGGTGGAGAACTTATAGCCGCGGCGATACTCAAACTTATCCACTGCTTTCATGAGGCCAATATTGCCCTCTTGAATTAGGTCTAAGAACTGCAAGCCGCGGTTGGTGTATTTCTTGGCAATCGAAATTACCAAACGCAAGTTAGCAACGGTCATTTCCCGTTTGGCTTCACGTGCGCGCTTCTCGCCGGCAATCATTTGCTTGTTCACTTCTTTCAATTCAGGCAAAGGCAAAACAACCCTCGTCTGAATATCAATCAGCTTTTGTTGCAATTCTTGAATCGCTGGAACATTACGCTCCAAGAGTGCACTGTAGGATTTATTGTCTTTGAGTAAATTGGCAGTCCACTTTAAGTTCATGGACATCTTAGGGAAGTCTTTTAATACCTCGCCGCGCGATACGCCAACTTTATCTACCAACAAACTAACAATACCGCGCTCCAGCTTCCAAACTTGATCCACTTGGGAACGCATGGTGTCGCAGAGTTTTTCAACGCTTTTCGCTGTCAAACGGAAACCGAGTAATTCATTGCGAATGGCTTCTTGAGCCTTGATATATGCAGGGCAGTTGTATCCGTCGCGATCATAGGCACGGCGCATCTTGTCCGCTTGAGTGCGAATGATGGCAAACTTTTCTAAAGAAATCTGCTTGAGTTCTTCGAGTTGCTTGGCGCTCGCTGTGCTTGAACCGCCACCACCGCCGCCAGAATCCTCTTCACCGCCATCGTCATCACCCTCTACTGCCTCAAGGTCTTCCTCTGGCTCATCGGGTCCGAGCTGAATATCTTCGGCATTCGGATCAACCAAGCCATCAACGAACTGATCAATCTCCATTTCGCCTGAAACAATTTTGTCCGCATTGCCAATGATTTCGGCAATTGTTACTGGGCATGCAGAAAGTGCCATCACCATGTCTTTGAGGCCTGCCTCAATTTTCTTGGCAATAACAATCTCGCCTTCACGCGTGAGCAGATCTACTGTTCCCATCTCGCGCATATACATACGCACAGGGTCGGTGGTCCGGCCAAACTCCGAGTCAACGGTAGACAAAGCGGCTTCCGCCTCTTCTTCCGCCTCTTCATCGGATGCACCAGAAATACCATTCTCATTGAGGAGAAGGGTTTCTGCGTCAGGGGCCTGCTCGTATACGGTAATGCCGATGTCGTTGAGCAAACCAATTAAGGTTTCGAGCGCGTCCGCATCCGACAGTTCATCGGACATCACGTCATTCATTTCGCCGTGGGTTAAGTAGCCCTTGGACTTACCCATCTTAATCAGGGTTTTGAGGCGTGCACGACGTAACTCTTGCTGCTCTTCGGAGCCTAACTGCTGTGCTGCAAATTCTTTTAAGAGGGCCTTCTCTTTGGCTTTGCGATCGCGGGCTTTTTGGCGATCGGTGCGATTGTCTTCACCGGACTCGGCCGCAGGGGCTTCCGCCTTGGCTTTACGTCCTTTGGTTTTTTTACCCTCTTCAGCTGCATCTGCATCTTGCAATGCCTCAGCCGGTGCAGCCGCTTTGGACTTGCCCTTGCCTTTTGCTGGAACTGCCTCGGGCTCAGCTGCTTTACCTTTTTTGGCTGGAACGTCTTTGCTTGTTTTTCCAGCGACAACAGCTTTCTTTGTTTCCTTGCTTGGCTTGGCTGCCGACTTCACTTCGGGCTTTGCTTTTGCAGCTGCCTTCGCTGGCATCTTGGCTACTGGCTTCGCATTTGCCTTTGCTACTGGCTTTACTGGCTTAGCCGGTTTTTTAACCGCCTTCGCTGGGGCTTTGGCCGCTGCTTTTGCTGCAGGCTTTGCCGACTTTGCGCTTGGTTTAGCTGGTTTAGCAATCGGCTTTTTTACCGCCTTCGCGGGTGCCGCTGCTTTTTTAGGGGTTGCTTTGGAAGCTGGCTTTGACTTAAGCGCTACCGCCTTTTTGGCAGGCGCCTTAGCTTTGCTTGTCGTAGTGGCTTTCTTTGCTGGCGCTTTCGCCGCGACCTTACCTTTAACTGGGGCAGCCGCTTTCTTGGCAAGGGGTTTGGACTTGCTTGCTACTGCGGTTTTTTTCACGGGTTTTGCGATTTTCTTGATCTTGCTGCTTGGCATAGGTTTACGCTCACTTACTTAATTAATTGTTGGTTTCAATGGGTCAGACCAATTGCCTGGGCCACTACGGTCAATAAATCCAAATTAATGACGCAAGTGACTGAATTAAATCGTATTTTTTCTCTGAACAGAGGATTATAGTCGATTCGGTGTTTTCTGACGCTGGAATAAGCAATAAATCGGGCTTAATCTGGTAATTTTTACGGGCCTCAGGGGCTGAAGCGGCTTTTCTTAGGAAAACTTCAGGCGCTCACCCAATTCGCGATACCGCGCCCGATCAGCATCGGATGCTTCACCACTCGAAATGCGCTGGGTGATGGTGGTCATTTCATTTTTCAGTTGCAGCAAATGGAGCTTTTTCAAGGCCCCATCCAAATCAGCGGCAGCGCCGGTCGCATCCAAATCGGATTCCATTACCCGTTTACGTAGCACCTCGTACATCGATGCCAGTTCACTGCGGGAGAGTTGCTCCTGAAATAATGCAAAGGCACCAGCACCTGGAGCTGATTCTGCGCTCGATGCATTGGGCGAATAATCCAATTGATCGCACTGCTTAAGTAAATCCGTCATCAGCATCAATGCATTGGCTGTGCGCTGCTCCGCTGCTGCCAGGACTAACTGCCGCTGTTCGGTATTGAGGCCCTTACCCAAATGCGGGAACTGAATCAGTACACGCAAAATTTGCTCGGCTAAATCCATGGGTGCGTTGGGCGGTGGAATCACCGGTGCAGCTGGCTTTTTACTATAGCCCTTACCAGGCTGCCACGTGCCGGATTGGGCTCGCGCCCCAGTGCCGGTTGGCGCTGCCGGTGCGCCCTGCACTGGATTATTGCTGCGTACTGCTGGCGCAACCGTCAATCCACAAAATGCCTCTAACTCAGCCGCAGTGGATGATGTTCGAATTGCCACCTCGCGCAGCATTTGCGAACGTAAGGCAATTGGCGCCATCGACAAGAAGAGGGGCTTGGCAGCATGGTGGGTTTGTGCGCGGCCCTCTGGCGAGGTTAAGTCATGCCCCTCGCTCACGATCTTAAAAAAGAATCCGGAGAACGAGGTCGCTTCTTTAATGGCTTTTTCAAACGCGGGTGCGCCGTATGCCCGAACGTAACTATCGGGATCGTGTTCCGTTGGTAAAAATAAGAAACGGATTTCTTTATCGTCGGACATCAAAGGCAAACACGCTTCCAGCGCGCGCTGCGCTGCACGTTGACCAGCAGCGTCGCCATCAAACGCAAACACAATGCGATCGGTTTGGCGCAATAACATGCGCACGTGATTGGCAGTGCATGCAGTACCTAAGGTCGCTACGGCATTCGGAAATCCCAATTGCGCCAAGGCAACTACGTCCATATAGCCTTCGCAAACCAAGACGTACTCTTGCGCCCGAATCGCTTGACGCGCTTCAAACAAGCCGTACAAGGTATTGCCTTTAGAAAAGAGTGGCGTTTCAGGTGAGTTCAAATACTTTGGCTCGCCTTGATCCAAGATACGCCCACCAAAACCAATCACCTGCCCCTTGTGATTGCGGATGGGGAACATCACGCGATCACGAAAGCGGTCATAACGCCGCGCCGTTTGATTGGACTCACTGGTTTCACTTTGAATCAACAAGCCACCTTCGAGCAGTGGCTTGGCAGTGGCGTCGTCAGCATAACTACCAAACACAGCTTCTAGACCTTGCCACCCATCCGGCGCGTAGCCGAGTGAGTAGCGCTTCGCCACTTCACCGGTAAGGCCGCGACTTTTTAGGTAATCAATCGCGCGCGGTGCCGCCTTTAACTGGGCTTTATACCAATCGGCTGCCAAGCCCATCACCTCACTTAAGGCGAGGGCCTGCTGTTGCCTTGCGACATCATTGGCAGTGCGCTCTTCACGGGGCACAGTGAGTCCGGCAGAGCGCGCGAGCTCTTCAATCGTTTCAACGTAACCGAGTCCCGAGTACTCCATTAAAAAGCCGATGGCAGAACCGTGGGCACCACAGCCAAAGCAGTGATAGAACTGCTTGGTCGCCGATACGGAAAATGACGGGGACTTTTCTTGATGGAACGGGCAAAGGCCTTGGTAGTTGGCCCCTGCTTTTTTTAACTTAACGTGCTGCCCAACGACGTCGACGATGTCGACTCGATTTAATAAATCCGCAATAAACGATTGAGGGATCATGCCCATGATGCGCTTTGCTTTTAGCTTACTGAGCGAGTGCAGCTTTCACGAGGCCAGATACCGCGCCCATATCGGCTTTGCCTGCCAGCTGCGGCTTAAGCGCGCCAATCACCTTACCCATGTCCTGCGGTCCACTGGCACCCAGTTGTTTGATGGTTGCAGTCACAATGGCAGCGACCTCGGCATCGGATAACTGTGCTGGCAAATAGGCTTGCATGATCGCCATCTCAGCCGCTTCGATCGCCACTAAATCAGCGCGGCCTGCTTTTTCAAACTGGCTGATGGAATCTTTGCGTTGCTTGATTAACTTTTCGACAATCGCAATCACGCCAGCATCATCCACTACCACGCGCTCGTCAACCTCACGCTGTTTGATCGCTGCCAGCAAAAGGCGAATCGCACCTAAACGCTCAGCCTCTTTAGCGCGCATGGCGTTTTTCATATCCTCGGTGATTTGGTCTTTCAGGCTCATTGCATTTCCTTGCATGTATTGAATGTCTTGGGATCTATTAGTACCACAACAAAAAACAAAAACCCGCTGCGTTTTACCGTCAGCGGGCTTGTTGGCAACTCTATGGATGGAGTGCCTGTATTCGGGCTGCCCTCTTAGTAGAGCTTTTTTGGCAACATCTGGCTGCGAATACGCTTGTAATGGCGTTTTGCGGCAGCAGCTTTTTTGCGCTTGCGCTCTGCAGTTGGCTTTTCGTAAAACTCGCGGGCACGCAAGTCAGTCAAAAGACCGTTTTTTTCAATGGTGCGCTTGAAACGGCGTAATGCCACTTCAAAAGGCTCGTTTTCGCGAAGGCGGACTGTAGTCATGCTGGTTTAACTCGTATATGCTCGAATAATCGAAATTAACTGAATCACGGATTCTAGCACGGCTTAACTAAAAATGATCGTTTTGGGCATAGAAACTTCCTGTGACGAGACCGGAATCGCGGTTTATGACACTAAAAACTGGGAAGCAGGCCAAGCGGCCGGCTTGGGCGTATTAGGTCAGGCTCTCCATTCTCAGGTTGCCATGCACCGTGAATACGGGGGTGTTGTCCCCGAATTGGCCTCCAGAGACCATATTCGGCGGGTTTTACCCCTACTTGAGCAGGCTTTAGGAGAGGCCAGCCTGCCCCTAGACTCGATTGATGCCATTGCCTATACCCAAGGTCCCGGGCTAGCTGGAGCCCTTTTGGTCGGCGCTGCCTTTGGCCGATCTTTGGCCCTTGCCTTAAACAAACCATCCATCGGGGTGCACCACCTCGAGGGGCATCTGCTGTCCCCCTTGTTGGGTGAAACCGCCCCCCGTTTTCCATTTATTGCCCTTTTGGTATCCGGTGGTCACACCCAACTGATGGCAGTGGAAGGGGTCGGGCAATACGAACTCCTCGGGGAAACCGTCGATGATGCCGCCGGCGAGGCATTCGATAAAACAGCCAAATTATTGGGCTTAGACTACCCCGGCGGAGCTGCGGTATCGCTATTGGCCGAACGCGGCAAACCAGGGCGCTTTGATTTGCCCCGGCCCATGTTGCATTCGGGCGATTTGGATTTTTCATTTTCAGGACTGAAGACAGCCGTTCTGAATCAAGTCAATCGCTTTAGCCCTGAGAGCCCAGACGATAAAGCGCAGTTTGACGCCGATCTAGCTAATGCCTTTGTTGAGTCGCTCGTAGATGTGCTGGTACAGAAGTCGGCCAAAGCCATCAAGCAAACAGGCTACCGTGACTTGGTATTGGCGGGTGGAGTGGGTGCTAACAAACAGCTGCGAGCAGCCCTCAATGCACGTGCGCTACGCGATCAGTTTCAGGTGCACTACCCACCGCTGCAGCTCTGCACCGACAACGGCGTCATGATTGCATTTGCAGGCGCTTTACGTTTACTCGCGGGACATCAAGACAGCGACGCTGCCGCTTTTGACGTCAAGCCACGCTGGGACTTAACTACCGCCTAATTCGGTACAGCGTCTGGGAAGCGGGCAGTAATTGAAGTCTTAATGCCATCGGCATCCAGACCGCAACGTGACATTAATAAGTTGTAATCACCATGCTCAATGAATTCATCTTTCAGGCCCAATTGCAATACTGGCTTATTGATATTCAATTGGATCAGCGCCTCTAAGCAAGCGCTGCCAGCGCCACCCATGATTGCGCCATCCTCAATCGTGACGAGGTAGTCATGGCTAGTTGCAACTGCTTTCAGTAAATCCACATCCAAGGGTTTTACAAAACGCATATTCACTACGGTTGCATTAAGTAGCTCACCCACATCGAGTGCAGGGTACAGCAATGTTCCAAACGCCAAAATGGCAAGCCGTTTGCCAGCAGCCGCAGTCGACTCACGCCGTACCTCGCCCTTGCCCAAAGGCAAACTACGCAATTCAGCAGACGGTTTAACACCAGCTCCGGATCCGCGGGGGTAGCGTACGGCGCTCGGGTGCGGCTGACGATAAGCCGTGGTGAGTAAATCACGGCACTCGGATTCATCGGCAGGAGTCATCACCAGCATGTTCGGTATGCAGCGTAAGAAGGGGATGTCATATGCGCCAGCGTGGGTTGCACCATCAGCACCCACCAGGCCAGCGCGATCGAGCGCAAACACTACCGGCAAATCCTGAATCGCTACATCATGAATCAGTTGGTCGTAGGCGCGTTGCAAAAAGGTGGAATAAATCGCCACCACCGGCTTCATGCCTTCACAGGC
Organism: Rhizobium sp. Q54; assembly: GCA_943371165.1. Classification (GTDB taxonomy): domain Bacteria; phylum Pseudomonadota; class Gammaproteobacteria; order Burkholderiales; family Burkholderiaceae; genus Polynucleobacter. The sequence goes on from CALRTW020000001.1 coordinate 168,168, forward strand.
CATGCCAGCAGCAAAGGTGACGGCGTGCTGTTCTGCAATGCCAACGTCGTAATAGCGATCGGGGAAGCGCTTCTCAAACTCAACGAGGCCCGATCCCTCACGCATCGCAGGTGTGATGCCGACCAGTAGCGGATCAGCATGCGCCATATCGCACAGCCACTCACCAAATACTTGGGTAAAGGTTTGCTTTGTACTCGTTGTTTTTTGAATGCCCTCGGAGGGATTAAATTTACCGGGGCCGTGATATAGCACTGGGTCGGCTTCCGCCAACATATACCCTTGGCCTTTGCGCGTGACCACATGCAAAAACTGTGGGCCACCACCTTCCAGGGCCAGTCGTCGCACGTTTTGCAGCATCGGCAGCAAGGCGTCTAAATCGTGACCGTCGATCGGACCAAAATAGTTAAAACCAAATTCTTGAAAAATCGTCGATGGCGATACCATACCCTTCGCATGGTCCTCGAGCCGTTTAGCAAATTCACGCAATGGCGGTGCAATCGATAAAACGCTATCAATGCCTTTTTTGGTTGCTGAATAAATATTGCCGCTGAGTAGGCGCGCGAGGTAGCGATTGAGTGCCCCTACTGCCGGCGAAATCGACATGTCGTTGTCGTTCAGAATCACGATCAAGGGCAAGTCATCGTAGACACCAGCATTGTTCATGGCTTCAAACGGCATGCCAGCACTCATGGCGCCATCGCCAATCACTGCAACCGCAACCCGCTGCTCGCCTTTGGTTTGCGCTGCCCTAGCCATACCCATCGCCGCAGAAATACTCGTCGAGGAATGGCCAGTGCCGAACGTATCGTATTCACTTTCTGCGCGGCGCGGAAATCCAGACAGACCATTAAATTGGCGTAAGGTACTCATGCGCTCACGGCGACCCGTCAAGATTTTATGGGGATAACTTTGATGCCCCACATCCCAAACAATACGATCACGCGGTGTATCAAATACGTAATGCAGCGCAATCGATAATTCGACCGTGCCTAAGTTGGACGATAAGTGTCCGCCGGTTTTGGAAACTGAATCAATGACAAATTGACGCAGCTCATCGGCAAGAGCTGGTAGCGCCTCGCGTTCTAATTTACGCAAATCAGCAGGATCATTAATCGTATTCAACATCATCGTTTTAGAACGTAGTAAAAAAATAATTAGTGTGTGCGCTCTACTACAAGCCGCGCCAGTGCGCGCAGTGCATCTGCTTTGGGGCCAAACGGTGCAAGACTATCTAAAGCAAGGGCTTGTAATTCTTTCGCTTGGTTTTGAGCATACTCTAAGCCCATCAGCGTAACGTAGGTTGGCTTATCGTCTGCGGCATCTTTGCCGGCCGTCTTACCCAGGGTTTGGCTATCGGCAGTTGCATCCAAGACATCATCCACCACCTGAAAGGCGAGTCCAAGCGCAGTGGAGTATTGCGTTAATTGAGTCAGCGCAGTTGCATCCAGCTCAGCAGCAATCGCGCCCATGCGTACGGCACAACTCAGCAAGGCGCCGGTTTTCATAGCGTGCATTTGCTTAAGGGCAGTTAGATCAATTTTTTGGCCCACGCTCTCCAAATCAATCGCCTGTCCTCCAGCCATACCCAGCGAGCCTGAGGCTTTACTCAGCTCACCAATCAGGGATAAGCGCATCTCCGCTGTGCCTTGGGTATCCACTAAAACTTCAAACGCTTTGGTTTGCAGAGCATCACCAACTAAGAGCGCTGTTGCCTCATCAAATGCTTTGTGTACGGTTGGACGACCGCGTCGCAAATCATCGTCATCCATGCACGGCAGATCATCGTGCACCAAGGAATAGGCATGAATCATCTCGATGGCAGCAGCAGCAGCATCGAGTACCTCGGGATTGGACTTGCCTAACTCACCCGCAGCAAACACCAATAAAGGACGTATGCGTTTACCGCCCCCTTGAGCGGCATAGCGCATGGCCTCATGCAAGCGTTGCGGCAGTAACTGGGCTGAATCCAGACGAAGATCCAAGGCCGTTTCGGCGCGCGCCGAGCCGGCCTGCAACCACACTCCAAAATCAAATGTCATGGGATTAGGCCTCGAATACCCGAACCTGCTGTTCGACTTGCGCTAAGACGCCCTGGCAATGGCGCAATAAAGCGGCGCCACGTTGATAGGCGGCCAATGTTTCTTCCAATGAAAATTGACCCGACTCCATATCGGCAATCAATTTTTCGAGCTCCTTTACAGCCTGCTCGTAGCGTAGAGCTGGGTCAATTTGGATCTCTGTGCCACTTGGGATGGCATCGGATTTTTTTGCTGGCATGCGCAGTTTCCGGAAAGTAAGGGCGGTTATATGGCTCGTATGGCTAAATCATGCCTGATTTTCCACCAAAGCAGGGTCTTCCCATAAAAGCCAGGCTTAGGAATCGGTGGGTATAATCCCCTGCTTCCTTTCCAATATCGAACTTTCGATGGTTGGATTGGTTGTTCCGCTTAGCTTCGGCTGACTTTTTCGGGGGTGGGGAGAATGACTAATCTGGCTACCGCGCAGCAACTTGCGCCGTCCAATCTGCAGTTGCCGGTCTCGGCCTACTTTGACGTTGATCTATATCAGCGCGAAATGGCTCTGCTATTTAAGCAGGGGCCGGGCTATGTTGGCCATCAATTAATGGTCCCCGATCAAGGCTCCTACCGCACCCTTTCTGCCGAGAATGAGGGACGGCTGCTGGTTCGAAATAGCACAGGCGTTGAACTCCTCTCTAATGTATGCCGCCATCGGCAAGCACTCATGCTCAATGGCTCAGGCCAAGTAGACACCATCGTTTGTCCTTTGCATCGCTGGACCTATGACTTAGAGGGGCAATTACTAGGGGCGCCTCATTTTGGCGACAAGCCTTGTCTGCATTTAGGTAAATCGCCTTTGCAAAACTGGCAAGGCATGCTGTTTGAAGGTCCGCGTGATGTTGTAAAAGACTTGGGCAAATTGGGTGTTGCCGACGATTTGGATTTTACGGGCTACATGCTCGATCACGTTGAGGTGCATGAGTGCAATTACAACTGGAAAACCTTCATTGAGGTTTACCTCGAGGATTACCATGTGGTGCCGTTTCATCCAGGACTCGGTCAATTTGTCTCCTGTGAAGATTTGCATTGGGAATTCGGCGATTGGCATAGCGTACAAACCGTGGGTATCCATAAAAACCTCGCCAATCCAGGCTCTCCCGTGTATCGCCAATGGCATGATGCGGTGCTGCGCCATCATGGCAATAAACCCCCGCGGCATGGCGCTATTTGGTTGACCTACTACCCCAATGTAATGGTCGAATGGTATCCCGGCGTGCTGTGTATTTCTACCCTGCACCCCATGGGCCCGAATAAAACCCGCAATATTGTGGAGTTTTACTACCCCGAAGAAATCGCCCTCTTTGAGCGCGAGTTCGTCGAGGCCGAGCGCGCCGCATATATGGAAACCTGCACTGAGGATGATGAGATTGCAGAGCGCATGGATGCGGGCCGTGCCGCACTACTCGCACGGGGCGTAAACGAAGTAGGTCCCTACCAAAGCCCAATGGAAGACGGGATGCAGCACTTTCATGAATGGTATCGCCGAGAGATGCAGCTTTAACTAGGCTCTCGTATTGATTCGCGGTAGACTAATTTTGTTGCTGATTCAGCATAAGGAGTTTGCGCTATGAACCCACTCATTACACCCAATCAATTAGAAGAACTCGTTAATACGGGCGCGGACATTTTGCTCTGCGACTGCCGCTTTGATTTAACCGATCCGCAAGCGGGTCGCGCAGCCTATAACGCAGGGCATATCTTGGGCGCGATTTACGTCGACCTGGATCGTGACCTCTCTGCTGCAAAAACGGGGAGCAACGGCCGCCATCCACTTCCGAGCCCTCAGGCGTGGGCGGATACAAAGCGGCGCCTTGGTATTGATTCCCAGAAAACCGTCATTGCCTACGATAATCACGGCTCAGTCTATGCAAGCCGCTTGTGGTGGATGCTCAAAGCCAGCGGGCATACACATGTCCAAGTCTTGGATGGAGGCCTCTCTGCATGGAATGGCTCGATTGGCACCATTCCCCCCGTTGTAGCTGCATTACAGACTGCTATTGAACCGCAGGAATGGATGGGCTCCGTTACCGTTGATGCACTGGAACAATGGCTTGCTGATTCAAAAGGGCAATGCGTTGTTGATGCGCGTGCTGAGGATCGCTTTCGCGGTGAAAACGAAACCTTAGATCCGATCGGCGGCCATATTCCAGGGGCGCTGAATCGATTCTTTAAACACAATCTGAGTGCTGGGCAATTTAAATCATCTGAGGTCTTGCGTTCTGAGTTTAAAGCGCTCCTCGGCAATACATCAGCCAGCGATGTGATTCACCAGTGCGGCTCTGGTGTGAGCGCTTGCCATAATCTATTGGCAATGGAAGTAGCTGGCTTGCCAGGATCGCGCTTGTACGTGGGTAGCTGGAGCGAGTGGTGCGCTGACCCCAAGCGGCCGATTGCGACCACCTAAATCGCTCGAACTTGTAGGGCTACTTAGTGTCCGCGCGAGAGCAGTACAACGAGGCCAACGCCACAGCCAATCAAGGTGATTTGCCGTAAAGACTCTTGCCAATGGGATCTGCGGTGCATTTGCGGAATTAAATCACTAACAGCAATGTAGATAAATCCACTGGAAGCTATCACGAGCAAGTATGGCATTGCCGCATTGGCTTTTTCTAAAAAGTAATAGCCAAGCACGCCGCCCAAAACCGATAGGGCGCCACTAATGACGTTGTAGAGCAATGCGCGTGCGCGTGAGAAGCCGGCATTAATCAGCACAATGAAGTCGCCAATCTCCTGTGGAATTTCGTGCGCCACGATTGCAATTGCCGTAAACATGCCCACTTCAAAATCAACCATGAAAGCGGCAGCGATCAACACGCCGTCCACAAAATTATGTAGGCCATCACCAATCAAAATCATCCAACCGCTTTGACCAGCCTCTTCTGCATCATGCCCGTGGTGGTGGTCGTGGCCATCGCCTTCGTGGTGATGGCTATGGCGCAGTAGCGCGACTTTCTCAAGCAAAAAGAAACCCAGTAAGCCAGCAAGCAGCACGCCAAAGAGTAGATGGGCATCTACCCCAGGCATCTCAAATGCTTCAGGCAAGGAATGCAGTAAGGCAGTGGCCAGCAAAATCCCAACTGAAATGCTGACCATGCGGTCCACGAGCTTGGCTAAAACGCCCAGCGATAAGCTGGCCGCAATCAAAACACTCGAGAGACCCGCGCCTGCTGTTACTAAGACGATGAGCTGCAGAGCGGTCATACCACTCCGTTCCGTTTAAACCAATCCAAGCACTTCACCCAGCCATCGGCTGCAGGACCAGCGCGATAGGTTTCGCGGTAGTCGGCATGAAACGCATGGGGCGCATCAAGGTAAATCTCAAAGCGCGATGCTTTTGCGTCCAGATTTTTTGATCCTGCCGCAGCCAATGCTTGGCGCATCTTATCCACGCTTTCGAGCGGAATACCGGTATCGGCTGAACCATACAAGCCAAGTACAGGCGCTTTCAGCTCTGCCGCAATATCGACTGGATGGCGTGGATTACCTGCGGTTTTTTCACCGACCAGACGTCCGTACCAGGCAACGCCTGCGCGCACTTCAGGCATCTTTGCAGAAAGCCACGTAATGCGGCCGCCCCAGCAAAAACCAGTAACGCCGACACGCTTCACATCACCACCATTGGCGCCGGCCCAGGCAATCGCCGCTTTAATGTCACCCAAAACCTGCGCATCCGGCGTTTTCGAAACAATATTGCTAAAAATTTCGGCTACGGTTCCATAGGTATTGGGATCACCCGCACGCACAAAAAATTCAGGGGCAATCGCGAGGTAACCCAACTTAGCAAAACGGCGGGTGACATCGGCAATGTATTCATGGACACCAAAAATCTCACTGCACACAATCACGATTGGCAGCGGCCCCTTGGCTTTTTCGGGGCGTGATACGTAAGCGGGCATCTGAATGCCGCCCGATGGAATAGATAATTCGCCCGCTTTGATACCGGCAAAGTCGGTTTTAATTGCCTGCGCTAAAACGGGTTGGGATGCTGCAACAAAACCAACTCCAAGGCCGGTTGCCGTTACAGCCGATGCCTTCATGAAGTCTCTTCGATTGGTGCTCATACTCATCTCCTCATTTCATGTGATTAATGCGCTTCTTCCCAATTATCACCGACACCGATACTAACCAGCAAAGGTACCTTCAGCGTTGCAACCGAGCACATCAAGCCTGGTAGTGCCTTTTGCACGTAATCCAGCTCGTCTAAAGGCACATCAAAGACCAATTCATCGTGCACTTGCAGCAACATCCGTGTTTTCAGGTTTTCGGCTTCGAGCCAATTCTGCACTGCCACCATCGCCAATTTAATTAAATCCGCGGCAGTCCCTTGCATCGGCGCATTGATGGCGGCACGTTCGGCGCCCTGCCGACGCGGACCATTGGAGCCCCTGATCTCCGGCAACCAAAGGCGCCTGCCGAAGACGGTTTCAACATAGCCCTGCTCCCGCGCCTGCAACTTGGTTTCTTCCATGTACTGCGCCACGCTGGGGTAACGCTCAAAGTAAGTGGCAATGTATTTTTGTGCAGCGGCACGCTCAATACCCAAATTGCCAGCAAGGCCATAGGCGCTCATACCGTAAATCAAGCCGAAGTTAATCACCTTGGCATAGCGACGCTGTTCTGACGACACTTGCTCTAGCGGTATGCCAAAAATCTCAGCTGCCGTTGCTTGGTGAATGTCCTTACCGGCTGCAAATGCCGTTAACAAACTTTCATCTTCCGCAATGTGCGCCATGATGCGCAGTTCGATTTGCGAATAATCTGCTGACAATAACTTACAACCCGCTGCTGGCACAAAGGCTTCGCGTATCCGCCTACCCTCCTCGGTACGAACCGGAATGTTTTGCATATTGGGCTCGCTCGATGCCAAGCGCCCTGTCACTGCAACGGCTTGCGAGAAATTGGTATGCACGCGCCCAGTTTTAGGGTTGACCATGCGTGGTAATTTCTCAATGTAGGTTGACATTAATTTTGCCAGGCCGCGGTAATCCAAAATCCGCGCCGGCAAGGGAAAATCCTCCGCCAGTTTTTGCAATACCTCTTCATCGGTCGATGGTGCGCCCGATGGTGTTTTTTTGATTACTGGCAACTGCAATTGCCCAAATAAAATCTCCGCAATTTGTTTAGGCGACTGAATATTAAATGGCTGCCCTGCAAGCGCATGAATCTCGCCTTCTAAGGCCAAGAGTCGCTTACCTACTTCAAGCCCTTGGGCCGCCAAACGTGCCGAGTCAATCCGAATGCCATTGCGCTCCATCACCCCTAGTACGCGCATCGCCGGCATTTCGATCTGCTCGTATACGTAACGCAAGCCAGGGCTGTTTTCAATCTGTGGCCATAAGAAATAATGCAGGCGCAGAGTAATGTCGGCATCTTCTGCGGCATAGTTGGTTGCCGTTGCCAGATCGACTTGATCAAAGCCAATTTGGTGCGCGCCCTTGCCGCAGACTTCTTCGTAGCGAATGGTCTTTACACCCAAGTGGCGCTCCGCCAAGCTATCCATATTGTGGGCCAAATGGGATTCCAAAACATACGACTCCAATAAGGTGTCGTGCTGTATTCCGCGTAAGGTAATGCCGTAGTTTGCAAAAATATGGGTGTCGTACTTGAGATTCTGTCCGACTTTATGACGCCTAGGATCCTCCAACCAAGGGCGCATCTGATCCAAGACCGATTGGCGATCAAGTTGATCCTCGCCCGTGCGGTGTGCCAATGGGATATAACAGGCAACACCCTCTTCTGCACTGAGTGAAATGCCAACAAGCTCTGCCGCCAAGGCATCGAGCCCGGTAGTTTCCGTATCAACGCACACTAAATCAGCGGCGGCTAGTTTGGCGAGCCATGCATCGAGCCTTGTCTGATCAACCACGCATTCGTATCGACGCTCGATCGCATTTTGCTGGGCAGCATCTTTTGCTGGAATGGTTGGCGTGAGCGCCGGCGCTTGAATTGATTTTGATGGGCTTACTTTGGATGGCGAATCTACATTGCCTACCAAATCAAATGCTGGAGCATCATTTTGTGCGGCACCGCCTGCCTGGGCAGTGCCCCCTTCGCTTAATCGCTTTTCCACATCGCGCAACCAGGTTTTAAATGCAAAGCGCTCAAAGAACTCTTTTAATGCGGGTAAGTTCTCCGGCTTGGCGTGCAAATCATCCAGGCCAGGGATATGCTCATTGAGGTCACAGTCCAGCTTGACTGTTAGCAACTCGCGTGCACGCAATAACCAGGGCAGACTGGCACGGAGGTTATCGCCCACCACACCTTTGATTTCATCTGCACGGGCCATTAACTGATCTAAGTCACCGTATTCGGCGAGCCACTTATTAGCGGTCTTCGGACCAGCCTTAGGCACTCCAGGTACGTTATCCACTGCATCACCAACAATGGTGAGGTAATCGACAATGCGCTCGGGCGGTACCCCGAACTTTTGTATCACGCCATCCACATCGAGCTTTTCATCGGTCATGGTGTTAATCAGCGATACCGAGGGATTGACCAGCTGCGCTAAATCCTTGTCCCCCGTCGAGATGATGGTGTCCCAGCCTGCCTCAGTGGCTTGCCTGGCCAGCGTACCAATCACATCGTCGGCCTCCACCCCCGAAACAACCAACACGGGCCAGCCCAAGGCCTTGACCAGTTCATGAATTGGCTCGATTTGTGCTACCAGATCTTCCGGCATGGAGCTACGATTTGCCTTGTATTCGGGGTACATTTCATCCCGGAAAGTCTTGCCTTTGGCATCAAAAACGCAGGCTAAGTGGTCTGCCTGGATCTCGGCACGCGCCCGCCGCATCATATTAACCATGCCATAGACCGCTCCAGTAGGCTCTCCAGCCGCATTTCGGAGGTCTGGCATGCCATGAAAGGCCCGATAAAGGTAACTGGAGCCGTCTACCAACAAGAGTCTATGTTTAGTCATACCGCAATCGTACAATCTAGTTACTTACTTGTTGCCAATTCCTTGCCATCTTGGCTAAGGAGCTGGCTTGAGATAACCTAAAACCAAGATCACTTTATGCGCCCAACCCTGCACCTGCTTGTAACTTCGCTGATTTCAAGCCTAATGGCCATTTCTGGCTCGGCCCTAGCCCAAGGCGGAAATACCCAGGCCCTGAGCCCAGCAGAGCTCAATCGCATTAATAATCAACCGATTGCCGCCCCCGTTGGCAATCCCGGCGCACTCGGTAATGCGGATGCCCGTAAACCCACTTTTGAATACACCGACCCAGGTGGCACTCAAGTCAGGGAATTCCGTGATGCCAATGCGCCCACCGAAGTTCAAGTCAAAGGCCCCTTAGGCACGTATGAAATGTCACCCCCCGCGTCTGTCATGCCGGGACCAAGCAACCAAAGCAATGACAATTTGCTGAGCGTTCCAAGCATCAGCATTCCGTTTTAAGTCGCTTTTCGTATGGCCGTTTTTACTCCCATCGAATTAAGCGATATCTCGAAATGGATTGCGACGGACTTTGATATTGGGGTAGCGTCGGATGTGCGCGGCATTCAGGGCGGAATCGAGAACTCCAATTTTTTTCTAGACACAGCAAACGAGCGCGGTCCAAACGAATACGTTCTCACTATTTTTGAGCGCTTATCTGCGGCCCAGCTCCCCTACTATCTTGAGCTCATGCGCCACTTGGCCGACAAGGGCATTCCTGTTCCTAAGCCGATTGCGAATCACGCAGGCGCTATTTTGTTTACCCTCAAAGGTAAGCCGGCTGCCATTGTCAGTAAGTTGGCCGGTGCATCCTGCATGCATCCTGCCGCCACCCACTGCGCGATGGTTGGCGCCATGCTAGCCAAGATGCATCTCGCTGCTGCTGACTTTTCAGGTCATCAGCCCAATCTGCGTAGCCTTAGCTGGTGGCGCGAAACAGTGCCCGCTATATTGCCCCACCTAAGTAGCGATCAAAGCACCTTGCTAGTCGATGAGATGGCCTTTCAAGAAGCATTTTTTGCATCGGCCGAATACCGCGCGCTTCCAGAGGGCGCTAGCCATTGCGATCTCTTTCGTGACAACGTCCTGTTTGAAGGCCAAGACTCAAGCTTGCGCCTGGGTGGATTTTTTGATTTTTATTTCGCCGGTACCGATAAGTGGTTATTTGATCTTGCGGTCACTATCAATGATTGGTGCTTACTCGAAGGTGGCGACCTTGATTCCAATCGCACGCAAGCCTTGGTCGATGCATATCAATCCGTGCGGCCACTCAGCCCAGATGAACTAGCGAGTATTGCAGCTATGCTGCGGGCTGCAGCACTGCGTTTTTGGATTTCGCGTTTGTGGGATTTTTATTTGCCCCGTGATGCGCAGATGTTGACACCCCATGACCCAAGGCACTTCGAGCGGATATTACGTAGCCGCCGCCAATCCACTCCAGGCAGTGTATTTTCAAAATCGATCCCATAAAGTACCTAGATGAAACTCAATCACGTAAGCCATAAAGAAGCGATCACCTGGATACGCCAGGGATTTTGGCTTTTTAAGCAAAATCCACTTGGGTTTTTAATGCTCGTCTTTATGTATATTTTCTTTGCACAGCTGTCTATTTTGATTCCAGTGATTGGTGTCTTTGCTGTCCTCTTGGTAACTCCCGCCCTGTCGGTTGGGTTTATGACCGCATGCCGGCAAGCGATTCAAAAAGAGCGAATCTTACCTACCGCTTACCTAGCTGCGTTTCGATTGCCATCGACACTGGCGCGTAAGCGCATTTTGCAACTCGGCCTGATTTACACTGCGTGCATCTTACTCTTGAGCTTTTTGGCCAGCCTCATTGTCGACTTTGAAGCATTACTGCCACTCTTGACGAGCGACGAAGCCCCCAGCGCTGAGGCGATGCAACAGTTGTACAAATTAGTGTTTATTGGTGGCTTACTCTACGTTCCAGTTGCAATGCTGATGTGGTTCGCGCCCCTCTTGGTGGCGTGGGCTGAAATGCCGGTGATGCAAGCGATCTTTTCGAGCTGGATGGCATGCTGGTCCAATCGCGCTGCCTTTGCCTATTACCTGGTGATTTGGGGCATTGTTCTCGTGGCATTGCCCATGATGATTGGGGGCTTGCTCGATGCAGCGGATTTGGGAAGTATTGCTTCCTACGTTGTTGCGCCCATATCGATGGCCGGACTCACGATTATGTATTGCTCTTTCTTTGCAACCTGGAAGGGCTGCTTCACTGATAACAACATTGAGCAGTTATCGACCGAGGAATAAGTCGGCCTAGGCGTCAATCGCCGTGAGTTTAGCAATGCTGAGTTGCAACCACTTCACGCCATGGCGCTTGAAGTTCACTTGGGCACGTGCTTCAGTATCAAGCCCCTCCAAGCCAACAACACGACCCTCACCAAACTTGGTATGAAAGACGGCTTGCCCAATTGCAAAGGGGTATCCTGAGCGCGGCGGCGCAGCCATCCGTTTGACAGTCTCAGTGGCTTTGTTACGACTACCTATGCGCGGCGTATCCATATCAAAGGTGTCTGCGCTATCGTTATCGCGCTGACGGGTATAGCCACCGCCCTGCCAACTGGAGCCCGTATTACGACTACCACCCCAGCGGGCATCTTTTGCTTTGGGTGTCAGCCATTTCAGGGAATCGGATGGAAGCTCTTCCAAGAAACGCGATGGCATGTTGTAGCGCACCTGGCCATGCAACATGCGAGACTGCGTATGCGATAAGTAAAGGCGCTCTTTTGCACGCGTAATCGCCACATACATTAAACGGCGCTCCTCCTCTAAACCATTGGCTTCGTTAACGCTGTTCTCGTGCGGAAATAAACCCTCTTCGAGGCCTGTGATAAAGACTGCAGTGAACTCAAGCCCTTTGGCAGAGTGCACCGTCATCAGCTGAATCGCATCCTGCCCGGCTTGCGCTTGGTTATCGCCTGCCTCCAGCGAGGCATGGGATAAAAAGCCAGCGAGCGGTGATGCTTCGAGCGTGCCCGGGTCGTTCTCTCCAGGCAGTAATGCAGCTTCGGCGTTTTGACCGTAACCCTCTTCTGCAATAAAAGCAGTGGCCGCATTGACAAGTTCTTGTAAGTTTTCGACGCGATCTTGGCCTTCGCGCTCGGTCAAATAGTGCTGGATTAAACCGCTGTGCTGAATCACGAACTCAACGGTTTCTGGCAGGGTGTTGCGGCGGGTTGCCTCGCGCATGTGGTCCACTAAGCGCACAAAGCCACCTAAGGCCGCACCGGCTTTTCCTTCTAGACTGGAGGCGGCTAAATACAGTGAGCATTGCTGCTGCCGTGCCGCATCTTGCAATGCCTCGATCGAGCGTGCACCAATGCCGCGCGTTGGAAAATTAACTACTCTAGAGAATGACGTATCGTCATTGGGGTTCTCTAAGAGGCGCAAGTAAGCGAGGGCATGCTTAATCTCAGCACGCTCAAAAAAGCGCAGTCCGCCATACACGCGGTATGGAATCCCCGACGAAAATAAGCCATGTTCAATAATGCGCGACTGGGCATTGCTGCGATAGAGAAGCGCAATATCACTGCGCCGCAAGCCGCCATTGACGAGCGCCTTAATCTCATCAATCAGCCAACTCGCCTCCATGCCGTCACTTGCCGCCTCATAGATGCGAACCGGCTCGCCATGGCCAGCATCGGTTCGCAGATTTTTTCCGAGACGACCCGTGTTATTGGCAATCAAGTGATTTGCCGAGTCAAGGATATGGCCATGCGAGCGGTAGTTCTGCTCTAGCTTGACCATGATCGGCTGAAATTGATTTTCATAGAGGCGCATATTGGCAACATCCGCGCCACGGAAAGCATAAATACTTTGATCGTCATCGCCTACCGCAAAGACGGCACTCGCATCCGCTTTGGCGCGGCCGCCATCATGGCCTGAGAGGAGTTTTAGCCAGGCGTACTGCAAGGCATTGGTGTCTTGAAACTCATCGATCAAAATATGACGGAAGCGCTCTTGGTAGTGAGTACGAATGGCTTCGCTGTGCTTTAACAGTTCATAGCTGCGTAATAAGAGCTCAGCAAAATCAACTACACCTTCGCGTTGGCACTGCTGGTCATAGGCATCGTAGAGCTGCGCCATGCGCGCCTGAAAATCATCGCCGCTTTCCAAATCGCGCGCCCTCATACCGCGCTCCTTTGCGTGCGCAATGAAATACTGCAACTGCTTGGGTGGATACTTTTCATCATCGACCTTCAGGCCTTTGAGCAGGCGTTTGATTGCCGACAGCTGGTCTTGGGTGTCTAGTATTTGAAAGGTCGAGGGTAAGCCAGCATCGCGGTGGTGCGCCCGCAGTAAGCGGTTGCAAAGGCCATGAAAAGTCCCAATCCACATCCCGCGGGTATTGATCGGCAGCATTGAGCTAAGCCGCATCATCATCTCTTTGGCTGCTTTATTGGTGAATGTCACCGCCAAGACGCCAATCGGGGATACCTGGCCTGTTTGGATGAGCCAGGCGATGCGGGTGGTAAGTACCCGCGTCTTGCCGCTACCGGCACCAGCCAAGATCAGGGCGGACTGGGCATGGCCATTTTCGGCAACCGGAGGAAGGGTCACCGCCTCGCGTTGTTCAGGGTTTAGGTTCGCGAGTAGGTCTGAATACATTACGCCAATTATAATTTGACTCTTATGCCAATCACCCCGAATACCCCTGAATCAAGCCCAGCCCAGTCCACAGCAGAATCGCCTGCTGGAGTGGAGCTAGCCAAATCATACGAACCCGCCCCAATCGAAGCATTTTGGGGTCCGGAATGGGAAAAGCGCGGCATTGCAGGCGCCACCCTTGACGACGATAAGGCCGACTTCAGTATTCAGTTACCCCCGCCCAATGTCACGGGCACCCTGCATATGGGTCACGCTTTTAATCAAACCATCATGGATGGCTTGATTCGTCATGCCCGCATGTCTGGCAAAAACACCTTGTGGGTTCCGGGAACCGACCATGCTGGCATTGCCACGCAAATCGTCGTCGAGCGCCAGCTCGATGCGCAAAAAATATCCCGCCATGATTTGGGCCGCGATGCGTTTTTAGAAAAAGTATGGGAATGGAAAGAAAGCTCTGGCTCGACCATTACTCGGCAAATTCGACGCTTAGGTGCATCGATTGATTGGGGCCGGGAGTATTTCACGATGGACGACAAAATGTCGGCCTCGGTTGTGGAAGTCTTCGTTCGCCTGCATGAGCAAGGATTAATTTACCGCGGTAAGCGCCTGGTGAACTGGGATCCACAGTTGGGCACAGCCGTTTCTGATCTCGAGGTGGTGAGTGAAGAGGAAGACGGTAGCATGTGGCACATCCGCTACCCTTTAAGCGATGGCTCAGGCTCGCTGGTGGTAGCAACGACCCGCCCAGAAACCCTCCTGGGGGACGTTGCCGTGATGGTCAATCCCAATGATGAGCGCTATCGCCATTTAATTGGTCAATCGGTCAGCCTACCACTGTGTGATCGCACCATTCCCATCATCGCCGACGATTACGTTGACCTTGAGTTTGGTACGGGCGTTGTGAAGGTAACCCCAGCGCACGACTTTAATGACTACGCGGTTGGTCAGCGCCATCAACTCCCCCTGATTAATATTCTGACGCTCGATGCCAAGATCAATGAGAACGCGCCAAGCGCATACCAAGGTCTTGATCGCTTTGAGGCTCGTAAGCGCGTGGTTGCTGATTTAGAGGCAAGTGGTCTATTAGATAAGGTACAGCCTCATAAACTGATGGTGCCACGCGGCGACCGCACACAAGTGATCATTGAGCCGATGCTGACCGACCAATGGTTTGTGGCAGTGTCAAAACCATCGCAAGACAACGCCTACAAACCGGGTGCATCCATTGCAGAAGCCGCATTGCATGCGGTCACCAGCGGTGACATTAAATTGGTTCCCGAAAACTGGAATAGCACCTATAACCAGTGGTTAGAGAACATTCAGGATTGGTGTATTTCGCGCCAATTGTGGTGGGGTCATCAGATTCCAGCATGGTATGGCGATGCTGGGCAAATTTTTGTAGCGCGATCCGAAGCGGATGCGAAAGCAAAAGCACTGGCTGCTGGCTATACCGGCACACTCACGCGCGACCCCGATGTACTCGATACCTGGTTTAGTTCTGCCCTGGTGCCGTTTAGTGCGCTAGGCTGGCCTAAAGAAACCCCAGAGCTAAAGCATTTCTTGCCGTCCTCGGTATTGGTTACTGGCTTTGACATCATTTTCTTTTGGGTAGCGCGCATGGTCATGATGACCTGCCATTTCACGGGTAAGGTGCCGTTTCACACGGTCTATGTCCATGGTCTCGTTCGGGATGCAGAAGGACAGAAGATGAGCAAGTCCAAAGGCAATACCTTAGACCCAATCGATCTGATTGACGGCATCACCCTTGACACCCTCATCGACAAACGCACTACCGGCCTGATGAATCCAAAACAGGCGGATAGCATTGGCAAAAAAACACGGAGAGAGTTTCCAGATGGGATTCCGGCATTTGGTACCGATGCGCTCCGTTTTACCTTTGCCTCGCTTGCTTCATTGGGTCGCAATATTAATTTTGATCAGAAGCGCTGCGAAGGTTACCGAAACTTTTGCAACAAACTCTGGAATGCCACTCGCTTTGTCTTAATGAATTGCCCTGGATCGGATGAAGACAATGGCTTTGCCCCATGCAACGAGCAATGCGGTCCCGATGGCCATCTTGATTTTTCGGCAGCCGATCGCTGGATTGTGTCGACCTTGCAACGCACCGAGCTTGAGGTTGAAAAAGGCTTTACGCAATACCGCTTTGACAATATCGCCAGCGCCATTTATCAGTTTGTATGGGACGAGTACTGCGATTGGTATTTAGAACTTGCCAAGGTACAACTCCAAACGGGCACACCAGCGCAACAACGCGCAACCCGCCGCACCCTTTTGCGTGTACTTGAAACCATTTTGCGCATGGCCCATCCACTCATTCCGTTTATTACCGAGACCCTATGGCAAACGGTTGGACCAAAGACGGGCAAGGTTCTTGCTGAACAAGCAGCGCAATCGATTGCATTGCAGCCCTACCCAGTAGCACAACCCTCAAAGTTTGATGAGCAAAGTGAAGCGTGGGTCAATCAAGTCAAGGCGATTGTCGATGCCTGCCGTAACCTGCGAGGAGAAATGCAAATTTCTCCAGCGCAAAAAGTACCGCTGTGGATTTATGGGCCCGCCGCTTTCTTAGAAAAAGCGAGTCCTTATTTGCAAGCGCTGGCAAAACTATCGGAAGTCAAAATTTACAGCGATGAAGCTTTGCTCGAGCGCGATGCTCCTGGAGCGCCAATTGCTTTAGTGGGTGATCTGAAGTTACTACTCAAGATTGAAGTCGATATCGATGCAGAACGCCTGCGCCTGCGTAAAGAAATTGACCGACTTGCTAGTGAAATCAGCAAAGCCCGCAGCAAGTTAGATAACGAGAGCTTTGTTGCGCGCGCCCCTGTAGAGGTGGTCGCACAAGAAAAGCTGCGTTTGACTGGATTTGAGCAAAACCATGAAAAATTGCTTGCCCAGCTGGATCGCCTCGGCAAAGCCTAGTTAGCAGGCTTGATCTCCGCTAGAATCAGCCCATTCTTTTTGTTTGATTGGATTTGCCATGACCGCCTTTTTTTCTAAGCCAGTAAGCAAAGCCGTATTTCCGGTTGCTGGCCTTGGCACCCGCTTTTTGCCTGCGACCAAAGCAAGTCCGAAGGAAATGCTCAATGTCGTGGACAAGCCCTTAATTCAGTATGCGGTAGAAGAGGCCATTGCGGCAGGTATTACAGAAATGATTTTTGTAACCGGTCGTAGTAAGCGCGCGATTGAAGATCACTTTGATAAAGCGTACGAACTGGAAGCGGAGCTTGAGGCAAAAAATAAGCATGCTTTATTAGAAATCGTCCGCAGTATCAAGCCCAGTCATGTGGATTGCGTTTATGTGCGTCAGCCTGAAGCCTTGGGCTTGGGTCATGCAGTCCTCTGCGCCGAAAAGCTCGTACGCGATGAGCCCTTTGCCATCATTTTGGCGGATGATTTATTGGATGGCCAGCCGCCCGTATTACAGCAAATGCTCAAGGTACATGAGGCGCAACAAGGCTCTGTGATTGCAGTTGAAAAAATTGATCCTGCCAAAAGCAGTTCCTACGGTATTGTTGCTGGCGCCGAAGTATCTAAAGGCATCTATCGCTTAAATGGGATTGTGGAAAAGCCACAGCCCAAAGATGCACCATCGAATTTGGCGGTAGTGGGACGCTATGTTTTATCGTCCTCGATCTTTGCGCACATTCGAAACCTCAAGCCTGGCGCAGGCGGCGAAATTCAGCTGACCGATGCAATCGCCTCACTCCTGAAGGAAGAGCCTGTGTTTGCTTATGAATATGACGGCGTGCGTTATGACTGCGGTAGCAAGCTCGGCTATATGAAAGCTTCGGTTGAGTTTGCCTTGCGCCACTCCGAGCTAGGCACTGAGTTTGCTGCCTACCTTAAAAGTAGATCCCTAACCTAAGCGCTTATCGGCGCTTGAGATAAAAAATCAGGGTATCGCCTTCACTTGCGGTGGCAATAAGTTCATTTCCGGTCTGCTTCGCAAAGACCGGAAAATCATGAGCAGCTCCGGCGTCAGTTGCCTTCACCATCAAGATCTGGCCTGACTCCATATCCGCTAAAGCTTTTTTAGTGCGCAAAATGGGTAAGGGGCAATTCATGCCAATCGCATCGATTTCACGATTGACTTCGGGGATGATGACTTCACTCATGTCCTGCTCCTCTGTATTAGGCCTTGCTTGACTGAATAACCCAGTCTTTTACGCCCGCCAACGCTGCCGGCAAGGCCGATGGATTGGTGCCTCCAGCCATTGCCATCTCTGGCTTACCGCCACCCTTGCCGCCCACTTGCTGCGCGACAAAATTAACCAGATCACCTGCCTTGATACGAGCAGTTGCGTCCGCAGTAACGCCAGCAATCAAACTAACTTTATCGCCCTGCACTGAAGCTAAGACAATCGCTGCGGTTTTCAATTTGCCTTTGAGGGCATCCATGGTCTCGCGTAGAACCTGCGCATCAGCACCATCCATGCGGGCCGCCAAGACCATCAAGCCACCCACATCAATTGCTTGCGCTGCCAACTCATCGCCTTGGCTCGCAGCCAATTTGGAATTGAGTTTTTCCAGTTCACGCTCAGCTTGACGCAAACTGTCTTGCAACTGCGTTACGCGCTGGGTTAACTCATGGGGATTGGTTTTCAGAACCGCTGCAGTGGCATTGATACGATCTTCTAAGGACTGCAAAAACTGGAGCGCATGGCGACCGGTTACCGCCTCGACACGCCGTATGCCTGCAGCGACACCGCTCTCCGACACAATCTTTAAGCTGCCAATATCACCGGTGCGCGACACATGGGTGCCGCCGCACAATTCTTTGGATGTCCCAATCTCTAAGACGCGCACCGAATCGCCGTACTTTTCGCCGAAGAGCATCATGGCACCGGTTTTTTGCGCATCTTCTAAGGCCATCACCTGAGCAGAGGTGGCCTCGTTATGCAAAATCTCATCATTGACAATCGCCTCGATTCGACGAATCTGCTCTTGGGTTACTGGAGCGTTATGGGTAAAGTCAAA
>CALRTW020000002.1:0-149615 GCA_943371165.1 Rhizobium sp. Q54
GCGCGGACTTTTTAAATGTGGCATGCCCGAAGTGCGGCAAGCCGGCTCGGCGCGAAACCGACACCATGGATACCTTTGTGGATTCCTCGTGGTACTTCATGCGCTATACCGGGGCAGATGCCAAGACCATGGTCGATCAGCGCAATCAATACTGGATGCCAATGGATCAATACATTGGCGGTATTGAGCATGCGATTTTGCATTTACTCTACGCGCGCTTTTGGACCAAGGTGATGCGTGACCTCGATTTAATTACCTTTGATGAGCCGTTTGCGAATTTATTGACGCAAGGCATGGTGCTCAATGAGACGTATTACAGCGAAGATGCCAGTGGCAAAAAGACCTGGCTCAATCCACTCGATGTGGAGTTAAGCCTGGACGATAAGGGCAGGCCAACGGGCGCAAAACTGAAGGCAGGAGCGGGGATTGAGCTCGGCGGTAACCCCATCACGATTGGTGGTGTGGAAAAAATGTCCAAGAGTAAAAACAACGGCGTTGATCCGCAAGCACTGATTGATCAGTATGGCGCGGATACGGCCAGACTCTTTACGATGTTTGCAGCGCCGCCCGAGCAACAGCTTGAGTGGTCTGGCGCTGGTGTTGAGGGCGCCTCGCGTTTTCTGCGCCGGGTATGGTCCTACTCAATGAGTCAAGCGGCCGCCATTCGATCCAGTGGGCAATCCAATGCCACCTTGCCGAGTGCGCTAAACGATGCAGAGCAAGCCCTGCGCCGTGAAGTCTATAGCATTTTGAAGCAAGCCAATTTTGATTACCAGCGCCGCCAGTACAACACGGTTGTTTCGGCCGCCATGAAAATGCTCAATACATTAGAGCCAGTTAAATTGGGTGAAGGCAAAGATGCTAGCCAAGCGATTCGTCCGGCGGTTCTGCGTGAATGCATCGGTATCCTGCTACGCATACTCTACCCGGTTGTGCCGCACCTAACGCACCGGTTATGGATAGAGATGGGTTATAGCGATCAGGGCAGTCTGATTTTGGATGCGCCATGGCCGGCAGTAGACGAGGCAGCCTTGGTGCAAACCGAAATCGCTTTGGTCTTGCAGGTCAATGGCAAACTGCGCGGCTCGATCACGGTAGCGGCAGACGCCAGTAAAGAGGTCATTGAGGCAGCCGCACTGCAAAGCGAGATTGCGCAGAAGGCCTTAAATGGCGGATCACCTAAAAAAGTGATTGTGGTTCCGGGCCGCTTAGTTAATATTGTTGTTTAACGGAATAGAGGCGCCATTATCAACTCCAAGATAAACGATCCTGCGGCAAAACCCGGTGTAAAGGATAAGAGCCCAATGCCCAGTTTGGAGCGTAGAAACTGGCTTGGGGCCTTGATTGCTTTGCCGGTCTTGTTTACCTCGGCCTGCGGTTTTAAGATGCGCGGCTCGGTATCGATTCCATATAAGGCAATTGCGATTACAGGCAATCCATCGCCACCACTGCGAGCTGATTTGGAGCTGATTATCTTAACGGGCAGTGACGCCAGGGTTGCCACCAATGCCAAGGATGCCGATCTTATTTTAGAGATCATCAGTGAACAAAATACCCGTGAGATTTTGGCTTACAACGCTTCAGGTCAGATTTCTGCATACCGCTTGAACTCGCGCGTGGCGTTTCAGGCGATCGATCAAAATGGCGTAGATATTGTTCCTGAATCGGAAATTTACGTCACCCGCGATATGGACTTTTCAGTATCAACGGTGCTGGCTTCGGACGTACAGCAACAGCAATTTACAAACGCCATGCGTTCCGATTTATCCCTGCAGATTCTTCGCCGTGTATCGGCCGCTGCAAAACCCAGGCCGCCAGCGCCCACCGGCGCTAAGCCTGTCATGGGTAAGCCCTAAGCATGGGATCCACTCTCGAATGATGACGAGCGATGCGCTGCAAGCGCACATCAGTGGACTCAAATCCAGCCTAGCGCTCTCACCGGTTTATGTTTTCAGTGGAGATGAGCCCTTGCTGATGATGGAGGCCATGGACCAATTGCGTTCCGTCGCTCGAAAGCTGGGATATACCGAGCGCGAAGTATTGATGCACGAGCGTTACTTTGATTGGTCCTCTTTACTGTCTGCTGGGCAAACCATGTCCTTGTTTGGCGATAAGCGCTGGCTGGAATTACGCATTCCGTCGGGTAAGCCAGGCCGCGATGGTGCTGAAGCGCTCAAGCAATTCGCTGCGCAAATCCAGTCTCAGTCACCTGGTCATGATGGCCCCGACACCATCGTCTGCATTGTGTTGCCAAGGCTCGATGGAAAAACGAAGACCTCAGCCTGGTTTAGTGCGCTAGAGGATATCTCGATCGCCGTGCAAATTGACTCGATTGATCGCAGTCATTTGCCGCTGTGGATTGCGCAGCGTTTGAAAAAACAAGGGCAGACTGTGGAGTCTGGATCGGCAGGTCAAGAGGCGCTGGAGTTCATTGCTAATCAAGTCGAAGGTAATCTGATTGCCGCCCACCAAGAAATCCAGAAATTGGGCTTGCTCTATCCACAGGGTGCTTTGACCGAAGCGCAAATTCGCGAATCCATCCTCAAGGTCGCGCGCTACGATGTATTCCAGTTAACCGAATCGATCCTGGCAGGCGATTTAGCGCGCCTTAACCGCATGCTCGATGGCCTCAAAGGGGAGGGCGAGCCTCTGCCCCTCATTCTGTGGAGCGTAACCGAAGAGCTTCGGATACTATCAAAGCTACAAGCCGCAAGTCAGCGTGGTGAGTCGGTGCAGCAGTTGATGCGTGCGAACCGCATCTGGGGAAATAAGGAAAAGCTATACCCTGGAGCCCTACGCCGCGTGAATCCCCTCAAACTGCGGCGCGCAATGCAGGTGGCGGCGGGTTTAGATCGGCAAGCCAAGGGTTTATCGGCAGCCGAGTTGCCAGCAGATCCGTGGGACGGATTGCGTTTAGTAGGTAGTTTGTTGCGATAGAGAAACAGAGTGATAGAGCGAATATGAGTACAGCGATTACCGAAATGATGGAGTCCATAGGTAAGGCGGCAAGAGCAGCCTCGCGGGCGATGGCGCGCGCCAGTACCGATCAAAAGAACCAAGCCCTCATCCACATCGCGCGTTTAGTGCGCGAACAGTCGGCCCGCATCTTAGAAACCAATGCAGTGGATGTCGAGCGCGCTAAAAAGAGCGGGCATGATGCAGCATTCATCGATCGCCTGACCATGACAGCCAAAACGGTTGAGTCGATGGCTTTGGGTTTAGAGCAAATTGCTACTTTAGAAGATCCGATTGGAAAAATCGGCCCACTCAAGCGCCAAGCTTCCGGAATAGAACTCGCTCAAATGCGCGTACCGCTGGGTGTGATCGGCATCATTTACGAATCCCGTCCCAACGTCACCATTGATGCAGCGGCCTTGTGCCTCAAGTCCGGCAATGCCGTGATTTTGCGCGGCGGCTCCGAGGCGATTGATTCGAATACCCTCTTGGCGGGCTTAATTCAGCAGGGTTTAGCTAGCGCTAATTTGCCTGCGAATGCAGTCCAAGTGGTCAGCACCACAGACCGCGCTGCCGTTGGTGCAATGATCACCATGACCGAGTACATTGATGTGATCGTGCCGCGGGGTGGTAAGAGCTTAATTGCGCGCCTGATGGCCGATGCCAGGGTGCCTATGATTAAACACCTCGATGGCATTTGCCATACGTTTATCGACCGCGAGGCCGATCTGGATTTGGCCATCACCGTTTGTGATAACGCTAAAACCCAGCGCTATGCGCCTTGCAATGCGATGGAGACCTTGCTGGTGCATGCGGCAGTTGCTAGTGCGGTATTGCCGCGCCTGTGCAAAATCTACCAAGACAAGGGCGTCGAGCTGCGGGTTGACTCGCCTACGCGCAAGGCTTTAGAGGCAGCAGGCTTTGGTAAATTGGTTGATGCAAGCGAAGAGGACTGGAAAACCGAATACCTTGCACCGATTTTGTCGATTAAGACGGTTGCATCGCTGGATGAAGCGATGGATCACATCGAGCGCTATGGCAGCAAACATACGGATGCGATCATCACGACTAATACAGCAACAGCAGACCGCTTTTTGCGTGAGGTCGATAGCGCCAGTGTGATGGTCAATACCAGCACCCGCTTTGCGGATGGTTTTGAGTATGGCCTGGGCGCAGAGATTGGTATCTCCAATGACAAGCTACATGCACGTGGTCCCGTTGGCCTAGATGGCTTGACCTCGCTGAAGTACATTGTGATGGGCCATGGGGAAATCAGAACCTAATTAAATAAGTACAGTAGTTAGTATTGAGCTAAGGCAATGCTGCTTTAGTAAACCAACAAAGGGGATAAAAATGGGTGATGCGTATCTTTGGACGAAAACATTTCACATTGTTTTGGTGGCTTCGTGGTTTGCTGGCCTCTTTTATTTACCACGCATTTTTGTCAACATGGCGCAAGAGACCAATCCAGAGGTCAATGCCCGCCTGTTAGGCATGGCCGATCGCCTCTTTCGCTTTATGACCATTCTGATGGTGCCCGCGGTAGTGCTGGGTGTCGTGCTTTGGCTTCACTTTGGCATTGGTCGCGGCGCAGGCTGGATGCACCCCAAATTACTTTTTGTGCTGATCATTTTGGGATACCACCATTCCTGCTACACCTTGCTCAAAAAATTCAGGGCAGGTAAAAACAAGCGTAGCCACGTTTGGTTCCGTTGGTTTAATGAGGTGCCAGTGGCCTTGCTTGTCATCATCACTGCCATTGTTGTGATTAAGCCGTAAGCACATCGGTATTTATTCACCTCTTATTTTCTAGGCTTTCTTCATGCGATTTTTTGTGGTGTGTCCCGGCGGACTGGAAACGGTTTTAGCTACTGAGCTACGGCAGATTGCTGAGCGTCCTGAAGTCAAAGCCCAAGGTGCTTGGGTGATTGATCCAACGCCAACCAGCCCGACGGGTGGTGTTGGTTTGGCTGGCCCCTTATCGGCAGCCATGGCGCTCAATTTGCATTCGCGCATTGCCAGTCGCGTGCTCTTGCAAATGGCAGAGTCCACCTATCGCCAAGAAGACGACCTGTATCGCTTAGCCCATAGCCTAGCCTGGGAGGAGTGGTTTTCGCACAAACAAACCCTGCGGGTTGATGTGACTGCCCATCGTTCACCGCTGAAGAGTTTGAACTTTGCAACGTTGAAAATCAAAGACGCGATTGTGGATCGCTTGCGTGAAGTCTCAGGTGATCGCCCCTCGATTGATACGGCCTTTCCGGATGTGCGTGTGCAGGCGCACCTCACTGCAACCCATGTATCGATTTATTTGGATACCTCAGGCGAAGCCTTGTTTAAGCGGGGTTGGCGTGACGAAAAGGGCGATGCCCCTTTAAAAGAAAACCTTGCTGCGGGCATTCTGGCGATCACGGGTTGGCAGCCTAAGCAGCCGTTGTTTGATCCGATGTGCGGTAGTGGCACCTTTTTAATTGAAGCGGCGCAGATCGCCATGGGCATCCCGTCTGGAGCGATTCGGGCAGGCCTTTATGACGAAGCAGGCAAAGAATCAATGCCTACACGCCTGGCGTATCGCCCTTTGGTGACCTCTGTGCATGGCTTTGGCTTTTTACGTTTGAAGCCATTTGCGGTGGGCGCGGAACAAAAAAAGTGGCAAGCCCTGAAAGAGGCGGTGCTCGCAGAAATACTAGAGCGGCGTAAAGCCTTTCCAGATGCTCAGTCATTAGGTATCAGCGGTAGCGACATTAATGAAAAACTCGTCTCGATGACCAAATCCAATTGGCAGCGGGCGCAGTTGCCTGGCTTGCCGGTGGTCCGTCAGGTCGATGCATTGGCGGCCAAGCCACCTGCCATTGCCAGTAGCGTAGGAGATCCGGGCGCAGCTGCCTTGCCAGGACTGGCCTTACTTAATCCGCCTTATGGACAGCGCTTGGGTATCAAAGGCGGCCGTGGCGATGATCGCGACCAGGCTCAGGACCGCTATGACGATGAGGGCTACGGTGCTGATGTGGATCCCTACAGCCACAACATTGAAACCGGACGGCAGAGTGCGAAACGGTCAAGCCGTGAATCCTTAAAACGCTTGCAGGCCGAAGAAGAAATCGATCCTGCCTTTTTAGAGTTCATGCAGCAGTTTGGGTGGCATCTCAAAGATGCCTTTGGCGGCTGGCATGTCTTTGTCTTGACTGCCGATATGGCTTTGCCGGGGCAGTTGCGCATTAAAGAGTCACGCCGCACACCGCTCTTTAATGGCCCGCTCGAATGCCGTTTATTCCGTTTTGAAATGCGCTCCAAAGCCGAGCGTTTGGAGTCTGCCAGTAAGCCGATTTAGAATTAGTAACGTTGATGTAACTATCGCTATAACAAAGAAGATGGAAAGATAAAACGCCATGGAATTCAAAACCTATATGTGCCTGATTTGCGGTTGGGTGTATGACGAGGCTGCCGGTTTGCCGGATGAAGGAATTGCGCCCGGAACCCTGTGGCAAGATGTGCCCATGAATTGGACGTGCCCTGAATGCGGCGCGC
Organism: Rhizobium sp. Q54; assembly: GCA_943371165.1. Classification (GTDB taxonomy): domain Bacteria; phylum Pseudomonadota; class Gammaproteobacteria; order Burkholderiales; family Burkholderiaceae; genus Polynucleobacter. The sequence continues at coordinate 6,484 of CALRTW020000002.1, forward strand.
GCAAAGACGATTTTGAGATGATGGCAATTTAATTACGGCATACACCTTCAAGCAACAGACTAATTAATCAATCAAGCGGATGAGAATCACATGGGCTTAAACGAAACCGTATTCGAGCGTGCACAAAAAACCATTCCGGGCGGCGTGAATTCCCCCGTTCGGGCATTTCGTCAGGTAGGCGGCGCCCCGCGCTTTATTAAGAAAGCACTCGGCCCTCATTTTTGGGACATTGAAGATAAGCGCTACGTTGACTTGATTATGTCCTGGGGCCCCATGATTGCCGGTCACGCCAATCCAGAAGTAGTGGAGGCCGTGCAAAAAGCAGCGACCCTCAGTTTTAGCTATGGCGCGCCTACCGTTGGCGAAATTGAATTAGCCGAGCGTATTTGCGCCATCATGCCGAGCGTTGAGCAAATTCGGATGGTATCGAGCGGCACGGAGGCGACGATGAGCGCCCTGCGTTTAGCGCGCGGCTATACCAGTCGTGATTTGATTATTAAGTTTGAGGGTTGTTATCACGGCCATGCCGATAGCCTCTTGGTCAAGGCGGGCTCGGGCTTACTGACCTTTGCCGACTCAACCCAAAACGCGCCTTCATCGGGCGGCGTTCCACAAGACTTGGTCAAGCACACCTTAGTGCTGCCCTACAACGATACCGCTGCGATTGAAGAAACCTTCAAATTGCATGGCGATCAGATTGCGGCCGTGATCATTGAGCCCATCGCTGGCAATATGAACCTCATCAAAGCCAAACCGGAGTTTTTAGCGGCGATTCGGAAGTTAACCCAGCACCATGGCAGTGTTCTGATTTATGACGAAGTCATGACGGGCTTTCGGGTGGCTTTGGGCGGCGCGCAAAGTTTGCAAGGTATTACGCCGGACTTGACTTGCCTTGGTAAGGTGATGGGCGGCGGTATGCCAATGGCAGCCTTTGGCGGCAAAAAAGAGATCATGCAGAAGTTGGCGCCGATCGGTAATGTCTACCAAGCCGGCACCCTGTCTGGCAATCCAGTTGCGGTTGCAGCTGGCATGAAAACCCTAGAGATCATCTCGCGGGATGGTTTCTTTGATTGCCTCGGCGGTCAAACGAGCAAGCTGATGGCAGGCCTGAAGCAGGCAGCAGATGAAGCAGGCATTCCATTCTCGACCGATAGCGTGGGCGGGATGTTTGGTTTTTACTTCACCGACCAAGTCCCCACATCATTTGATGCGGTGACCAAAAGCAATATCGATGCATTTAAAGTGTTCTTTCATGCGATGCTGGATGAAGGGGTGTACTTAGCACCTTCGGCATATGAGGCCGGCTTTACGTCGATAGCCCATGACAATGCTGTACTGGATGAGATCATTACTGCATCGAAAAAAGCCTTTGCCAAACTGAAATAAAAAATTCAGTAAAGCTGCAGACTTACATTCGTAAAGGATGGTCGTATCCCGATACCTGCACAAGCCGTGGTTTATGAGATCGGCTATTAGCGGCATCAGGTACTTCAATGGCGGTTAACTTGCCGCCCCAGACGCATCCGGTATCAAGTCCAGTTACATTCCGCCTCTGAATTAAACCGAGCGTTGACCAGTGACCAAAAATCACATGGGTATTTGCGGTCTTACGCTGTTTCACGTCAAACCAGGGTAGGTAGCCTTTCGGGCTTGCTTCTAATCCCTCTTTGCTCTCAAATTCCATTTGGCCTTTGGGGGTACAAAAGCGCAGGCGGGTGAGGGCATTGGTAATAACGCGCAGGCGATCGTTTCCTTTTAAGGAGTTACTCCATTTTGTTGGCGTGTTGCCATACATCTCGGCTAAAAAACGTTTGTAAGTGGATTTGCGCAGCGCCTTCTCCACTTCATGCGCGTATTCCAGGGTTTGGCTTACATCCCAATCAGGGAGGACGCCCGCATGCACCAATAAGGCATGGCCGTTGCTCAGTGCCATCGGGCGATGGCGTAGCCAATCGATCAGTTCTGCCCGATCTTTGGCTTTTAAAATGCCATCGAGCGTATCGAGCGGCCGTGCGCCTCGCAGGCCCGCATCGCGCGCCAGCAGATTGAGGTCATGGTTGCCGAGAATGCATTCTGCAGTGCCTTGCTCTTGGAGCTTTTTGAGGCGACGCAATGTCCCCAGTGAGTCCGGACCCCGATTGACGAGGTCGCCCAAGCAAATCAATTTGGATTTCTTGGGTAATTTAGCAATCAGTGCGTCCAGCTGCGCTAAGCAGCCTTGCACATCGCCGATAGCATAAACAGGTGACATCACTAAAGTGTAGTGGATTGACGGAAAAAAGTTTCTTCCGTAACGATCACTCTGTTGTGCTTACCTTCTTCACCACGCTGTACCGCACTAAGGTTTCTTTACGGGCTTCATCGTGATTCACGATCGGTAGCGGGTAATCGCGGCCGAGCAAAATGCCTGCGGCTTCTAATTCAATGTGGCCCGCTTCCCATGGCGCATGAATCGATTTGTCCGACAGCTTTTCTAAAGCGGGGATATAGCGCCGAATGAACTTGCCCTGTGGATCAAAACGCTGAGACTGGGTAGTAGGATTGAAGATGCGAAAGTAGGGCTGCGCATCGCAGCCGGAAGAAGAAGCCCACTGCCAGCCTCCGTTGTTCGATGAGAACTCAAAATCATTGAGGTGTTTTGCAAAGTAGGCTTCGCCCAGTCGCCAATCGATACCCAAGTCTTTGCTTAAGAAGCTGGCCACAATCATGCGCAGGCGATTGTGCATATAGCCGCTTTGATTGAGTTGGTGCATGGCGGCATCAACCAAGGGGTAGCCTGTTTTACCGTCACACCATGCCTGAAAGCGCTTTTTAGCAATAGCACCACTCTCCCAAACGATGCCATCGTAGTCGGGTTTAAATGCAGCACCACTAGCGAGGCGCGGATGATTAGCCAGAATCATGAAATAAAAGTCGCGCCAGATTAGTTCGCTCAGCCAGATGGTGGCGCCCATACTACCAGCGAGCATGCGACGGTGCGCCTCGCGCACCAAACCCCGAATCGAGAGCATGCCAAAGCGCAAGTGGGTTGATAAATAACTCACCCCCTTGATTGCCGGAAAATCCCGTCCAATTTGGTACTGATCGATGCGCGTCAAGAAGTCTTCTAAAAAGGATTGGCCGCCATCCGAGCCCGGGGGCAAGTACGATTCAATGCCGGTTGCGCAAAAGCCCATCGACTCGAGCGATGGAATACCTAAATCCAGCTTTTTCGGAATGGCTGCAAATTGCCCAGGCTTTGCCTTGCATGGATGGGGTGCAAGATCACCTTCAGTGAGGCGCTTGAGCCACGCATTTTTGTAGGGCGTAAATACGGAAAAGACCGTACTTGAGTTGGTCAGCACTTCTTTCTTTTCAAAGATGACTTGGTCTTTAAATGATTCAAAGACAATGCCATTTTTTTGCAGTTGCTGCGCAATGACAGCATCGCGCTCGATTGCGCTGGGTTCGTAGTCATGATTGACCATCACGCACGAGACGCCCAGTTCACTCGCGAGTGTAGGTATGTAGTCTGTGGGTTTGCCGTAGCGCACGATGAGGCCGCCACCTTGCTTGCGCAGCGCGCCATCGATTTGGCTGATCCCTTGCCAAATAAAATCCACGCGCCGATCGGCCGTTAAGGCGTCCGTCTTGCTATCTTTTAAGGGATCCAAAATGGTGGTGTCGAACACAAACACAACCCACGCCGCCTTACTTGATTGCAGGGCGTGACTAAGGGCTGCATGGTCATAGAGGCGTAAGTCACGGCGCAGCCATACTAGGCTTGCGCTATGGGAATGGGGAGGGGAGGTGTTGGTATTCGATAGGGCCATAGCCGCTATCTTAGGGCTTTCTGCGCTTGTGCGTGGAAAAGCCCTTCGTCATGCATTAGCTAATGCAATTAGCGAAAGCCCAGTAGATCATCTGCTGTCCGTTTTTGTCCATCAACAAACAACTTACTGCAAACCCCAGCGCCACTGTGGTTAGTCTGTTTTTTGGAATCAACTTGCTTCTGGTACATCGCCTCAAAACAGTCACGCCGGTTCACGAACTGATAGCTTTTAGTGTGGGTTTGCTTGCCTTTGTAAAAGTAAAAAAAGTTCAAGGTCCAGTACTGATCGCCTTGCAGGGGTTTGACTTCGACGCGTTCGGGTTCTGGCGGCGGTGGGGGAGTAGCACAGGCACCGAGTACCAATGCAATGGATAGCAATAAAAGCTTCATCATGTGTAGTGATCGACTTTCTCAACAGGAATTGGGCACAGTTTAGCCATCTTTTTTTATTGCAGTGCGGTGCACCCCAGAAAACCGCATCATGGCGCCTAGATCTATTTTGAGGAGGGTGACTTTTCGGTAAAATGGATCAATGAGCATAAGCAAGCCGAATTTGGATGCAATGGGAGCCGATACCCAGGTGGGTCCCGGATCCGCATCCATCTTTCCTGAAGTCGGCGCAGCAGAAGCGCACTACTTAACCAACCAGCTTTTAATTGCAATGCCTGGCATGCTAGACGAGCAGTTCGCAGGCTCTGTGGTCTACCTCTTTGAGCACAATGCCAAAGGCGCAATGGGTTTAGTGATAAACCGACCCACGGATGTCACCCTATCGGATTTACTTGAAAAAATAGAGCTAATGCCTGAGGGTACTGGCTTTAGTGAGCAAGCAGTTTACTTTGGTGGCCCTGTGCAAGTGGAGCGAGGCTTTGTGTTGCATGACTCGCCTAGCCCTTCCTATAGCTCCTCCCTTACGGTGCCCCAAGGCCTAACCATGACGACGTCGAAAGATGTTCTCGAGGCAGTAGCCTCTGGCAGCGGTCCCAGCCGTTTCATGATGACCTTGGGTTATGCGGGATGGGGCGCCGGCCAACTTGAAGAAGAAATCGCTCTCAATGGCTGGATTAATGCCAAACTCAGTCGCGATCAAATGACCGAGATCATCTTTGCTATCCCAGCAAGTCAGCGCTACCAGAGTGCCATGCATGCCCTCGGCTTTGACCCCTCGCATTTATCGGGGCAGGTTGGCCACGCTTAGGGCGGCTCGCCAAACTCCAGTGAGCAAAACCATCACCGTCTTGGCATTTGATTATGGAACGCGCCGCATTGGCGTGGCAGTGGGCAACTCCATTACAGGTCAAGGTCAGGCCCTCGCTCCGATTGGCGCCGATCAAGACGATGCCCGGTTTGCCCAAATTGCCGCTCGCATTGCAGAATGGGCACCCGATCAATTGGTGGTGGGTTTACCTTGCCACCCCGATGGCGCAGAGCACGCCATGACCGCAAAAGCCCAGCGTTTCGGCAATCAACTGCACGGGCGTTTTGGTTTACCAGTAGCGTGGGTAGATGAGCGCTATACCTCGGCCGTCCTGGAGAATGACCCTCGATTTAGTCATGGGGGCCACAAAAATAAGGGGGCTAGCCTGGATTCGGAGTCGGCCAGGTTGATTCTGGAGCAGTATTTTTTGGAGCGGGACGTACTTTAGTTCCCTAAGGGGGGGCATAAGCGCCGGATTGATTCAGCTGCTAAAACCCGACTCACAAGGCTTTTCGCTTTTCTTTGAGGGCGGTTTAGTTGAAAAAAGCCCCAGGGCGGTCTGGGGGCAATAAAATAGTTAGCAACATAAACGCGTTTGCTCGATCCCACGGAATCAGGAAAATAGAAGATGGATGCTGAGGTACTTTACGCCAAGTTGCTAGCCAATCTTCGCGCTCGATTGGTCAGTAAAGAGCCCATGGAGATTGTAGGGCTAGCCATCGGCGGAGCCTGGATTGCGGAGCGCTTGGCACACGATTTAGGCTTAGCGCATTACGGCGTCATTAATGTGGCCTTTCATCGGGATGACTATGCAGAAAAAGGCTTGGCTGCAATGCGCTCGGCAGACAGCATGGCTACCCACCTGCCATTTGAAGTAAACGGGGCGCATATCGTATTGATCGACGATGTCTTGCTCACCGGCAGAACGGTGCGCGCCGCCTTAAATGAATTGTTTGACTTTGGTCGTCCCGCAAAAGTAGAGCTGATGGTTCTTGCTGATCGCAGTAAGCGTGAACTCCCCATTGCAGCGGACTTTGTAGGCGAGCAAGTGCATGTGCCAGAGCACCAAATTCTGGCACTGGAAAAGCATGATCCAGAGGCCGGTAGAAGCAAATCCACTTTCCGCTTTGTTATTGAGGAGCGTGCAGCATGAAGCAAACGAACAGCGCAGGTGAGATGACCCACCTCCTTACCTTAGAGGGAATGCCAAAAGAACAAATCCTGCATATCCTCGATACGGCTCAGCAGTTTGTAAGCGTGACTGATCCGGCTCGTGAAGTAAAAAAAGTACCACTGCTACGAGGCAAGAGTGTATTCAACCTCTTTTTTGAAAACTCCACGCGGACGCGCACCACCTTTGAGATTGCCGCCAAGCGTTTATCGGCCGATGTGATTAATTTGGATATTTCTACTTCATCGACCACCAAGGGCGAGAGCCTAATTGACACAATCGATAACTTGATTGCAATGCAGGCCGATATTTTTGTGGTGCGCCACAGTGTGTCGCGAGCACCCATCGAAATTGCCAATCACGTACCGTCTTATGTACACGTGATTAATGCTGGGGATGGTAGCCATCAGCACCCCACGCAAGGTTTGCTCGATATGTTCACCATGCGCCACTTCAAGCAGGACTTCACCAAACTCAAGGTAGCGATTATTGGGGATATTGTGCATAGCCGAGTAGCAAAGTCCAATATTCATGCACTGACAGCGCTGGGCTGCACTGACATCCGTGCGATTGGCCCAGAGAGCTTATTGCCTAATGACCTGGATATGCTGGGCGTGAAGGTCTTTCATAGCATGGAGGAGGGCCTGCGCGGCGTGGATGTGGTGATGACCCTGCGCATTCAGAAAGAGCGGATGGAAGCTGGCAAGGTGCCTGAGGGCGCGGCTTTCTTTCGGCAGTTTGGTTTAACGCAAGAGCGCCTGGCTTTAGCCAAGCCCGATGCGATTGTGATGCACCCAGGCCCGATGAACCGCGGTGTGGAGATTGATTCAGCCGTTGCTGACGGCGCTCAATCGGTGATTCTGAAACAAGTGACCTTTGGGATTGCAGTCCGTATGGCGGTGATGTCGATTGTGGCAGGCAATTAAACACGTCTTTTTGCCAAGAAAAAATACGGCCGCTGTTATTGCGACCGGCTGGCTAGGCGACACCATCGCCTGTACGGCGGCAGCAAGCTCTTTAAGTGAGCAAGGATACGAAGTCACTCTATATACGCGCTGGCCGCAGCTAATTCCTATTCTGAAAAATGATGCACGCTTTAATGTCAAGCTTTACAGGCATCTCAAGTTAATCAAGTTCGCTCGTTCTTTATTCCCCTTTTTCTACGCGAAAGTAGTGTGGGAACCAAGCCAATGGAGTTATCAAGAGCCCTTTACGTCGGAGATTCGACGGTTGGCGGGTTGCGATCCTCTGCCCAGCTATCGACTGCTACTCCCAAAACGTCTTCCCGATCTCCCCGTTGGGAGTGAGCCTGTCATCACTATCTCAAGAGACTTCTATAAGCGGGCCTTTGGCAGAGATGTAGATCAATTGATTCAGATGCTAAGCACAATAGGCCGCATTGAATGGGTTGGCTTAAGTGCTGAAAAAAATTCCAAGCACGGTAAATCATCCCATTTGCTAGAGGATGCCCACCGGATAGCGCAAAGCACCGTATTCATAGGACCTGAGGGTGGATTACTTTGGCTTGCTGCGGGAGTCGGAGCCCCTTGTGTTTATTTCACAGAGAACATCGTCGAGGTTGCCAAGCGCCATCAGCGCGAAAGCCTGGATCATGTTCTGGGCAGTAAAAATCATTTTCCTGACGATCACCACCATCTTGCGCTGCCGCCATTTTGTACAAATGAAGACGCATTTACGGCCATTGCTGAGTTGGTAAAGAAATTGGTACCGAGATAATGGGCGACTCAGCTTCTTTGTTTATTGATAGCGGGCGTGGCATCATAATGACTTCAGCCCATTCTTTTTTCACTCCACAGTACTGTAATCCCAGATGACGCAAATCAATCCATCCAGGCCAGGTTTTTACACAGTGCTGACCTTCCTTTTGTGTAGTGCCGCCTGCTTTCCATTGCTTGCATTAATTGTGAAGGGCTGGGTGAGTGGAGTGCTGTTTTTTGCTACCCTGATTGCTGCGATTTTATGGGTGTCGCCTTTTTTTAAGCATCCGTCCGTGGGGCTTAGAACGCAAAACGCCATCTTTACTGCTGACCCCCTTGGACGACTCACCATCGCGTTTGTGATTGCATTTGCCTTGCCTGTGCTCTCGGTTGCTCTAGGCCAGTTCTTGCAGGGACATTGGAATGCTGCTCGTTTTGATGCCCCATCGCGCTATCTTTTTGCTGTAGTGGTGTTTATGGCGATTGCGCGTTATCGATCAGCAGTGCCTCGCGTATTTGAGTTAGCCATTCCCGCCGCAACCATTATTACCCTGGTTCTCATTCCTTACGTTCCTGTAACGATGTGGAGCAGCTACCCAGGAAGACTTTCAAACCATTTTATTGATCCATTAATCTTTGGTCAGGTGTCACTGGCATTGGGAGTGATGTCTTTGCTACTGATTCGCTCTAGTGAAAAGCGCCGGTGGTACATCAGCGTGTTTCAACTGATCGGCGGCGTAATTGGTATTTATCTTTCTTTGCGCTCTGGAAGCCGAACGGGGTGGTTGGTGGTCCCCCTCATCTTATTTTTATGGATTGTGCATTACAGCCCATTGAGTCGTTGGAAGACCATCGTGCTCGGGTTTGCAATCACTGCTGTTGCCATGGTGGTTTTTTATTTCGGCTCGAGCACGGTCAAAAACCGAGTGGACGCAATGCAATCCGAAATCAGCAATTACCAATGGAGCGCCGTCAATCCCGATACCTCGGTTGGGCATCGCATCAATTGGATCCGAATTGGCTGGTATTACTTCTCCATGCGACCCATTTCCGGCTGGGGTGATGAGAGCCTGGAAAAAAACATGCATGATGACTTGATTGCGGCATATGCCTCCAAAGCATCCCGTGATGAACTATTGGAGGTTGGATTTCATAATGACTTTGTGGCCAATACGGTTCGGTATGGTATCGGCGGTTTACTTGCCATCATTGCGATCTTTCTGATTCCGTTTCTATTCTTTGCCCACTGCCTGCGTTATAGATCCGTTCAGTCCTTTGCCATGGTGGGTATGGCCTATGTATTAATTCAGTCGGTGAGTAGCCTTTCTTATCACGTGCTTGATTTTAAGTTTATGGCCTCGTTTTATGCGCTGATGATTGGTCTGCTGATGGGCATCATCGTCAATAAACTGAAGTCTTAGCCATGGCAACGCAGTGCGTATTGTTTACTGATTCCTCCATGAACATTGGGGGGCAGGAGTTGCAAGCTTTGCAGCAAATGCAAGCCTTAAGCGAGGCAGGATGGCAAACTCAATTGCTCTGTAAGCCCGGAAGTGCGATTTTGCAACGCGCGCAGCAGATGGGTTTTTCCGTTCAGGCTATCCGGTTTCGGAATGTTTTTCATCTTCCGAGCTGGAGGGCCGTTTATCAAATCATTCAAGCGCAAAAGCCCAGGGCCTTTATTTGCCACGGTAGCCACGATGCCATCGTTTGCGCTCTCGTGGCCTTATGGGTGAGGGCGCTGCATGGCAAACGTATTGCGGTTTACCGCGTCAAAACCTTTCAGCATGGTTACCCCCTCTCGTTTGCCTACAACTACCTCTTTACAAAAACACTTACCCCCAGCGCCTATTTACGCTCTCTGTTTTTGGTCAACCGATCTATTGATCCGAAGCGTATTGAAGTGCTCTATCCCGGCATTGATTTTGCGAGGCTCGCTAACCCGCATCACACTTTGCCAGAGCACATAGCCTCATGGTTGCGTACCCGCCCTGGTCCTGTCATTGCCCATGGCGCGATTCTGCGGGGAGAAAAAGGCCATCAGGTATTACTCCATGCCTTGGCGATCGTTAAAAAAAATCGGCCCCAGATTCGCTATTTGATTGCGGGCCAAGGGCAAGATAAGCCTTTACTCGAGGCCTTGATTCAGGAGTTGGGTCTCGATGACAATGTTTTACTGGCCGGCATCATCGAGCACATTGCGCCCTTGCTGCGTGTTAGTGACATTGCCGTATTACCCTCGCTCAATGAGCCTTTAGGAATGTTCCAGATCGAAGCGCAGTTTTTAGAAGTGCCCACCATCACCAGCGATGCCGGCGGCATTCCAGAGACCATCGCTCATGAGCAAACCGGGCTGATGGTAGAGGCAGGTAATGTAGCGCAGTGCGCTAAAGCCATTAAGTGGGTGCTCGATCATCCGCTAGAGGCAAAGCAGTTCGCTAAGGCCGGCAAGCGGAAAGTGGTAGAGCAATTTTCTCTGGAAGCCAATACCGCACAGTTGATTCGATTGATTAGCGAGTAGCGCTAGGCAGAATATTTTTTATTCTGCCGCCCAGCTTAAAGCCAAACAAACTGCCCGTCTTGGCGTAGGCCGTGAACCGACATACCGTATTGCCCAACCTCTGCTTTGCACGCTAGCGCAGTCTGTTTCTTTGTCTCTAACTTAGCGAGCTTGCGGGCAAGCCAGGATTGCTGAAGCAGTTTGTAGTTGTAGCGATAGCCTAAGCCGTCTTTTTGGCTGAGGCCCCGCTCGAGTTTCATGGCGGTTTGCGTAATCGAGCCATAGTGATGCAACCAGGAAGAGCCAGTAATCGCTGTCTGAATATTCGCCTTCTTCAGTTCATGAAAAAACAGCGTATCTTCATAGCCTAATAGCTTGGGTACCGGCTGAAAGTAGCCCACATCCATCCACACCGATTCATGAATGGCTAAACACACGGCATGTTTATTGCCTAAGCGATTAGCATTTTTCATGGTTTGGCTGGCTGACACGCTAAAGGCATCAAAGTTGTAATCCAGCACCCCTTCAATTAGGGCAGGTGAGATCACTTTGAGGTTTAATCGTTCCGCAGTGCCGATCAGGTTTTCAATCCAATGAGGCGAGACCAGCACATCGTTGTTCATGATGATGCTCCACTCCGACTGCAGTGCGAGAGCGCCTTGGTTCCAAGCCGCGCCACAGCCTAAATTGTGCTGATTGAAGATTCGGCCACCCAAGGGCAGGGTCATGAGGTAATCGCGTGTTCCATCGGTGGATTGGTTATCGACCACCACCAGCCGATCTAAGGGGGTACCGTGGGCAACCATGCTGTCAATGCACTTTTGGGTGTATTCCACCGCGTTATAGCAGGCAAAGGTCAGGCTGTATTTACTGGGGTTCATGGTGGCAAGTATAAGTCAGGGGGAATCGCCAAAACAGCCAATATAAGGCCCTAACTAGGGGATAATTAGCTAATCTAAAGCAATCATTCTTTTTGTACTCTTTTTCATATGATCCTAGTTACTGGCGGCGCAGGCTTTATTGGGGGTAATTTTGTACTGGATTGGCTTAAGGGCCCAAATGCAGAAGGTATTGTTAATTTAGACAAATTAACCTATGCCGGCAATTTAGCCACCCTGGATTCCTTAAAAAATGACCCGCGCCACACCTTTGTGCATGGCGATATTGGCGATCAGGCTCTCGTCACTAAACTCTTAGCCGAGCACCAACCCAGGGCGATTGTGAACTTCGCCGCTGAAAGCCACGTTGATCGCTCGATTCATGGTCCGGCTGAGTTTGTGCAAACCAATATTGTGGGTACTTTTAATCTGCTAGAGTGCGCCCGTACTTATTGGAATGGGTTAGCTCAAGATAAGAAAAATACTTTTCGCTTTCATCATGTCTCGACTGATGAAGTCTATGGCTCGCTCTCTAGTACCGCGCCTGCTTTCACCGAGACCCATCCATACGAACCCAATAGCCCGTATTCTGCTTCAAAAGCGGCTTCAGACCATTTAGTGCGCGCTTGGTTTCATACCTATGGCTTTCCGGTGGTGACGACCAACTGCTCGAATAACTACGGCCCTTACCATTTCCCAGAAAAACTCATCCCGCTGGTGATTCTCAATGCGATCCACGGTAAACCTTTGCCGATTTATGGCGATGGGCAGCAAATCCGCGATTGGCTTTATGTCGGTGATCATTGCTCCGCCATTCGGGAGGTGCTGGCTAAGGGCAAGCTTGGCGAAACCTACAACATCGGCGGCTGGAATGAAAAAGCCAATATCGATGTCGTTAAAGCCATTTGCGCTATTTTGGATGAGCTCAAACCCAAAGCTGATGGCACATCGTATGCAGAGCAAATTACCTTTGTCAAAGATCGTCCCGGCCACGATCGCCGGTATGCGATTGATGCAGGCAAAGTAGCTAAAGAGTTGGGCTGGAAGCCAAATGAAACCTTTGATAGCGGCATCAAAAAGACCGTGCAATGGTATTTGAGCAACACCCCATGGGTTGATGGTGTTCTCAGTGGCTCGTATCGCGATTGGCTGCAAAAGCAATATAGCTAAAGACGAAAAAATAGACTGCCCAAATGAATATTCTTGTTTTTGGTAAAGACGGCCAGCTTGGTAAAGCATTTAAGGTGGTGTTTACTGAAAAAGAAAAGCAGCAACACCGCATTCAGTATGTGGGGCGCGCAGAATGTGATCTGGCCAACGCGGATGCCATTACAGAGTTACTGAATCAAACCAAGCCCGATTTGATTATTAATGCCGCTGCCTACACTGCTGTAGATAAAGCCGAAACCGAGATCGATGCCGCCTTTGCCATTAATGCCAAAGCCCCTGAGGCAATGGCAATTTATGCGAAAGGCCATGGCGCTACATTCTTGCATTACTCCACCGACTACGTCTTTGATGGTAGTAAGAAAACTCCCTATGTAGAAAGTGATGTTCGTAATCCCCTAGGCATCTATGGCAAAAGCAAAGCGGCTGGCGAAGAAGCAATAGAAGTAGTGTTTGCAGAAAGCAACAGCAGTGCTGGTCAGTACGCTATTTTTAGAACGAGTTGGGTCTATGGCGATGGAGGGAATTTCATTCGGACGATTCTGCGCCTTTCCAAAGAGCGCGACACCCTGAAAGTGATTGCGGATCAATATGGAGTGCCAACAAACGCTGAATGGCTCGCTAAAGTGAGTCTGAATTTAGCCCAGAGTGAGGGTGGTGACATTAAATCCTTTCCGTCAGGGATTTACCATGCAGTACCGCAAGGGGAGGCGACTTGGCATGCCTTGGCCACCTATGCCGTGCAGATAGCTATAGATGCAGGCGTGATCCTCAAGCTGCGCCCGGAGGCGATTGAGGCTATCCCCGCAACAGAATACCCTTTACCAGCCCCGCGGCCTAAGAACTCCCGTATGGCAACCACTGCTTTAGAAAAGGCCTTGATGGGCTCAAGCACTATGCCAAAATTAGAGTTACTACACGAATCATGGAAGCCCCAAGTCGCAGCGTATGTTCAAGACTTGGCTATCCATAAAGTTATTTAAACGCATCTAAAAGCATTTAAGCGCATTCAAGGACATACCCATGGCAGCAAATCAAGCAAACTCAATTCAGCGCAAAGGCATTATTTTGGCAGGGGGCTCAGGTACGCGCTTGTATCCCGTCACGCAAGCTGTTTCAAAACAACTGATGCCGGTGTATGACAAGCCGATGGTGTATTACCCACTAACGACATTGATGCTGGCGGGTATTCGGGATATTTTGCTGATCTCGACGCCGCACGATACGCCACGCTTTTCTGAGTTGCTGGGTGATGGATCGCAATGGGGTTTGAATATTAAGTATTGCGTGCAGCCATCACCCGATGGCTTGGCACAAGCCTTCACTCTGGGTAAATCGTTTGTAGGCAATAGCCCTAGCGCCTTAGTACTGGGCGACAATATTTTTTATGGCCATGAGTTAGTACAACAACTTAACAGTGCGAATGACAGAAGTGCTGGGGCCACGGTATTTGCGTATCACGTGACCGATCCCGAGCGTTACGGCGTAGTGGAATTCGATAAAGATTACAAAGCACTTTCCATCGAAGAAAAACCCGTAAAGCCTCGCAGTAGCTATGCAGTAACAGGCCTCTATTTTTACGATAATCAGGTCTGCGATATTGCCGCTTCCATTAAGCCGAGTGCGCGTGGCGAGCTTGAGATTACCGACGTCAATCGTGCCTACTTAGACAAGAATGAACTGAGCGTTGAAATTATGGGCCGTGGTTTTGCCTGGCTGGATACCGGGACACACGACTCGTTACTCGATGCAGCAGGCTTCATTGCCACGCTGCAAAAGCGCCAAGGTTTGATGGTGGCTTGCCCAGAAGAGATTGCGTATCGCCAAGGCTGGATTAGTGCGGAGGCTGTTCAAAAGGTAGCAAGTCAACTGAGTAAAAATAGCTATGGCCAGTATTTAACAAAAATACTGAATGAACTCAATACCAGTGCGCAGCCCATTGGCCTCTCAGCAAAAAGGTAAGCAAATGGAAAATCAGCCAAACCAAAAACTTAAAGTGACTGCGACGGCTATTCCTGAGGTACTCATTATCGAGCCGAAGGTCTTTGGTGATAACCGTGGCTGGTTTATGGAATCCTTTAATGCAAACGACTTTGCAGCAGCAAGCAATCTTAACGTCACCTTTGTGCAAGACAATCATTCTCTTTCGAGGCAGTGGACTTTGCGTGGGATGCATTATCAGCTCAAACACACGCAAGGCAAATTAGTGCGCGTCACCGTGGGTTCGGTATTTGATGTGGCTGTCGATATGAGAAAAGACTCTGCCACCTTCGGTAAATGGGTTGGTGTTGAGCTAAGCGGTGAGAACCACAAGCAGCTGTGGGTACCCGCGGGTTTTGCCCATGGTTTTTTGGTGTTATCAGAGACCGCCGAGTTTTTATACAAAACCACCGATTACTACGATCCACAAAGCGAAGTGTGCCTGTCGTGGTGTGACTCAACAGTCGACATCAATTGGCCTATTCCCCTTGGTAAGCAGGCTTTGCTGAACGCCAAAGATGCTGCAGGATTGTCTTGGGATCGGGCACCGAAGTTCTAAGCTGGCCCCGTTTCGCAGCGAAACTGCAGCAAAACTGCAGCAAAACCAGATCAGGTTTGGCTAAAACAATACGATAATGCTGGAATGACGACTCAGCAGCAAAATTCATCACATCCAAATGCTCATGTAGCCTCCCAAGGGGCTCAAGCAAATCAATCACCAAAAATATTATTGGTGAAGCTTTCTTCCTTGGGGGATGTATTGCATAACCTGCCAATCGTTTGGGATTTGCGTAAACAATTACCCAACGCCCAAATTGATTGGATTGTGGAAGAGGCTTATGTGCATTTGCTGGAGCCCCTCAAATCAACAGAAACATTTAGAGGCATTGATCGCATTATTCCAGTGGCGTTTCGGCGCTGGCGCAAAAAACTCTTCTCCATTCAAACATGGTGGGAGTTCTTTGCGATGCGTAAAGTATTACAAGCTACCACCTACGATGTACTTCTAGAAACTCAGGGATTACTAAAGTCTGCTTTGGTATGCGCGCTCGCTAAAAAATCAAACAATACAGTTGTTGCTGGCCTAGGTAATGCAACCGAGCACTCGGGATATGAGCCCATGGCCAGAATGTTTTACACGCAATCGGTTCACGTGCCACTTAAGTGCCATGCGATTGACCGCTCGCGCTGGGTGATGTGCTCGGCATTTGATTGGCCGCTACTCAATCGCAATGAGGAACCCCCACACTTTTATCCTCAGCAGTTTGTACAGCAATTACCACCATTGTTATTCGAAGGTCTTAAGAAAACCGAACAGGGAACTCCAGCATCTTATGTGGTGTGCTTTCATTCAACGGCCAGAGCAGCCAAGCGCTGGCCCAATGAGCGCTGGGTGGAGCTAGGCAAAGTATTGGCAAATCAAGGGTATCAAGTGATTCTGCCTTGGGGTAGCGAGGCTGAGATGAAAGTCAGCGCCTTAATTGCGAGTCAGATTCCCGGGGCGATTGTGCCGCGGGCATTTTCGATTGAGGAGGCTTATTCTTTGGTCGCCTATGCAGCTCTTACCGTTGGGGTAGATACAGGCCTAACGCATTTATCAGCAGTATTAGGTAAACCTACCATTGAAATTTATTGTGATTCCCCGAGGTGGAAGACGGAGGGGTATTGGAGCGAGAGGATTGTTAATTTGGGAGACTTTAAACATATCCCACAAGTAAATTCGGTGTTGCGAGCCTCTCAGACGCTCTTTAATGAGGGGCGTGAGTAGATTTATGCCGATCATCATCTGCATATTGGTATTGACGGATTGAAATCCTCAGAAGTAGCCTGGCGACTGGAAAAGTAGACCTGTCTTTGGATTGGGCTGATAAATGCATATAAATCAGTCATCTAAGCGCTTTTACAAGGCTTGATTTATGTACATTAGCCTCGATTGTTCAGATAAAATAAGAATCCCTCATTCTAGAAGCCATAAAAGTTTCGATAGCCTACTTCATGCGTAATAGTGCGAGATCTTTAGTAACACCAGTCATTCTTTGCGGTGGCTCTGGCACGCGTCTGTGGCCCTTATCGCGCTCTGGTTTTCCCAAGCAGTTTTTAGTACTTTCTGGAAATGACTCGAATCAGAGCTTGTTTCAGGAGGCAATTAGCCGCATCAACGCCATTGGCAACGCACAAATCGACCTAAGTCCGACCATAATCGTAACCAATGAAGAGCACCGCTTTTTGGTTTTGGATCAATTACGAGAATTAAAAACGGTTGAGTCAACACTATTGCTTGAGCCTATAGGCCGCAATACTGCACCAGCTCTTAGTTTGGCAGCCCTTCATGCTTTGGAGCAGTGCAAAGTAGAGGACCTTGATCCAATTCTCGTTATAACTCCTGCTGATCAAGTCGTTCAAAATCAAGTAGCTTTTGTTAATGCATTACAAGAGTGCGTTGCTGTGGTTGCAAAAGATGATAGTAAAAAGACCATTGCCATTTTGGGCGTTACACCAACTGCTCCCGAAACAGGCTATGGCTACATTCAGCGCGATATTGCAAAAGGTAAAAATAATGAATTTACAGTAGTGCAGTTTGTTGAAAAACCAGATGCCAAAACGGCACAAACTTATTTGGCTGATGGCAATTATTTATGGAATAGCGGTATGTTCGTACTGCGCGCCAGCACTTGGCTTGCTGCTTTGTCTCAGTATCGTCCTGATATTGCAAAAGCTGCTGAGGCAGCTTGGAATGTTAAATCCATGGATCAATCGGGTGATGTGACTTTTGTGCGGCCAGATAAGCTACTCTTCACTACTGTGCCAAGTGAGTCGATTGATTATGCGGTTATTGAAAAGTGTGCTAAAGGTACTTTTTCGGTAAAAATGGTTGAGCTGGATGCGGGCTGGAATGATCTGGGTGCCTGGGATGCCGTTTGGCAAGTGGGCAAGCAAGACGCAGCAGGCAATGTCACCTCCGGAGATGTCTTGCTCGCCAATACTAAGAACTCCTTAGTGCATGCCAGTAGCCGTTTGGTAAGTGTCGTTGGCGTGGAAAATCTTATTGTTGTCGAAACGGCCGATGCAGTTTTGGTGGCAAACATAAATAATAGCCAAGATGTTAAGAGCATTGTGAACCAACTTGAACAGCAAAAACGCGAAGAAAAAAATCTGCACCGTAAGGTTGCTCGTCCATGGGGCTGGTATGACAGCGTGGATGAGGGTGACCGGTTTAAGGTGAAGCGCATACAGGTAAAACCAGGCGCTAGCTTATCCTTGCAGATGCACCACCATCGCGCCGAGCACTGGATTGTGGTTAAAGGAGTCGCTGAAATTACTAATGGTGATCAGGTCATCAGTCTTGCCGAGAATCAAAGCACCTTCATTCCACAAGGACAGACGCATCGCTTAGCGAACCCCGGCAAAACCCCTCTAGAGATCATTGAAGTGCAATCAGGTAGCTATTTGGGTGAGGATGATATTGTCAGATTTGTGGATACTTACGGAAGAGGTTAATGAAAAAAATTGCTCTTATTACCGGCATAACCGGACAAGATGGCGCTTATCTTGCAGAATTACTGTTAGATAAAGGATATGAGGTCCATGGAATTAAGCGTCGTACATCACTTTTTAATACGGATCGAATTGATCACCTCTATAAAGATCCACATGAAAAAGACGTCCGCTTATTTTTACATCACGGTGACTTGACTGATTCATCGAGTCTGATTCGCATTATCCAGCAAGTTCAGCCAGACGAAATTTATAATCTCGCCGCCCAAAGCCATGTGGCCGTTTCTTTCGAAGAGCCGGAATATACGGCCAATTCAGATGCGCTCGGGGCATTGCGGATCTTGGAAGCTATTCGCATTCTTGGGATGGAAAAGAAAACTCGCTTCTATCAGGCCTCAACATCTGAGCTTTATGGATTAGTGCAGGAAATACCACAGAAGGAAACCACACCTTTCTATCCTCGTAGTCCTTATGCGGTAGCAAAACTTTATGCGTATTGGATTACGGTTAACTATCGTGAAGCTTATGGTATTTACGCCTGCAACGGAATTTTGTTTAATCATGAATCGCCTGTTCGCGGTGAGAATTTTGTCACTCGCAAAATCACCCGCGCACTTGCGCGGATTAAGCTAGGCCTACAAGTTTGTCTTTACCTCGGAAATCTTGATGCAAAACGTGACTGGGGTCATGCTAAGGATTACGTTGAAATGCAGTGGTTAATGCTTCAGCAGGAAAGGCCTGAAGACTTTGTCATTGCTACTGGCGAGCAATATAGTGTGCGCGATTTTATTAATGCGGCCGCCAAGGAGCTTGGTATGGAAATTCACTGGGAAGGTAAGGGCATTGATGAAAAAGGATATTGGGTAAATAGACACACTATTAAAGAAGGTCAGTCTGACCTGCGCAACAATTTAATCGTGAGTGTTGACCCACGGTATTTCCGTCCCACGGAAGTCGAGACCTTGCTAGGTGATGCCTCTAAGGCGAAAGAAAAGTTAGGCTGGGTACCACGCATTACTTTTGATGAGTTAGTCGCTGAAATGGTTCGAGAGGATTTGAAGTCTGCTGAGCGTGATGAGCTAGTAAAGCGCCATGGTTATACTGCTTTTGATCGACGCGATTAATAAAGCTAAAAGTAATTTGTGGAGTTAATTGGTCGTTCGCTCGCATTTTCCATTCTTGCAAAAGGATGGGGTGCATTGATTGCGCTTTTGGCTGTTCCTCTCTACGCGAAGCTTATTGGGATAGAGGCGTACGGAATGGTTGGGCTGTTTACTAGCTTTTCAATTTTGATTGGGTTTTTGGATTTTGGGCTAGGAACAACTCTGACACGTGAGCTCGCCAAAATTCCAGCAGAAAAAGCGACTCTTGCACACAGCCGGGATTTATTACGAACATTCGAGCTAGTGTATTTGATAATTGCTTTATTCATTGTAATTTTAGTCTTCGCACTTGCAACACCTGTAGCATTTTATTGGGTAAAGCATCAAGAATTAAATAAGTCAGAAATTGTTAACGCTCTTTCGCTTGCGGGATTATGTCTTGCATGTCAGTGGCCGAACAATTTATACACTTCAGGTTTAGTTGGCATTCAAAAACAAATTCCATTGGCCATCACAACCATCTTTTTTTCTTCAATTCGTGTGCTCTTAACATTGGCATTAGTATGGAGAGAGCCGAACTTACAAAGCTTTTTTTTGGGACAAATTTTATCTGCAATAATTCAAACCGTTGCAACTCGTTGGTTGCTCTGGGGAAGCTTAACTCAAGCTGGACATAAGCCAAAGTTAAATTTTGCAATTATGAAGTCCGGATTACGTTTTGCGGGAGGGATTACCGGAATTACAATTACGAGTGTAATTTTGACGCAATTAGATAAGGTAATATTGAGCAAAACATTAAGTCTCTCAGATTTTGGACTATATGCATTAATTGGAAGTTTGACAACGGGCTTGTATGTTCTAATCAGCCCGTTATTTTCAGTAATGTTTCCACGATTTTCGTCCCTTGTTCATCAGGGAGATTATGAAAAGTTAGCAAACTTATATCAGACGAGTAGCCAAGTTATGGCGCTATTAATATTTCCAATTGTTTTCTTGTTTTCTGTTTTTGCGCAACACGTTTTATATGTCTGGACAGGAAACAACGAACTAGCATTAAATGGTGCATGGATTCTAGCAATGCTAATGATTGGTAATGGCTGTAATGGAATTATGAATATGCCATATGCACTACAATTAGCATTTGGGAGAACTAAACTAGCGTTATTAGTAAATCTTGGCACTATCGTTTTACTTATCCCAATTATTTGGTGGGCGGCCTTAAATTATGGAGCAATGGGGGGTGCTACTGTTTGGGCTTTATTGAATCTGACAATTATTATAATAATACCAAACTTAATTCATCGATCTTTGCTTCGACAAGAAAAAAAACGATGGTACACAATTAGCGTAATGTTGCCATTATTTATAAACGCATGCCTATTTTACTTATTGCATCAAATTTACATAAGTGATATGTCAAGGGTCATTACCGCCATTATATTATGTATTTACTGGACAGTTACTACAGTTGCTACGCTATTGCTTTTGCCTGATTTGAGGAAAATCGTATTAGTCAAGATCCGTCAAATATGAAATTTTTTGGCTAATATTAATCTTTTCTTTAAATCTTTAGATAATTTCTACTAAAAAAATTTAGGAATCAAAGTTTGTATTTCTTTTATAAATAAATTATTAAAAAATTTAATACCTTTTTCAAGTAACTCCTAAGTTTTTTCTTTTTTGGAATTTATTATGGACTCAATCATAAAAAGTACCCTAGAAAATATAAATGCTAAAGATATTTCTGATCAGTTGGCAAGTAATGGCTATTTTGTAATTGAGGAGGCATTAAGCGAAGATGTAATTGAAAAGATACTTTCAGAGGCGCAAATTGTAAAAAGTAGAGGAGCAATCAATGTAAACGATATTCAAATGGTTGACTATCATGGTCAAAATTTTATATCTCACACATTAGCTTCTATGCAAACTGTAGCAAATTTAATAACCCATAATAAGGTTAATGCGATTAGTCAATATTTCTTAGGCAATAATTTTCGCCTTAAAGCCCAGAGATATTATGAAAGTGGTCATGGCTATCAACTAGGCTGGCATGTTGATAACAAAACAGTTGACAATGTTAAAACAAAAACCAGAGGATTGGTTTTCATTATTTACTTGGTTGATACACAAGATGGTCAATTGGAAGTTATTAAAGGATCTAATGCTTGGAGTGGACAATTATGCGGAACAAGCTTCTCGGAGGAGGAGTTAAAAAAGTATACCGATAGTAAAGATTATTTATCTTTACCAGGCAAGAAGGGTACTATTGTAATAACAGATATATATACAGTTCATCGCACCAAGAAAATCACAACAGACTTCAGAAGAAAATCTCTTTTTTTCCAAATTGATGATGATATGCTGCATTCAGAAAAGATCATTATCAATCCTGAATTTTTTCCTCAGATGGATGTCCAGCTTCAAAGATTTCTCGGGTTTGGTGCTCCCTCGGGGTATCTGACAATGCCTGCCAGTAGTTCCGAAACACTTTCCATGAAAGGAATTTCAAAAAATTTAGATTCGTTACTTTCATCATTGGTGCGTAAGCTTTTTCGCTGCGTTAGAAATTTTATAAGTTAAGGGGGTTAAGATATGTTGAAAACGCTAACTTCAATGCAAGAAAACATTGAAATTCGTTCTACGATGCAAAATTTAGGAATATCTTTTGTCACCAATAAGCAAAATATGTTTGGAAAGGTTATCAATAAATTTTTCTTGAACAGAGTTTCAGTTGGGGAGCTTAATAAGAGCTGGGATGTTTTTGAGGCATCTGAAATTATTAAAGAACGACTATTGTTGAGTGATCCTGTTCTGGATATGGGGGCTTATGGTTCTGAGATCCTCCTAACACTAAGGGCTCTAGGGTTCAAAAAGTTAACCGGGATAGATCTAAACCCCCAGGTAGCCAATATGCCATTTAGTAATGAAATTGATTATCACGTTGGCGACTTTTACGAAACAGGGTACCCTGACAGTTCATTTTCAGCAATTACATCCATTTCTGCTATTGAGCATGGATGTGATGTAAAGAGGTTGCTAAACGAGGTAAAGAGACTACTCAAACCTGGCGGTATTTTTATTGCCTCAACTGACTATTGGCCCAATAAAATTGATACTTCGAGTATTAAAATGTTTAATTTAGATTGGGTTATTTTTTCCAAGAGCGAGCTAGAGGAGCTTATTGAATATGCTAAAAGCATTCAGCTGACTCCGCTTGGGGAATGCAATTTTTCAGCCCATGAAAAGCCTATAAAGTGCGCTGGAAAAGAATATACATTTGCAATTTTTGCCTTTATCAAGAGCGTTGATGTTTAACTATTGCTCCTATTTTAATTTTTGTTGCGCGCAATGCGCGTTGAATATAAGCCGGTGGGTTGTAAAAAATCTTTATTTGCTATCAAGATTGATTGGTTAATTAAGGATAACTGTAAATGAAAGTTCTGCTATTGGTTGGCAGTTATCCGCCTGAACATTGTGGAGTTGGTGATTACACCCAAAAGCTTGCACAGGAATTAGCATTTATTCAAGGTATGAAAGTAGGAGTTTTAACTCGATTTAATTTGGCACGCCAAGTCAACAGTTCATCAGAGTCTGTGCAGTTGATCGATACAGTAGGCAATTGGAAACTTTCCGAGTTATCAAAAATAATCTTAATTATTAAAAATTGGAAACCTAATATATTGCATATGCAGTATCCTTCCCAAGGCTATGCAAGTATAGGAATACCATCCATCCTACCACTCGTTTGTCGCTTCCTTGGAATAAATGTGGTGATTACATGGCATGAAGTACATCGAAATATTAAGAAACAGAGGTTTAAAGGCTTCATGTATTTCATCACTATGTGCTTGGGGACTAAGGGTTTAATATTTGTAAGACCAAATTACACGAATCTTTTATCGATGACCTATAGAGTATTCATTAAAAAGATTCCACAAGCATTTATTGCTAACAGCAGCCCATTGCCAATAAGTACCCTCTCGCCTTTATCCCGCGAGAAGTTACGTAGTAAATATCAGAGGGATTTTCAGCGACTGATTCTTTTTTTTGGGTTTGTCTATCCCAACAAGGGTATCGAGTTAATTTTTGATATTGCAAATCCTGCTACAGATTCCTTGGTGATTGCCGGCTCATTAAAAGATCCATCGTACTTAGAAGAGTTGGTAAAGCTAGCTTTATCAAAAGGATGGAAAACATCCCAAATTAATTTCATAGGATTTGTCCCTGCAGCAGAGGCTGCTGATCTATTGGCAGTAGCTGATGCAGTTATCCTCCCATTTCTCGAGGGCGGTGGCGAATGGAACACATCAATTCACAGCGCATTAGCGCAGGGAACATTTGTTGTAACAACATCCACATGCCCACGAGGGGACGAGCCAAGCCGCAATTTGTATACTTGCGCACCCCTTGATATTGCTGCTATGCGTGGCGCACTAAATCAGCATGCAGGACGTCGAATAGAGCCAATTTCAACAAATCAGCAATGGAAGCTCATTGCAACTGAGCATTTAAATTTCTATAAGAAGTTGTTAAATTCCCAAAGAAACATTGTCGTATGAGCCAGATAAATAAAAAGGTCTTGATTACAGGCGTTAGAGGGCAGGACGGAACATATTTAGCTGAGCATTTGGTTAATCAAGGTTATATGGTTATTGGTACATCTCATATTGAAGAAGGACTTTTCAAATTACCAAATCTTTCTACACAAATTGAGATTCGAAAATTAGATCTTAGTAATGAAAAAAATATTAAAAAGCTAGTTGCAGAATTGTTGCCAGTTGAAATTTACAACTTAGCAGCTCGTTCTTCTAGTTCACAATTATTTGATGATCCGATAGCAACAGCACAAATTAACGGATTCGCAGCGGTAGCATTTTTAGAGGCAATTAAAGAAATTACTCCCGGCACTAGATATTGTCAAGCTTCGAGTAGTGAGATTTTTGCTGGGAGTTTAATTTCACCTCAAGATGAAAGCACGCCGTATCGCCCAATTAATGCATATGGCGCTGCTAAAGCGTATGCCAATAACATAGTCCACGCATACAGAAAGCAACATGGACTATATGCAACCAATGCAATACTGTATAACCATGAAAGTCCGCGAAGAAGTTTTGATTACGTGACTCGAAAAATAACTAAGGCAGCTGCAAGCATAGCCCTTGGCATGGAAAAGGAGTTATTGTTAGGCAATCTGGAAAGCACTCGTGACTGGGGATTTGCTGGCGATTATGTGCGTGCATTAAATATGATTATGCAACAACAGTCTCCAGAGGATTATGTAATTGCATCCGGAGTGTCTCATAGTGTTCGGGAATTTTGTGAAATTGCATTTTCACATCTCGGACTAAATTATCAAGACTACGTTCGAGTTAATCCAAAATGGATAAGTCGCGTTGAACAAACAGAACTAAGGGGAAATCCTGCAAAGCTTAAAAATTTAGGCTGGCGGCCGAGCGTTGGATTTAGTGAATTAGTTAAGATGATGGTTGACGCCGATCTTGAGCAGTTAAAATACAATAAATACAAATAAGGAATGCGACATGTATAAAAATATTGATCAATGCCGTATCTGTGGAAATAAAAATCTTGTGAAGGTATTGGATCTTGGTGTGCAAACACTAACCGGTGTGTTTCCAAAAGATAGGAATCAGAAAATCACAAGCGGCCCAATCCAACTTGTTAAATGCACAGGCAATCATGATTGCTGTGGTCTTTTGCAAATGGCCCATTCTTATGATTTAGGAGAAATGTATGGGGACAACTATGGTTACCGTTCCGGGCTTAACGGCAGCATGGTTAAACATTTGCATCATAAAGTTGATCGAATCCTCAGTCTTGTAGATCTGAGTGATAAACCAATTGTTCTTGATATTGGCAGTAATGACGGCACAACTTTGTCTGCCTATCCAGCTGGTAAGTGCACCCTAGTTGGAATAGATCCAACATCTGATAAATTTAAGAAATATCATCCTAAAAATATGATTGGAATTGCAGATTTCTTTACTGCAAAAAAATTTAATGAGGCATTTCCAGGACGAAAAGTTCGGGTAGTGACATCTTTCTCGATGTTCTATGATCTTGAGCGTCCAATTGAATTCGTTCAAGATGTTGCAGATATCCTGGATCAAGAAGGCATCTGGGTATTTGAACAAAGTTATATGCCATTGATGCTAGAGCGCAATTCATATGACACTGCATGTCATGAGCATCTGGAATATTATGGGCTAAAGCAAATAAATTGGATGCTACGTCGATGCAACTTAAAAATTATTGACATTGAGTTTAACGATGTGAATGGCGGAAGTTTTTCAGTGACTGCTGCTAAGGTAGATTCCAGCTACAAAGAAAGTTTAGTAGCTAAAAATATTATTCAAAAAGAAATTGATGGTGGGCTTGATGGCCTTGAGCCCTATTTAGAATTTGCCAAAAGAACTGAGCTGAGCCGAAACGAGTTGCGCGCATTCGTCTCAAAGGCACGCTCCGAGGGTAAGCGCGTCGCCTGCTTGGG
The DNA here is from genome assembly GCA_943371165.1 of Rhizobium sp. Q54. Taxonomy (GTDB): domain Bacteria; phylum Pseudomonadota; class Gammaproteobacteria; order Burkholderiales; family Burkholderiaceae; genus Polynucleobacter. Next base: position 32,013 of record CALRTW020000002.1, read on the forward strand.
TGCATCAACAAAAGGAAATGTCTTGTTGCAGTATTGCGAATTTACAGTAAAAGACATCGAAGCAGTAGGCGAAGTTAATCCAGATAAGTACGGTACCTTTACGCCAGGAACGTTATTGCCGATCATTGACGAACAAGAGCTTTTAAGAAATGAGCCGGATTATTTAGTTGTTCTTCCTTGGCATTTTAGAGATTTTTTTGTTAATCAATATAAATTAAAGAAAGCTCGACTTGTATTTCCTTTGCCTAGATTAGAAATCATTGAACCAACTACACCTAATAGCTAGTAAGCAATCAAGAAAAAATCTAAAATGAGAAATGGTAGCGAGCAAGGTATCCTTTTATCGTTTGCCATTCCAACTTATAACTTTGGTAAGTTTATCGGCGAAACTATTGATTCAATCATTCAAGGTGCAGGGTTCTTAACAGAGGATCAGTATGAAATCATAATCCTTGATGGCGGTTCCAAGGATCACACACCGCAACTCTTGCATCAAATCTCTCAAAAATATAGAAACGTTTTCTATCAATTAAACCCGGAGCGCGGCGGCATCGATAAAGATTTAAATGAGGTTGCAAGTCTATCGCGAGGAAAATACATTTGGCTTTTTAGTAGCGACGATTTACTGAAGCCCAATTGGGATCTATGCATAAAACCACTTTTAGAAAAAGAAAAGGATATTTATTTAGTTCCGGCTGAGTTATGTGATTTATCAATGAGGCATTTACGCAATAATCCAATTTTTAAAGCAAATGACAAGAATCCCATTGTATTTGAGATGAACTCAGATCCAGATTTAGTCTACGAGTATATAAACAAAGCCAATACTCTTGAAGCTTTGTTTAGTTTTATGAGTTCGATAGTTGTAAAAAAAAGTGTATGGCATAACTTACAAGATCGACCCGATTATTACGGTAGTTGTTGGGCACATTGTGCAAAACTAATTCCAATAATATTTGGCAATCAAAGTATTGTTTACGTAAATGAGTATTTAATTAAGAAAAGAGGCGGGAATGACTCTTTTATGGAAAATGGATTTGTATCCAGAATTGGAATTGCAGTAAACGGCTGGGGTCGTATTGCTTTTGAATTTTTTAAGAACGAGTCACAAAGAACATTGGTACTAGATGCCTTAAGAAAAGATATGCCAATTCTTTTGTTTGCTTACTCAAAAATAACTGCTAAGGATAGGGCTGATGTGAAGCGCCTGAACAAGATGTGCCGCAGTTTATATTGGGAGTGGACTAATACGTGGAACATTAAACTAAATTACATACTTTTTCTAATGATTCCAGGGGCCACTAAACTAAATGTTATTCTAATTCCTTGCTTACCTTTTTTGATACGTTTAAGACATAAAATAAAAGCCTTATTTTTATAAAATTATCTTATTGTTTTTACAAACCTAAAGTTCACTGATATTTATATCTCCAATAAGATCCCAGAAAAAATTAAAAAATGTTGTATTTACTTTATAAAATTATAAATAATTCTATATTTTTTATTTGGAAAAAAAAACATAAAACGCCTTTGCTGGAGTATCGAGATATTGTATGTGAAGGAAAATGCTTTCATTTTGATTTCAATTCTAAAACCACACATCTGGGCGATAGACTATTTTTCCTTCCCCTACTAAAGGGAATGCATGAAAAAGGGATTAAATTTAAAGTCAGTGACAGAAACAATATAGCTGAATTATTGTTTATCTCTCTTTATGGCCATAAATTTAATCAATCAAATTTTAATGATTGCATAAACGTTATTCCAAAACCTTCCTTTATAAAGTTTTTTAGTAAATATAATAATTTATTAGTGTGTGACTTCACAGATGTTACTACTAAGAATAAGATTACACATCAACTAATTGAATCCTTTAATTTTCTTTTTAAACTTGATCTTAAGGCGGAAAATTTTTTTATTGAATCGAAGAATTTCTATTTTGATCACCCTAAATTATTGAAAAGTGAGCGATATGTGATATTCAATAATTACATTGATTCAGGATCCTTTCGATTATTATTTTTAAATAAAAAAAGATTAATCAATAAAGCTATTTCTTTAAAGAATAAAGGATACCGAATAATTCATCTTGGCAGTAAAAAAGATTTTGATAATGACAGCTTTTTTTACAATTTTGTTGATGTTGATTTAAGGTCTGTATTGACTTTAGAAGAGGTAGTTTGTTTGGTTAAGTCACCAAATGTATTTGGAATCGTAACCTACGATAATTTCTTTATGCATCTGGGAAATTTTTTCAATAAAGATACGTGGGTCCTTTTTCGAGGCAGATTCACTAAATCTCAATATTTTCATCATCTCAATAAAGTCAATAACACTTTTTTGCAAAAAGAATTAACTGTAAATTACCTTTAATATATAAAGACTATTAAATTGGCCTTATTATTTTTTAGATATCAATCTTGTTATAAATTTGAACTTTACTTCCTCTGAGCATTAGACGATAGAATCCTTTTTTTTGTACTGCCATTTCGAGCATTTGTTAGCGTAAATGACCAAATATATCTTGGTCTTGTGAATAATGGTGTGGAGAAAAGTCAAATAGAGGCTTATTTACGCTTTGTCTTTGATTCATTAAAATTGGATTAACCTGAAAATAACAGTGTTTGCTTTCCAATTCCATTAAATTGAACTATTGGGGCACTTAGTGCGATACAGCACATAATGCCCCGCCCCCATTCGTTATAATCAATATATATAAATAAGATTTGGTACTCTGAGGCTATTTTGTCATTAATAGTTGGTTAAATTTTTTAAAAATAGCACAAATCACTGATTTACTAAGGAAAAATATCATTTTAGCGCCCAATTCTGATTCTCCATTGGTGGCGATTTTGCTGTGCACATACAATGGGGCAATTTTTTTAGCGAAGCAGCTTGAATCACTCGAGGCTCAAACCTATCCAAATTGGGTCATCATTGTCAGTGATGATGGCTCTAACGACGCAACAATGGAAATACTGCGGCAGTATCAGGCTAAATGGCCCGCAGGAAAATTAATTATCCGTAGCGGTCCCCAAAATGGCTTCTGTAAAAACTTTCTATCTCTTGCGTGCGATACAGCAATCAAGGCAGACTATTATGCCTTTTGTGATCAAGATGATGTGTGGTTACCACCCAAATTAGAGTCTGCTCTTAGAAATATTATTGCCAATCAATCTACTGATGTGCCTTATCTCTATTGTGGTCGCACCAAATACGTTAACGAGAATCTGAAACCATGTGGTATGTCACCTCTCTTTGTATTTCCGCCGAGCTTTAGAAATGCCTTAGTACAAAGTATTGCCGGTGGTAATACGATGGTCTTCAATCATGCAGCGAAAAAATTAGCTCAGAAAGTAGGAATTGTTGATGTGCCATCCCATGATTGGTGGCTGTATCAATTGATCACTGGTGTTGGAGGTGATGTGTTTTATGACCGATTGCCATACATACTTTATCGTCAGCATGAATTTGCTTTAGTGGGTGGCAATAACTCTTTTCAGGCAAAGATGGTACGAGTAAGGATGTTACTACAAGGACGTTTTCAGAAGTGGAATACACAAAACATTGCTGTGTTGAGGCGAGTAAATCACTTGCTTACGAAGAATAACCAAGATATTTTGAGGGCGTATGAAATATTAAGGGGCGCCAGATTAAAGGATAGGTTTCGCTTGATCGGGGTGTGTGGCCTATATCGGCAGACAGTAGCCGGAACGTTTAGTTTATTAATAGCCGCTTTAATAAAGAAGATTTAATGCAAAATTATTCCTGCTCACCACTTGAAATGTTTCGAAGTATTTGGCGAAATCGCCAACTTATATTAGTGGCCACTAAAAGAGATATCTTGGGCCGCTATAGGGGGTCAATTTTTGGAATCTTATGGTCTTTTTTAAATCCACTATTTATGCTGGGATTGTATACATTCATTTTTAGTGAAATTTTTAAGGTTCGCTGGAGCCCTGCAAGTGAGTCAAAGGTTGAGTTTGCATTAATCCTTTTTATTGGGCTTATTGTCTATACCTTATTTGCTGAATGTATTAATAGGGCGCCATCTTTAATTTTGGCGAATACAAATTTTGTGAAAAAAGTAGTTTTTCCACTTGAAATACTGCCTCTCATTTCACTCCTTACCGCTCTCTTTCATGCTCTAATTAGTTTGGGGGCATGGTTAATAGCTTATCTATGTTTGGTAGGACTGCCCCACATTACTGTTTTATATTTACCATTCTTGCTGATCCCATACTTTTTTTTCATTATGGGCTGTAGCTGGGCATTCTCATCGGCAGGAGTTTTTTATCGTGATGTTTCGCAGATCATTGGTATGCTAACAACTATTCTTATGTACCTTAGCCCAGTGTTGTATCCGGTAAATGCAATTCCAGTTGCTTACCGCGATTGGCTTTTAATTAACCCCCTTACGTTTGTGATTGAGCAAGTCAGAAATATCCTTTATTGGGGAGCCCCCCCCGATTTTCGGGGACTTGGTATTTTTTCACTGCTTATGTTGACGGTTGCCTGGCTTGGTTTCGTTTGGTTCCAGAAGACTCGAAAGGGCTTTGCTGATGTGCTCTGATGTTGTAATTAAGGTTGGCGGGCTATCTAAGTTTTATCAGATTTATAACAGGCCTGAAGATAGGTTGGCGCAGTTCATAATGCCCAAAATTCGAGGAGCGCTATCTCTTCCGCCAAAGAATTATTTTCATGAGTTTTGCGCCCTAGATAATGTCTCATTCGAAGTTAGGCGTGGAGAGGCATTTGGTATTGTGGGTCGAAATGGAAGCGGTAAATCAACATTACTACAGCTAATTTGCGGCACACTAAACCCCACTGCAGGAGTGATTCAGACTAACGGACGAGTTGCTGCATTGTTAGAACTTGGATCGGGGTTTAATCCAGAATTTACTGGCCGTGAAAATGTCTACTTGAATGCGACCGTCCTCGGCCTAAAAAATTCGGAGATAAACGCACGATTTTCTGAGATTGAGCAATTTGCAGATATTGGAGAGTTTATTGATCAACCAGTTAAAACATATTCAAGTGGCATGTTTGTACGGCTTGCTTTTGCAGTAATTGCGCATGTTGATGCAGATATCCTTGTTGTTGACGAGGCTTTGTCAGTAGGGGATGCTATCTTTACTCAAAAATGCATGCGTTTTATACGCAAATTTAGAGAAAAAGGAACCCTCCTCTTTGTTAGTCATGATACCGGCGCGGTTCAGAATATATGCGATAAAGCATTATGGTTATCACAAGGCAGTATCCAGGCTGCAGGCTCTTCAAAAGAGGTTTGTGAACATTATTTAAGATATACCCTGCAAGAGATTCAAGGCGCCTCCATAGTCTTAAATGAGATAGAAAATGTTTCCAATGAAGCGGTTGCTAATAATTTAGATTCAGTGGTGAATTATGGTTCGCAAGTGGAGGTGCGGAATAATATACTTGAGTCGGGGGGTTGGAAAACCGGCGCTGCTGAATTAATTGGTATTTCTATGCATTCCCTGGGCAATCCGGACGCATCAATATTTGAGGGCGGGGAACATGTCCAGCTAACAATAAACGCAAAGGCGATTGATCCGATTAATAACCCTATACTTGGGTTTCTTTTTAAAGATCGATTGGGTCAGGATCTATTTGGAGAAAATACCCTCCCTTATACTGAAATAAAGCCTGTGAGTATTGATGCAGGAGTGTGTTTTCGAGCTGTCTTTCGATTCCAATTGCCGATGTTGCCCAATGGTGAATATGCAATTATGGCATCTGTTGCTGATGGCGATTTATATAACAATATTCAACACCATTGGTTACATCGCGCCTTGGTCGTTAGGGTTTCATCGAGCTTGGTTCGTTGGGGCTTGGTGGGCATCCCATTTCAAAAAGTCTCTCTGGAATTAGTCAATGAGTAATGATTCCCTTTTTAAGATTTATCAAGATGGTAAAGGATATGTTTCCAGTAAGTGGACCATATACCTGCATAAATACGATCAAATATTTGAGGCCCATCGAGAAAGGCCAATTAATTTACTTGAGATCGGAATTCAGAATGGCGGGTCTCTAAATCTTTGGGGTCATTTTTTTAAAAATGCTAAGCATATTATTGGTTGCGATATAAATCCCAAATGTTTAGATCTTAAGTATTCGGATACTCGAATTACAGTTGTGACTGGTGATGCTACAGAAAAGGAATTAAAAGATCGGGTTCTGGAAAGAGTTGAGAGCTTAGATATCATAATAGACGATGGCTCTCACGATTCAAAAGACATTATTAAGACGTTTTCCCTGTTTTTTCCGTTCTTAAACAACGGTGGTGTTTATGTGGTGGAGGATTTGCACTGCAGCTATTGGCAAGAATTTTCAGGCGGCCTATTCAATCCAATGTCAGCAATGGCTTTTTTTAAGGCCCTAACTGATATTTTGAATTTTGAACATTGGGGCACTCAATTAAATTGCGCTCAAGTTTTGGATGAATTTTTCAAATTTCATGGCTGTTACATATCTGAAGCAGATTTGAAAACTATTCATTCAGTTATCTTTTTTAATTCCATTTGCATTATTCAAAAAAAAGATATTACGGAAAACATCTTAGGAGAAAACATAATTTCAGGTTCTGTTGAGAATGTTGTGGAGGGAAATCTATCTCAACATGGAAAATTTAGTATTCCGCTAGATCAATCCTTTAGTCCGTGGCTTAAATCTTTTAGCGAAATTAGGGCTGAACTAACAGATGCCGTGGCATCCAAAGACGAGCATATTAAGAAGTTAAATCAATTGCTCGCCGATAGGGATGGGCGTTTTAATGCATTAACAGAAGCCGTGGCATCCAAAGACGAGCATATTAACAAGTTAAATAAACTAATTTTTAGTATTACAAATAGATTGAGCTGGAGGGTGGCCAATTTCTTTCGATCTCCAATTGTTGGCTTGTCAAATAAAATAAAGAATATACGTCTTAAAAGTTTTTTTATGCGTGAAAATTTATTGCATATTGCCCACAAATTTTATAGAAAATTTTTAAAGCGCCGCCGCTGGGCACGTTGGCTGGCTACGCAAATAATGGTGCGCGGGTATCTCTCACCGATTGATATTCAAGTTTCGGCATTAAAGAGTGTGGCGGGTGCAGTATATGATGTGCCCGAGAGGGGCCCCGAGTTTTTGCAAAGGAAATTACTAGAGTCTGAATTCGATATTCCTGGTTTTCATATGTGCCCGCCTTTGGGTCTTGAAATTCATCCTGATTTTTCGGGGATTTCTTGTATTAATGTGTTGCTGCCTAGCTTGCGTCCAAAGCATATGTCAGGAGGGCCAAATACAGCACTGATCATTGCTGCAATGCTGGCAGAAAAGGGTGAAAGAGTTCGTCTTATTGCATGCAGTGTGCCCGCAGAGGGCGAAGAGCATCAGCTTTACGAGCATATGGATAATTTACTAAAGCGCCCTGTTCTTAGGGATAGGATTGAGCTTATTGATGTTTGTGGCAGCCCAATTAAAAATTGCGTAGGAGTAAATGATCTTTACTTCGCAACTGCTTGGTGGACTGCCCAAGATGCAAAGCATATAGTTAGTAAATCAAGTTACAAAACCTTTATCTATTTAATTCAGGATTTTGAGGCGTTATTACATGAGGGATCAACACTTCAGGCGCGCGCACTTGAAACGTATGGTCTTTCACATATTCCCCTGATAAATACAAGCTTACTAAGGGACTATTTAGCGGTGCAAGGTATAGGGAAGTACTCCTCTGTAGATTTTTCTAGAGCCGCCTTAACGTTCGAGCCTGCCTTAGATAGAAAACATTTTTATCCTGTCGATAAAAAATGGTTGCCCACCAAGAAAAAAGTATTGTTGTTTTATGCTCGGCCAACCTCTGCTAGGCGTAATTTATTTGAAATTGGTTTGGCGGCTTTAAGGTATATCACTGCACTCGGTGTAATTGATGGCGATAATTGGGAGGTGTGGGCAATCGGGGAAGATATTCCGTCAATTCCACTTGGAAATGGGCTGTATCTCAATTCATTGCCATGGATGGGATTTTCTGCATATGCTGAGCGAATCCGTACCGCCGATATTTTATTGTCTCTAATGTTGTCTCCACACCCAAGCTATCCTCCTCTTGAGATGGCGGCCTCAGGCGGACTTGTGGTGACAAATAGTTTTTCTGTAAAAACAGCAGAGAGGCTGAAGGACTATTCAAATAATATTATTGCGGCTGAGCCTACAGTCGATAGTATTTCGGAGGCGCTGCAAAGTGCGGTTGGACGTATTAACATTGGCCTTGATAATCCAGATTCATCTGGGCAAATAAAGTTACCCACTAGCTGGGATGATAGTCTTTCAAATTCAATTGAGCATTTGCTTGATCGATTAAAAGAAGTAAGGTCTGGGTGTTGCGAGGGATTCTTTGGCGATAATCTTATTTCTGTTAGATCGGAATACGAGGAATATAAAAGAAAGAGGCTCGAGGTACGGAGGTTGTCGATATTAGGCTCACAAGAGAAGGGGCTGCTGACATTTGTAACCTCAGTTTATGACACTGCCTCAGAGTACTTGCTTGAGCTAAGTAATAGTCTCTTAATGCAAGATGGAGGGATGCAATTTGAGTGGTTGATACTTGATAATGGTTCAAGTCAAAAGGATACGCTAGATACATTGGAGGCGATTTCTAAAAACCCTAATGTTAAGCTGCTTCGTGTTGAAAAAAATCTCGGAATTATTGGCGGTATGCGTTACTTGCTTGAAAGAGCAGACAGTCGTTACATTCTTCCAATGGATTCGGATGATATCGTAGAGCCTGATTGCGTTCATGTTGTTACGAATTTTTTAAAAGACAATAATTATCCAGCTGTAGTCTATACCGATGAGGATAAGCTCTTAAATGGACGTTGCATTTCTCCATACTTTAAGCCTGACTGGGATCCAGTTTTATTTATGCACTCTTGCTATATTGCTCATTTGTGCGTGATTGATAGAAAGATAGCTTTGGAGTTGGATTGTTATGGCGATCCTGGCGCAGAAGGATGTCATGACTGGGATAGTTTTATCAAGTTCTCGAATGCTGGTTATGAGCCCAAACATTTACCTGAAGTGCTTTACAGCTGGAGAATGCATCAGGCATCAACTTCTGGAAATATTACATCTAAGAGTTATATTAGTGATTCGCAGCGCACTACTTTGACACAGAGTCTAAAAGCGCGGGGATTAGTCGGTCTAGAGGTTTGCAGTAGCCCGCTTTTTTTTCATAATGTTGACTGGTACTTCAGGCATAAAGAAACACCAGCCTTTTCTATCAAAACACTTAATATTGCCAGAGCGGGGACATCTTTAGAGAAATTTTTTAATATTATTCAGGATAGTAAAGAGGAGTTCATCCATATTCTATGGGAAGGCGTTGTGCCGGATAGTGATGATTGGCTTTTGGACAGTGCCGCCTTGATGGAAATGTTTCCTGATACTGTAATTATTGGAGGCCTACTTCATAGGAATAGCCAAGTACTCGATGGACCAAAAATATTTGGATTTGGAGAGGGCTATTGTTGTCCCGATGAGGATCGCGAGCTATCTGATCCTGGTTATGGCGCCAATTTGTTTAAAGCCCATTCAGTTTCTGCTGTATCCATGGCACATTGCGTTGTCTCAAAAGCTTTTTTGTTAGAAGCTTTGCCTAGTTTGCTCAATCAAAATTTAGAGATAAATATTCTTGGGGTCTGGTTAGGGGCGGTTGCATCTGAGCGGGGCAAGCGAGTAGTTTACTCTCCATTTATGCGTGCTAAAGCAGCATTTATTCCTGAAGAGGCAATATCAAAAGATCTTCGCGGGACTTTCATTTCAAGATTTTGGCCGCAATTTCCGGATACTCGTTTTTATTCAAGGCACCTAGGCCTAACTAAAAAATCTGCTTACCGCATTACAACTCAAAACAATAGGCGTAACCACGTTAGATATTTCCAGGAAAAAATGCCATCTTATTTGACGTGGTTTGAAAAAAACTTGGAAACAAGGGTTGATAAATATCCAATTCCCTTAAGCCCCCCAACAATATCCCTTCTAACAACCGTTTATGAGCATACGGATATGGATTTTCTTGAGGACCTTGCGGAATCAATAAAAATCCAATACTTCGCTCCCACAGAATGGGTAATTGTTGCTCATGGACCTTTATCAGTTACATATATTAATTTCTTGCATGAAAAAGTTAGCGAGTGGGGGGCGTCCTTAATAGTTGTTCCTGAGCCCCAGGGAATTATTGGTGCGATGAAGATTGCATTAACAAGCGCTAAATTTGATTACATTGTCCCAGTAGATGCCGATGACCTGCTTACTCCAGATGCCCTACAAATACTGACTTCATCTATAGATCGTCAAAATTATCCTGATTTAATTTATTCTGATGAGGATAATCTGACTGAAAAAGGTTTCTCTACACCATATCTAAGAGGTAGATTCGACCCGGTCTTGAATATGGATAGTTCATATATATGGCATTTATGCGCAATTCGTCGTGAATTAGCAGTTAATCTCGATATTTATGGCGATACTGAGGCCACATGGTGCCATGATTGGAGCACGGCCCTTAAGATTTTTAATGCTCGAGGTCACATTAAATCAGTCCCGGAGATCCTTTACCATTGGAGGCAGCATACTAAATCTACGACAAATAATCTTACAGGAGATTCAAGGTCATTAAGCTCCATAAGACATCTTCTTGAGCAGCAAATAAGCCGGTTGCCTCATCCAGAGCTTTTTTATGTTGCTGAATGGCCTGTTAATAGGGGCGCCCCAGAGCTATATATTGCTAGAACTGATGCCGACTTGCCCAATTTTATTGGGATGGGTGATTTCTTAGAGTCGCCTAATGATTTTTTGGATACCAATGTAATAGTGGTTTATGCGGATAATGGACTTTATATTCAAAGCAATGCGGTCTATTTAGAGGTGGCTCGTTTACTCGAATTGCATCCGCTAGTTGGCGCGGTTAGTGGATTAGTAGTTAATAAAGATAATTTAATAATAGATTCATGTTGGAATATTGGGGCTCGAGGCAATTGGGAGAGCCCATGGATTGGCCATTATGGTGATTACGTCGGGCCATATGCGCTTGGATCAAAGCCGCAGTCTGTTGATTTAACTGGGCAAAAGCTAGGATTTTATCGGACATCTTCCTTATTGAGTTGCAATTTTGAGAATTTAATAAGTAATAAAAATTTAAATCCAGTAATGCTATCTAAGCATTTGACTGAGAGTGGCTGGCAAATTGCTTTTTCACCATTAGTAAAAGGAGTTATGGATTCCAATCTTGTAAGCGAATTCTTTGAGGTAATCAGTAGCCGTGATCAAGAAAATATGGATATCAATGCGCTATCAAGATACGGGCTAACAAAAGCCTTTTCATAATCAAATCTTTATTATGATTTCTAAAAAAAAAATTGGAGTCTGTTACTTAGCGCGAGTAGCTGAAGGCGTAGAGCCCCTCATAAATTTTTTGCAATCATATGAAAGATTTGATTCCGGTTTTGAACATGATTTAATAATCGGATTTAAAGAGAGTAATTTATTAAGTGAAAATCATAGGGCAAGAGAGATCTTCTCCAAGATCGAACATATTGCAGTAGTATTGCCTGATATTGGATATGATATTGGATCCTATTTTCAAATAGCAGAAGTTGTCAGCCATAAATATTTGTTTTTTCTAAATACGTTTAGTGAAATAAGAATAGAGTTCTGGCTTAAGAGATACGTTGATGCCTTAGTGGAAAAAAAGTTAGAGTTCTTGGGAACTACAGCATCTTGGCAAAGTAGTTATTCCGGAAAATATTACAATTTACATAAAAAAATTAAGTCGATTCCTGAATTTTTGAATTGGATCAGAACTCTCTGGGCATATCCGGTTTTTCCCAGCCCTCATGTTAGAACTAACGCTTTCATTATCCGTCGAGACTTGTTTATAGGCTTAAAAAGAAGTGATTTCAAAAATAAAGGGGATGCATATGAATTTGAAAATGGTAGAAATTCAATGACTAGTCAACTCAGAAGCAGGGGGTTTGAGGTAGCAGTTATCGGATCAGATTTGGTGGTGTACCAAATTCCAGAGTGGGAAAAATCAAAAACTTTGTGGTCTGGAAAGCAAGAAAACTTAATAGTTTCAGATAATCAAACCCGGGATTATGAGTTGGGCACTCAAGAACACATGAACTATTTAAATCTGTGCGGATGGAATGATCCAAGGGTTGTAAGTGGGTATAAAAAGGAATATTCAATTGGCAATTACCCCATTAGGGGTGCTTTACCCGATCTATTTTCAGAGATATTTTTTCTTGTAAATATTGCCCTAAAAAAATATATCAATGGAAGCAATAATTAATATATAAATCAAATAATAGACGCCGGTAGAATTTTTTCTTTAGATTCCATCTTAGTGAAAATTATTTTTAGAAGTTTGGTAATGCTCCTGCGAGAATAAAGGTAACTTTATGCATCTAAATACTGTTGAACAAAATCCGGTCCTGACAAATGGAAGGATGGATCATATAGAGTGCGATCTGATTCAGCGAAGCAATGAGCGCGACAGCTCATTTCCAATAAATTATATTAATGAGCTCATGGAGAATTACCGTGAACTACGCCAAAAAAGTAGCGATGCTGGGCCCATATGGGGGGGCATTACAGATGGCGCAGAAACCATTTTGGAGGCATGGTATTCGCTTGGCGCCTCAAGCATGCATTCTAATTTAAGCAATATGTTTTGTAGCCCCTTAACACATGGATTTGATCAGGGGCATATTGTTTCTGAGGCTATAAATCATTCAGATGCCTCTAAAAAACATGTCTTATCAATTACTGTTGATAAGTTATTGTTGCTGGCTCAATCCCTAGGCGTTGCGCCTGTGTATAACCCTGAGCAAGGTGACTGGAGATTTGACGGTAATTTTGATGCAATTCTTTCGCAAATTCAAGCAAGAGTAAATTTCGATATAACGGCTCCCATTTTTTATGGCGGCGCTTGGGGAATTAGAACGTCATTTGGCATCCATTCTGAAAGAACTCTTATGGCAATTTTTATTGCAAATGAGGTCAGCAAAAACTTTTCTCGGGGTCATTCAGTTTGTGAAATAGGCGGCGGATCGGGAGTTTTAGCCTATTATTTACATAAAGCAGGATTTAAGAAAATCTCTATTGTTGATCTGCCAGAGGTTGGATTTATTCAATCTTATTTTTTACGTAGAAATTTTACGGATGCAAAGATTTACCTTGATAAAGACTTTAATGCTAATTGAGTAAGGGAAGGTTTTGAGATATTGTCACAAGACCGTTTTTTTCAAACTAAAAAGTGGAATTTAGTACTGAATATTGATTCACTTCCTGAAATGCCCAAATCGATTGCGGAAAACTATTTGGCCAGGATCTTTAGCGTAGGAGCATCTTTTTTTAGTGTTAATCAGGAGGCTGGTGCCGCACATTCTGCGGGCATTCAGAATAATGTCCATCAAATGTGTTTGCCTTATAGGTGTTCTGGTAACTTCCTAAGGGTTCCATTCTGGATGAGAAAGGGCTATGTTGAGGAGATTTATAGGAAAAAGTCATTTCGTAATTTAAATATTGGCTTTTTATAAATATCTTATGAGTTTATGTTAAAAAATAATTTTTTTGAGTGCTTCTTCCGAAAGGTATCCAATGGGAATCAACTTTACGTCCCCTGCAGTTAAACCAGTTGGCCCTGCTTTTGCCGAATGGAGAACAGATCCATCCGTTTCTCAGGAGCTGAAGGATCAGTGGATCCAAGATGGGTATAGTGTTATTAAGGGCGCATACAGTCTAGAGCAGATAAATGCCTACAATAACATTGTTAAAAATGTTAGAGCAGGGATTGCGGATGGTAGGGACGAGTATGGCTTTGGAGATCGAATTGGTCAGTTGCATCAAAAGTTTCCAGAGTTATTGGAGTTAGCATCTAATCAAAAGGTCGTAAATTTTCTTAAGTGGGCATTTTCAGATGAGCCAATTGTATTCGGCTCTCTTAATTTCGACAAAGGCACTCAACAGGATGCGCATATCGATGCTATCTTTTTTTGGCCGGAACCCAGCTATTCAATGTGCGGGTGTTGGGTGGCACTTGAGGATATACACATCGATTCAGGACCTCTTTTTTATATTTCAAATAGCCATTCATGGCCATTTAACCATAGTGAGGATGTAATTTCATCTTATCCTGAATTGGCAACAAAGCGGTTAATTGCCCAATCACCAGATTGTCCTGCAGATAAGAAGGCAGAAATTGCTGCTGAGCTGGGAAATGCATGGACCGAAGTATTTAAAAAACTCGAGAAGGAGCGCTCTTCTCAGCGCATTCCGCTGAGCTTAAAGGCTGGGGACGTCGTTTTTTGGCATTCACTTTTGGCGCATGGGGGTATGGCACGCATTGATCCAACTTTGAGTAGGAAAAGTGTCGTTTTCCACTACATTGGAAAAAAGACAAAACTGTACACATTTGAGCAATTTATGCTTTATGACTACGCAGATATGCTTACACAAAGACCTCAAAGTAAAAAATTAGCCACTTATAAAGAGATTGAATATATGCAGTATCCATATTTTGTTACCTATGCAAAAGATGGGCAAAAAATTCACACCCTTTAATCCTTTCGTAGCGCTTGGTGTATTTTCTGATTAATTTCTCCAAAAAGTAATTATAATTATACTAATCAAAACATATATTTATAAAAGTACACCAATCAAATGAAAGCTGTGATCTTAGCTGGCGGTCTAGGCACAAGAATTAGTGAGGAGTCGCATTTGAGGCCCAAGCCAATGATCGAAATTGGTGGGAAGCCGATTCTTTGGCACATAATGAAAATGTATTCTTATTATGGAATTAATGATTTTATTATTTGCCTTGGATACAAGGGATATTTAATAAAAGAGTATTTTTCCAACTACTTCCTCCATACGTCTGATGTTACTTTCTCAATGCGCGATAACACCACTGAAATTCATCAAAAGTATGCAGAGCCTTGGAAGGTCACTCTTGTAGATACCGGCGAAGAGACCATGACTGGTGGCCGTTTAAAACGAGTGCTGCCATATATTGGAGCTGAGACTTTTTGTTTCACCTATGGAGATGGAGTTTCTGACATTAATATTGCTGCTTTAATTGCCGAACATAAATCAAATGGCTTAAGTGCAACGGTAACCTCAATCCAGCCTCCTGGGCGCTATGGTGCTTTAAATATTGAAGGGGATTTAGTCGTTAATTTTCAAGAAAAGCCTGCTGGAGATGGCGCATGGATTAATGGTGGGTTTTTTGTTCTTGAACCATCTGTAATTGATTTGATTGATGGTGATGAAACAACTTGGGAGCAGGGGCCTTTGAGAGCTCTCGCCGCAAAGGGACAGCTTGCTGCATATAAGCATCAGGGCTTTTGGCAGGCCATGGACACGCTACGAGAAAAAAATCTTCTAGAGGATTTGTGGCAGTCCGGTAAGGCTCCATGGAAGAGTTGGTGAGTATGTTCAAGGGCGTTTATAGTGGTCGGAAGATATTGGTTACTGGTCACACGGGTTTTAAAGGTAGCTGGCTTTCATTATGGCTTTCAGGACTTGGGGCGGAGGTTGTTGGGATTTCATTGCCTCCACTTATGATTCCCAATCATTGGAATTTGCTTAAGCTAAATATTGAGTCACATTTTGTAGATATTCGTGATGAAAATGTATTGCGAAATAGAATTCAGGTGATTAAGCCAGACATGATTTTCCATTTAGCGGCACAGCCATTAGTAAGAAGATCTTATCAGGAGCCTATTGAGACTTGGGCAACTAATGTCATGGGCACTGCCAATGTCTTGAATGCTGCTCGAGATGTTGATAACTTGAAAGCAGTTGTGGTTGTCGCCACTGATAAGTGCTATGAAAATAAAGAATGGGTGTGGGGATACCGTGAGATTGACCCATTAGGAGGGCATGATCCTTATAGCGCCTCAAAAGGTGGAAGTGAACTGGTAACGGCTAGTTTTCGTAACTCCTTTTTTAATTTGCCCTCAAGCGCATTAATTTCATCAGCTAGGGCTGGAAACGTCATCGGAGGCGGGGATTGGTCTGAAGACAGATTGATACCCGACTTAATTCGATCTATTGAGTCAAATAATGCCCTACATATCAGGTCGCCAAATGCAACTCGACCATGGCAACATGTTTTGGAGTGTCTTTCAGGGTATCTAGTCTTGGGGCAGCAATTATTACAGGGCAATAAATCGTGTGCCGAGGCTTGGAACTTCGGCCCCGAAAGGGATGGTAATCGCCAGGTTAAAGATGTACTGCAAACAATTAAAAAACATATTCCAGGATTTGAGTGGTCGCAATCAGAGGGTCTACAACTTCATGAAGCTCAGCTTTTGCATTTGGACAGCGGCAAAGCTAGAGAAAATTTATCTTGGAAGCCAGTTTGGTCCTTTGAAGAGGGTGTTGAAGCGACGATTAATTGGTATAAGGCGTGGCTGGATGGGGGGATGCTTATTAGTGAAGCTCAACTAAAAGCATATTGTGAGCTGGCCCGTGCGCGTGGTTTGGAATGGGCGTCCGGAGCTACGCTATGAATGTAGTAGATACCATTTTGGAGGGCGTTAAAGTTATTGAGGTTGCTACTTTACAAGATGAGCGCGGAGAATTTTCAAGAATCTTCTGTGATCAAGAGTTGCAAGGTATTTTAAATAAAAAAACGATCAAGCAGATTAATCGTTCAATGACCCATAAGATTGGAGCAGTTCGGGGGATGCATTTCCAAAATGCCCCATATGCTGAGATCAAAATAGTGAGGTGTCTGAAAGGCAGAGTATTTGATGTCGCAGTTGATTTAAGAAAAGATTCAGCTACATTTCTAAAGTGGATTGGTATTGAGCTAAGTCCGCTAAAAAATATTGCCTTGGTTATTCCTGAGGGTTGTGCTCATGGATTTCAAGTCTTGGAGCAAGATAGCGAACTATTATATTTGCATACAGCCCCCTACACACCTTCCTCTGAGGCTGCTATTCGTTTTGATGACCCAATGATTGGTATTTCTTGGCCAATTAACCCTACTGATCTTTCTCGGAGGGATCTATCTCATTCTTATTTAAGTAAAGTCTTTAAAGGAATTTCCGTATGAATTGTCGCCATTGTCAAAATAATTTACAGCATGTATTTTTGGACCTAGGGTTTGCTCCTCCATCAAATGATTATCTGACTAAAGATGATTTGCGCGCGCCTGAGAAAACATTTCCTTTGAAGTTATATGTTTGTGATAGTTGTTGGTTAGTACAGACGGAGGATTATTCAAGAGCTGACGAATTATTTTCTAAGGATTACGCATATTTCTCTTCAACATCTAAAAGTTGGCTAGATCATTCGTCTAAATATGTGGAGAAAATTAGTAAGGATTTGGACTTGTCTAAGAATAGTTTTGTAATTGAAGTTGCATCAAATGATGGATATTTGCTGAAGAACTTTGTGAAGTCAGGGGTGCCATGTTTAGGTATTGAGCCAACTGACAGTACGGCTGATGCTGCTGAGAAAATTGGGGTGCCTGTGCTTCGGAAATTTTTTGGTGTTGAGGTTGCGAGAGAGCTGGCTTCCTCTGGCAAAAAAGCTGATTTAATATGCGGCAATAATGTTTATGCTCATGTTCCCGATATTAATGACTTCACTGAAGGCCTTAAAATCGCCCTAAAAGAAGGCGGGGTTATCAATCTTGAATTCCCACATTTAATGCGTCTGATTGAGAATAATCAATTTGATACTGTTTATCACGAGCATTTTTCATACCTTTCCTTAGGTACCGTAGAAAAAATTTTTTCCACAGTTGGTTTGAGGGTTTTTAATGTTGACGAAATACCAACCCATGGTGGAAGTTTACGTATCTATGGCTGCCATGCCGATGATGGAAGACCAACCACTAACGCAGTCATGGAGTTGCTGACGGAAGAGGTAAAGTTTGGATTAAAAAGTTTAAATGTATACCAATCTTTTCAATCTAAGGCTAACAAAGTAAAAGATGATTTTCTTCTGTTTCTAATTGAGCAAAAGAGAATGGGAAAATTAATAGCCGGTTATGGAGCAGCGGCAAAGGGTAACACTTTAATGAATTACGCTGGCCTTAAAAATGACTTAATTGACTTTGTTTGCGATGCTGCGCCATCTAAGCAAAATAAGTATATGCCAGGTAGTCATTTACCAATTCTCCATCCTTTAGAACTTACTCATCGCAAGCCAGATTGGGTAGTCATTTTTCCTTGGAATATTGCAAAAGAGGTGCAAGAACAAGAAAACGTTGCGAATTGGGGCGGTAAGTTTTTTGTGGCGGTGCCCGAGTTAAGGGTTTTGAGTTGAGGGTTATAGTTACGGGTGCTACCGGTTTCATTGGACGGCATTTGGTAAGAAAATTGCTGCAGAATAGGCATCAAGTTATCGCTGTTACTCGCGACCTAAAGCGCGCCAAGGAATTTGAGTGGTTTGATGAGGTCGACTTTATTCAGGCTGATTTGCATCTTAATTATGGCCCTGTGATTGAAAGGCTGGATGGCGTGGATGTATTAATTCATCTTGCGTGGCCCGGACTACCTAATTACCAAGGTACCTTCCATATTTTTCAGAATCTTACATCGGATCTGGCGTTTCTTAAGGCCTCTATAGAGTCGGGTCTATCTCATCTTGTGGTGGCTGGTACTTGCCTTGAGTATGGACTACAGTCAGGGGCGCTTTCTGAAGATATGGATACTCGTCCCATAACCCCTTATGGCTTTGCGAAGGATTCCTTGCGTAAAGCTTTAGAGTTTTTCCAGAGGGAGCAAAACTTTACTTTGCAATGGATGCGACTCTTTTATATGTATGGAGAGGGGCAAAGTCCCAAAAGTCTCTTGTCGCAACTGGATACAGCTATTGATGAAAAAAGACAATCTTTTGATATGTCGATAGGCACTCAGCTTAGAGATTATTTGCCAATAGAGTCTATTGCTGAAGGAATATGTATCGCAATGGAAAATTCTATGATTGATGGTGTTATCAATTGCTCAAGTGGATCGCCAATTTCTGTTCTTGATTTAGTTCGAAGGAGGTGCCAAGAACGTGGTTCAGACATCCATTTAAATCTAGGACATTTTTCTTTACTTGAATACGAACCTCTCGAATTTTGGGGCATTCCGGCCAAACTAAATTCACTACGCTTCTAGTTTATGCCCCCGAAATCTCATAACACCCTATTCATTTTTTATCGAGGAATAAGCTGTATTTTTTTTTGATGCGACTTTAGGAAAGCCAAAGGCTTTGTTTTTCGGTTTGTTAATGTAGTACGAAAGGTAATTTTCTATTTGAAATTTTGGACAAGTTGCCAGTACGCTCTTTTCAGATTCCTAAGAATTCTCCCTCAGAGCTTATCCTATAGGATCTCAGTATTGTTTCTTCTATTTATGCTGAGTAATAAAGATTAGGCCTTAAAATAAAAAATGGTTCCCATTGCACATTAGATAGTGTTCCCATGTCGGTTTTAGCAGTTTCCTTTCTCGTTTCTTTTCTCTTTACCTTGTGGGTACTGCGCTACGGTCATTGGCATGCGCGCTTCACTGCCGACTCGGATTTGTCAGGCATTCAGAAGTTCCATACGGTTGCCGTACCGCGCATTGGCGGTCTTGGTATTTTCTTGGGTATGTTGCTGGCGCTGAGCGTACGTTACTTTGAAAATGCCGAGGTTGGCTTATTTGGTCTCCTGCTGATTGCCGCTTCTTTGCCGGCTTTTATCTCTGGTTTAACTGAGGACCTCACTAAACGAGTGGGCGTTAAGATTCGTTTATTAGCAACGATGGTATCGGCTGGCCTTGCAGGTTATTTATTAAATGCCTGGCTAGGTAGTGTTCAGGTGCTGGGAATTGATAACTTGATGCTGGCTTATCCACTTGTTGCCGTTGTAATTACCTGCTTTGCAGTAGGCGGCGTTGCCAATGCTTTCAATATCATTGATGGCTATAACGGCTTGTCTTCAATGGTGGCTGTCATCATTCTGTCGGGTATTGCATACGTAGCCTTTCAAGTGAGTGACTTTCCCATCATGATTGCAGCCTTGGCCATGATTGGCGCTTTATTGGGCTTCTTGGTCTTTAACTATCCACGGGGGCTGATTTTTCTGGGGGATGGCGGCGCCTACTTTGTGGGGTTTTGGATTGCAGAGCTGTCGGTATTGCTAACCGCACGCCACCCCGAAGTATCGAAGTGGTTTCCCTTGCTGCTGTGCCTCTACCCCATCTTCGAGACGGTATTTACAATCTATCGCCGTATGGTATTGCAGCGTAAACATCCGGGCATGCCGGATGCATCGCATTTGCACCAATTAATTTACATGCGCATTGTTCGTCTATCGCTGGGTGGTAATGGAGGATTTTCGAAAGCCCAGTGCAATGCATTGACTTCCCCTTACTTATGGTTGTTGGCTGCTTTGGCAGTGATGCCGGCCATTCTGTTTTGGCGTGACCACATCGCTCTAAAAGCTTTTGCATTGCTGTTCGTGGTGACCTATGTTTGGCTCTATTGGACCATTGTGCGTTTTAAGGTGCCAGGTTGGGTTCGTCTAAAGGCTGCCAATGATTAGGTGCTTAGCAGACTTGGCATTGGAATAGTACCAGTCCTGAAGGCGGGCTTTTCCTACAACTAAATCAAGCGCTTCTGATATGGGATCAGACCTGCGTTAGCTAAGCTACTACAGTGATTAATCCTGTAAGGAAATAGCCATGCTTTCCATCAAATACGTTCACAAGCGGATACGTCTTTTTCGGATTGAGCTCAGCTTCATGATGCTTGTCTGCTTGGTGACATTGATGTTTTTGTGGCAGCTATTAATCATGTTAAGCATGTTAAGCATCTTCAAATAAACCGTTTTGTTTTTCTTTGCTTTGCTTTGATTGGTGCTTTATTTGAGTAGGGCATTAACCGCTACTAAATCCTGATCCGTTAATGCAGCCGCTTGGGCCTTGAGCTTGAGAGCATTGAGGATGGTGTCGTATCTCGCTTTGTACAGCGTTGCTCTGGTGGTAAAGAGGGCGTCGAGTGCAATCAGTACATCGAGATTGATTAAAGTGCCGACATCAAATCCCAGCTGACTGGATGCTAAAGCTGAGGCCGATGATTTTTCTGCGGCCTCAAATGCTTTGACGGTAGCCAGACCGCCATAAAACCCCGTAAAGGCTTGGCGTGTCGCTTGCGCGGCGGTTCGTCTGAGGTTGTCGTAATCCGATTTGGCTTTATCGACTAGTGCTGCGCGTTGCCGAATCACGGAGTTATTAAAGCCGCCCGAGAAAATCGGGATATTCATCTGCAGCGCAATCGTATTGTTGTAAATGTTCTGCGTGGTTGACGGATTGAAATTAGTGGGCGAGCCATTGGCTTGGTTCATGCCGGTGGTGCCGACAAAGTTGACGGTCGGGTAGTTGGCGGCTAAAGCGCCTTTATAGGCGCTTTGGGCAATGCTCACATTGAGTTGACTGGCCAATACCCCATAATTGGCGGCTTCGGCTTGCTTCACCCAATCTCCCAGTTCTTGGCCTGGCGGTAGTTTTGGGTTCACGTTATCAGCAATCGGAATGCCCTTGCCATCCTTGGTTTTAGCTCTGGGGTCGGCAACCACACCTTCAATTTTAGCGTCTTTGGCGAGCGGCTTAAGCGGTGGCACAGGGTGTCCGACAATTTGCTCAAGTACGCCGCGCCGGACAATTAATTCTGCTTGAGCAGCCGTTTCTTGGGCATTGGCTAAATCAAAGCGCGCCTGTGCATCGTTGGCATCAACAATAGTGGCTGAGCCTACTTCAAACTTGGATTGGGCGGCTTGGAGCTGCTGCTTAATCAATGCTTTTTTATTCTGGAACAGCTCGACGTTGTCTTGCGCGGTCAGCACATCGAAATAGGCTTGCGATACCCGTATCACTAAATCTTGCTGAGCTTGTAAGAATTGCAAATCCGATACTTTAGTAACGAGGTCGCCTTGCTTAAAGACCTCGATGGCAGCCGCATTAAACACCGGCTGCGTCAGGCTAACCGTGTAACTACGCTGATCAAATATTCTGTTATTACCTTCGCCGTGCTGAAAAAAGCGGGTACCGGTTGGATTGGCAGACACTTGTGGGAGCAGAGTGGATAGACCCTGCCAGTAGATCTCTTTGTTGGCCGCGTAATTAAAACGCGCACTATTTAAAACCGGATCATTAAACGCAGCCTCTTGATAGAGCCTCAGTAAGTCCATGGTTTGACCTGGCCCGAGTGCATCTCTTGGATTGCTACTGAAATTACTAAATGCGGGAACACCGCTCGAGGCGGGCGCAGTCAATGCGGGCGGCAAAGACAGGTTTTGAGCCCCTGCGTTCGGAGATTTAGCTGACGCATCGGGCATTACTGTAACTTGTCCCGCTGGGGGCCCATTGCGGCTCTGGTTTTGACCCAAGGTTTGTGCCACGCTGGCTGCCGGCAGGGCAAAGGCCATCGTGCCCCATACGCTGACGCAAAGGGCGCGCTGCAGTGGGCGGCGCTTAAAGCTGGCGTGGAGTGATAAAAACGGCAAAGTCATTCAAATGGGGATGCGCTAAAAAGAGATAAAAATAAGCATTCAATAGGCCTCAGTTTAAGGCTAAACCGCCTGCCAGTGCCCAAGATCGCTGGCCTCTGGTGCGGGCGCTGTTTTCCAGGGCTGCAATATGGACTTAGGATTGTCCGCAGGCCGTAAAATCAGGCGATGGATCTATTACTACTGGGCAAAGCCCTTATTTTGGGTATTGTGGAGGGCCTTACGGAATTTCTGCCGATTTCCAGTACAGGGCACCTCATCCTGGTTGGCGATATGCTGGGCTTTAACGATGAGCGCGGTAAAGCCTTTGAGGTGATTATTCAGTTTGGGGCTATTTTGGCAGTGTGCTGGGAGTTTCGGAGCAAGCTGTGGTCGGTTGCTTCCAGCATTCAGACTAGTAAGGCTTCGCAGCGTTTTGTAATTAATGTGCTGATTGCCTCCTTTCCAGCGATGACCCTTGCACTGCTTTTTGGCAAGTACATTAAGGCATTTTTATTCTCACCCGTACCGGTTGCCATGGCTTTTATTGGAGGCGCTTTGGTCATTTTTTGGGCGGAGCACCGCCAAAAACAGGCTGCGCAGCTTCCTCAGAAAGACGCGATTGCCAAAAGCGGCAGGGGTATTCATACGGTAGATGATCTGCGGCCGATCGATGCCCTGAAGGTAGGCTTAGCGCAGTGCGCAGCACTGATTCCTGGAACATCCCGCTCCGGCGCCACCATTATTGGTGGCATGCTCTTTGGATTGCCAAGAGCGGTTGCAACCGAGTTTTCTTTTTTCTTGGCCATTCCCGTCATTGGCGGCGCTACAGCCTATGAGCTCATCAAACTGTGGATCAACCCCATTCAAGCCAGCGGTGCTGAGACCATACATTTTGGCTGGGCGATTGTGGTGGGCTTTATAGCCGCCTTCATTTCGGCCTTTATTTGTGTGCGCTGGTTAATTCAGTATGTGGCTTCCCATACCTTTGTGCCATTTGCCTGGTACCGCATTGTCTTTGGGGTGGTGGTGCTGATTACGGCATATACCGGTTTAGTGGCCTGGTCTTAAACTTTGTTATCTAGACTATGAACATTACCATTGACGCCCTAACTAGCAACATTCAATTAGCTTTGGCGCCGGTGTTTTTGCTCACTGCAGTCGCTACATTGGTTGGCGCTATTTCGACGCGCCTTGCTAGAACAGTAGACCGGATGCGCTTTGTACAAAATGCCTTGTATGGTAACCAAGCTCTTTCGGATAAGTTGCGTATGCATTACGAGATTGAGCTACGTGAGTTTAAGATGCGGGGCCGCTTATGCACCGTCGCCATCTTCTTTAATGTGCTCAGCGGCGTATTGATTTCTTTAACGGTGTTGGAGTTGTTTTTCTTTCAGACGGGTTCGGTAGCATTGCTGCAAACTGGGTATGTTGTTGCCACTTTTGTGCTCGGTTTAATTTCCTTCATGACCTCCCTGCTGATTGTGCTGGCCGAGGTAGTGCATGCCTATCGTTCGGCAAGTTGGGATATGCCGGAGTAATTCCTCTATTTACTCATTCGCCAATTACACAATTTCTTTTAAATGAGCGCTCATCAAGGTAATCAAGCAGGTCATCGCCCCTACTCTCCAGGCAATACGGATGGAGTGGGGCAAGCCGACCGCATGGATCGCATCCGCTCTTTTGTGCTGCGTGCTGGGCGTTTAACCGCAGGGCAGCAGCGCGCCTTAGATGAGCTGGGCCCACAGTTTTTAGTGCCCTTTAGTCAGCAGTCCTTTGATTGGGCATCTGCATTTTCGGGGGCTGGTGCCGTTTCTAATCCGGCAAACGAAGGGGTTTCTCGCCCCCGCATAGTCGAGATTGGCTTTGGGATGGGAGAGACTACTGCTGCCATTGCGCAGCTTCGCCCCGCGGATGATTTTTTAGCAATTGAAGTGCACTTGCCGGGAGTCGGCGCATTGCTCAAGCGCATCGGTGAGGCGGGTCTTACTAATTTGCGTTTAATTCGGCACGATGCAGTGGAAGTGCTCGAGCACATGATTGAAGAAAATTCCTTAGATGGCATTCACATTTACTTTGCAGACCCCTGGCATAAAAAACGCCACCACAAGCGCCGCTTAATACAAAAGCAATTTGTAGAGCTTTTGGCATCCCGCATTAAACCGGGCGGGTATTTGCATTTAGCAACCGATTGGCATAACTATGCCGAGCAAATGCTCCTGGTTTTGAATCGCGAAGTAAGTTTGCAAAACACCGCTACTGCGCGCACTCGGATTGAGACGTTTACGCCTGCCGATATTGTTGCTACTGCTGACGGTGCCGGCGCGCCTAAAAATGAATTTACACCCACTGCAGAAGAGCTGGAGCGTGATCACCCCGGCTATGCCGAGCGCCCCTCGTACAGGCCGATTACCAAGTTTGAGAACCGCGGCATCCGCTTAGGGCATGGGGTTTGGGATTTGGTTTACCGTAAGCGCTAGGCGCTTTTTCAATGGGAGGGAATCCATGGCGGGTTTCCTTGAATGACCAATAGGCAGATTCTTGAAGCCTTAAAGCAGCGTGATGCGGCTTTGGATGATGGGGTCGCGATACCCAACATCAGAATTACCGGTTTTGACCGGAAATAAAAGTAAAATGGTAATAAATACAAATACTTACTATTTATTTTGAATTCAGACACCAATCCACCCGTCGTATCTGGTGCTTATGCCGGCACGGATGTTGCTCGCCCATTGGTGGTGGATCTGGATGGAACCTTGGTGCATACCGACACCCTGCATGAGTCTGCGCTGCTCTTGCTGCGCAACAAGCCTCACCTTGTCCTGCTACTGCCATTTTGGCTTCTGGGTGGCAAAGCCCATCTCAAGCAGATGCTAGCTACGCATACGCGGCTGAACGTCGCGGCATTGCCGTACAACCAAGCCTTAATCAATTATCTGCAGATTCAAAAGCAGCAAGGCAGAACCTTGGTGCTTTGCACCGCAACGAACATGCAGATTGCACAAGCCATTGCGCAGCACCTTGGCCTCTTTGATGCCGTCATAGCCACCGAGGGCAAAACCAATTTAGCTGCTCACGCTAAAGCCCGGGCCTTGGTTGAGCGCTTTGGGGAGCAGCAATTTGATTACATTGGCAATGCGCAAGCCGACCTTGCCGTTTGGGCGAAGGCCAAACAAGGCATTGTGGTTAATGGCAGTGCTGGTTTACTTCGCCAGGCACAGGCACTTGTGGACGTTGTCCATGCCATTCCAAAACCGCCTATTGGCTTTTCGCAATGGCTGGCGGTTTTTCGAGTGCACCAGTGGGTCAAGAACGTTTTATTGTTTGTGCCCGTTTTAGCGGCGCATCAAGCCATTACAGGCGAGCTAGGCATCACCTTGCTCCTGGCCTTTATTGCATTTAGCCTCTGCGCCTCCTCGGTTTACATCGCCAATGATTTGCTCGATCTCGAGAGCGATCGGCAGCACCCGCGTAAGTGCCATCGGCCATTTGCTGCCGGCCGTGTTCCGGTTGCATTAGGCGTAGTACTGGCCCCCTTGCTCATGGTTATCAGCTTTGTACTCGCTGCGCTTGTCAATGGCCCGTTTTTCATTTGGCTGCTGATTTACTTTGCGATTACCTGCGCTTACTCGTGGGGCTTAAAGCGCCTCGTATTGGTGGACTGCTTAACCTTGGCTATTTTGTATACCCTGCGCATTGTGGCGGGCGCAGCCGCTGTCAATGTGCCACTCTCGTTTTGGTTATTGGCCTTATCGATTTTCTTATTCTTATCCTTGGCCTTTATCAAGCGCTATGCCGAATTGCAAGTGCACGAAAGCAATGCGGTCAGTAAGGTTCACGGCCGCGGCTACTACATCAGCGATGCCCCCTTGGTGCAGCAATTGGGAGTGAGCTCCGGTTTTGCTGCCGTCTTGGTTTTAGCCCTGTATTTAAATAGCACGACAGTGGTCCTGCTCTACCGCACTCCCGAGCTCATTTGGATTGCCGTTCCATTAATGCTCTTGTGGCTAAGCTGGATGTGGCTCAAAGCCCACCGCGGTCTGATGCACGATGACCCCATCGTCTTTGCAATTAAAGACAAGACCAGCCTAGCGATTGGCGCACTCTTTATTGCCACCTTTGTGATGGCGCGCTTGTGGTAATCATGGTTGATGTATTGGCACTGGTGCGAGCACTATGCCGATGACCATTTGCGGGTGGGGCCGATACCCGACGATGGAAGCGGAACTGCTCTTGCCGCAGACCAATTCAGAGTGCGCACGCTTGGTAAAGGATGTTCAGTCATGCATACCGCGGGGTCAGGGTAGAAGCTATGGCGATAGCGCCAATGCTCCTTTGGTATTGCAGTCGACGTATTTGAATCACTACATCCAGTTTGATGCGAGCTCGGGCGTGCTCCGCTGCGAAGCTGGCGTGACGATTCGCGAAGTCTTGGATCTGATTGTGCCGCGTGCGTGGTTCATCCCCGTGACGCCTGGTAGCAGTTATGTGAGTATTGGCGGCGCGATTGCAGGCGACGTGCACGGTAAAAATCACCACGGAAGTGGCACTTTCTCCCAGCACGTGATTGAAATGCAGATGATGCTCGCCAGCGGCGAGATCGTCACCGTATCGCGAACGCAATTACCCGATCTTTTTGCGGCCACGTGTGGCGGCATGGGCCTAACCGGCATGATTCTGAATGCAACCCTGCAGTTGATGCCGATTCAGTCGAGCCAGATCGAGCAAAAAACCATGCAAGCCAGTTGTTTGGAAGCAGTGTGCGCAGGCTTTGAAGAAAATAAATCCAGTACCTATTCAGTGGCGTGGATTGATTGCATTGCTACTGGACCCAAATTGGGCCGGTCACTATTAATGCTGGGTGAGCATGCGACCACCGGCGGCCTAGAGGTAGCCCCACAAAAGCCCCTCAATGTGCCGGTAGATGCGCCCGATTTACTGCTCAACCAACAGTTCATTCAGTTGTTTAATTCCCTGTATTACCAAAAAGCCCGACTTAGTTCTAGTCAGCAACGGCTTTCCTATGGATCCTACTTTTACCCCTTAGACCAAATTGCCAATTGGAATCGCTTGTACGGCAAAGCCGGTTTTATTCAGTATCAATTTGTATTGCCAAGCGCGGTTGGGGTTCAGGGCCTGCGCTCGATTTTGCAAACCATTGCGGCCAGCGGCAAAGGTTCATTTTTGGCAGTACTCAAGGCATTTGGTGAACATAATGCCAACTACCTGTCCTTTCCGATGGCGGGCTATACACTGGCCCTCGACTTTAAGCTTTCTCCGGAGGTCATTGCGCTGGTTCGGCGCCTGGATGCGATGGTGATCGATATGGGCGGTAGAATTTATTTAAGTAAAGATGCCCTGATGTCAGAGGCAACGTTTAAAGCCACTTACCCGAAGTGGGAGCAATTTGAAGCAGTACGGGCAAAATACGGTGCGATTGGTAAATTTGCCTCGCAGCAATCAAAACGACTGGGCTTACAGTGAACAAAATTCTAATTATTGGCGCATCATCGGCAATCGCAGAAGCGGCGGCACGCATTTGGGCGCAGCGCGGCGATCAGCTGTTTTTGGTGGCTCGCAACGAAGAGCGCTTAACCGCGCTGGTTGCGGACTTGCGCATCCGAGGCGCTGCACAGGCGATTGGTTTTGCGA
This sequence comes from Rhizobium sp. Q54, assembly GCA_943371165.1. Lineage (GTDB taxonomy): Bacteria > Pseudomonadota > Gammaproteobacteria > Burkholderiales > Burkholderiaceae > Polynucleobacter. Next base: position 60,199 of record CALRTW020000002.1, read on the forward strand.
TGGACGCCAATGCGCTCGAGCGTCATGCCAGCATGTTGGATGCGGCCTATGCAGGCCTGGGTGGTTTAGATACCGTCTTGATTGCCCATGGCACGCTATCCAATCAAAAGGCATGCGAAGCCTCCGTTGAATTAATGGTGAGCGAAGTCAAAACCAATGCTGTATCAGTGATGGCTTTGCTGACCCTGATTGCGAATCGGTTTGAGGCTCAGCGCAGTGGCCGTATCGGCATCATCAGCTCGGTCGCTGGCGATCGTGGCAGGGCCAGTAATTATGTGTATGGCAGTGCGAAGGCCATGATCACGGCCTTTACTTCAGGTTTGCGCCAGCGCCTGCATCGATCCAATGTCTCGGTGACAACCATCAAGCCAGGATTTGTGGATACGCCGATGACAGCAGCGCTGAAAAAAGGAGCGCTGTGGGCAAAGCCAGACGCTGTAGCTGCCCAGATTGTTAAAGCCATGGACGATGGAAAATCCGAAGTCTACGTCCCCGGATTTTGGCGTTGGATCATGACGATCATTGTGCTCATTCCGAACCAGATCTTCAAAAAAATCCAGCTTTAAGCGACTGCACTGAAAACGTACAATCTGTTTATGACCGCGATATCAGAGAGTAAGGACATCCAAAAACGCTTTTATCTGGTGTTTTTGCTCACCCTTCTTTTTAAGCTATTCATTGCTGCAACCATCCCTATGACAGGCGATGAGGCACTCTTTATTGTGTGGGCGCGCGACTTGGCCTGGGGGTATTACGATCACCCACCGATGATTGGGTGGACCTTAGCCCTGGTGATGGAGGTGAGCAGTAGCCTTAGCGCCGTCCGCATGCCGGCCGTGCTATCGAACCACCTGATCGCCTTGGGATTGATTTATTTGATACAGCGCTTTGGGGGTGACGCCGAGCGGGCCTATATGGTCGGCATGATTTATGTCCTGCTACCGATCAGTGTATTAAATGTATTGGTGACAAACGACACCACGCTCATGGTGTTCTTATTTGCCTCCCTCTTTTGCTTTTTACTCAGTCTGCTGAGTGATTCCAAGTCTAGTAATAGCACCCTGCATCGCTACGCGCTCGCCAGCTTGGCTGGTATTTTTGTAGGCATGGCTTTTTTATCAAAGTACTTGGCTGTGATTGTGCTGATTCCATATGTGGTGATTTCAGTCAAGGAAGGGCGATGGAAGGAGTTAGTTGCACTCTTGGCTAGTGCTTTTCCATTTGCCCTGATTAATTTCCTGTGGAATATGAACAGCTGTTGGCAAAACTTCCAGTTTAATTTTGTCAATCGCCTAGAGGATAAGGTGATGCCCTGGGTTGGGTTGCCGACCTATGTGGCAATGCTGCTGTATCTCTTTACGCCATGGTTGGTTTACTTTCTCTGGAAAAACAGAAAGGCCATGACAGGGCATTTTCCACTGGTCGTGATGGCATTGGTGCCGATCAGCCTGTTTGCGCTTTTATCGCTCCGGCAATTGATCGGCTTGCATTGGATTCCGATTTTGATTCCACCAGCCATGGTGTTGCTGGGACTGACTGCCTCGCAATTGCAGCTGACTAAATCCATTCGCTGGAATACCTACTTCACTGCCCCCCATGCCATTCTGATTCTGGTTTTAATACTGGCACCGATGTCGACCTGGCAGGGCCTCAAAATTTACGACAAGTTCTCATTATTGAAATACTCTGATGCGGTATCGCAAGCGGTGGTCAGCGATATGCCCCAAGGCGCAACTCTGATGACCAAGGGCTATTCCACTTCGGCTATTTTTGCGTACTACTTAGATCAAGCAGTGCCCGTCTTTGGCGTAGGCTCGAAGTTTGGACGCCACGATGACCTGAATACCGACTTTAAGGCGCTAGATGGTAAGCCCATCCGCATTTTTGATAACTCGCCAATTCATTTGCATGACTTCAGCCCGTACTTTGCCGACGTCAAGCAAGGGAGCTTTACTTACCGCGGGGTTCAATATTGGTATGTGGATGGTAGCGGTTTTAATTACGAAAAATACCGCACCGGCGTTCTTCAAAAAATTGCCGATCGCTTCTATCAAATCCCCGACTTTTTACCAGCCGGCCAATGCCACTTTTTAAGTCACTACGCTCTGCGCTAATTAGAGACCTAAGCAGACGTATTTCATTTCCAGATACTCATCCATCCCCCAGACGCTGCCTTCACGTCCAAGACCGGATTGCTTCACTCCCCCAAAGGGACCTACTTCGTTGGAGACCGCGCCACTGTTGACACCAACAATGCCGTACTCCAGTGCTTCAGCGACTTTCCAAATGCGACCAATATCACGGCTATAAAAGTAGGATGCGAGACCGTATTGCGATTGATTCGCCAGGCGCACTACCTCGGCATCGTCATCAAAGGCCATGATCGGCGCAACAGGCCCAAAGGTTTCCTCAACGCTGATGCGCATTGCTGGTGTGACATTACTAAGAATGGTGGGCTCATAAAAGTGACCGCCCATTGCAGCGAGCTTCCCGCCGGTAACAAGCGTTGCGCCCTTACTCAGCGCATCGGCGACATGCTCTTCCACTTTAGCGAGCGCTGCGCCATCAATCAAAGGACCTTGCATTACGCCAGCATCCAAACCATTACCAACGGTTAGGGTTTGTACTGCTTTAGCAAAGCGCTCGGTAAAGGCATCGATTACGTTGCGGTGCACGTAAAAGCGATTGGCACAAACGCAGGTTTGACCGGCATTGCGGTATTTGGAGGCCATCGCCCCAGCAACTGCGGCATCGATGTCGGCATCCTCAAACACAATGAAGGGGGCATGGCCACCCAGCTCAAGGCTCAGCTTCTTAATGGTAGGGGCGCACTGCGCCATCAAGATCCGACCCACTTCAGTCGAGCCAGTAAAGGAGAGGTGTCGTACCACCGGAGAGTCGCAGAGGACCTTACCAATTGCAACCGATTGCGCTGCATCCCCTGTAATGACATTGACTACGCCCGGAGGGATACCAGCTTGGCGGCTTAGCTCTGCTAAGGCGAGCGCCGATAAGGGGGTTTGCTCGGCCGGTTTAATCACAATCGTGCAGCCGGCCGCTAAGGCGGGAGCAATCTTGCGGGTAATCATGGCAATCGGAAAGTTCCATGGGGTAATCGCGGCGCACACCCCAATCGGCTGCTTGAGAACCAGCATGCGCTTATCGCTCCACGTACTGGCTGGAATGCTGCCAGCAACCCGCTTAGCCTCTTCGGCAAACCACTCTAAAAAGCTAGCGCCGTACGAAACCTCCCCTTTGGCTTCAGCCAAGGGCTTACCTTGCTCCAGGGTCAGGATTCGTGCCAAATCAGCACTGCTGGCCACGATTAGCTCAAACCAGCGGCGCAGAATAGCGGCGCGCTCCTTGCCGGTTAAGGCCCGCCATGCTGGCAAAGCGGCCTCGGCCGCTGCAATCGCTGCTGTGGCTTCTGCGTTACCTAAATTAGCCACCTCTGCAATCGCCTCGCCCGTTGCCGGGTTCGCTACTGCAAAACGCGCTTTACTGCCGACCCATTGCCCATTAATCCAGGCATCCGTTTGAAATAAGGCAGGGTTTTGCAAGGTCGATTGAATGGCGAAGGTAGGCATGAAGGACTCGTTGGGTGGAAGGGGCAACATTACTGCATTGGAATAATGAAGTGTAGCAAGGCCTTAATTGCGCTGTTTGATGCCGGGCAAACCGGCTAATACGAAAACACAAAATGCGTAAAACGAACACTACCCCTAGGATTACCGATCCAGGAAAATCACTATATCTAGTGTTTTTATCTTCTACATCATGAAAAAAAGGGGCTGCAAGGGTAGATTTTCATATAATAAAATTAGTGATGACTAACATATATAAGTAACTGATTTATATGGATTTAATTTGTCATATTGGCTCTAGGGCAAGCTCGGGATCTCCCTATGTGTATAAAAAGTTATAGAAAGTTACTTTTATATACTTGACATGATATATAGGCCTACCTACTATGCATCATCTATGTTAATTGTTGCAATGCAATATGCAGGCGGTTGAAGTAGCAGATTGCAAAGCGGCACCGGTAAATGCGAAACCCAGTTGATAGTGTTGTATCCCAATTAAACCCCGTGAAGCCTCCGCTTTTATTGCTAGAGATCCCTCTTTTTTTGAGGGTCCTCAGCAAAAATACGTGGTTGGCAATCGTGTTCCTAGCTATTGCCCTTTGGTTGACCGGCCCGCGAACCAACGCCGGCGCCTTTGAGTTTGCGCGCATCTTGGTTCCTAGCGAGGCACGTCAATTGCTCTTGGCTTATGCCCAATTGGAGTTTGCCAATACCGAAACTCCAGCTGCATTTCCGTCGATTGCCAACGCCGCCGCCGCAATCCCCGCCAGCAAGATTGATCAAGCAGCGCTCGATACCCAGAATTTAAAGGGCGATAAAGAGCGCCGCGCGGTAGCCAACCACCTGGCGACGAAGTACCGGATTAGTACGGCCGAGAGCCTGCGCTATGTGAGTCATGCCATCGAAGTGGCCAATGAGGTCAACTTAGATCCCGTATTGCTGCTGGCGATTATGGCTACCGAATCCAGCTTTAATCCCAATGCCCAAAGTCATGCAGGAGCGCAGGGCTTAATGCAAGTACTGACCCGCGTGCATACAGAAAAATTTGAGCCCTACGGCGGTACAGTAGCCGCATTTGTACCCGAAGCAAACATTCGGGTAGGCGCATTGATACTCAAGGCATGCATCGCCAAGGCCGGTTCATTGGAGGCTGGTTTGCGCAGCTACCTTGGCGCCCCCAATGCCAGTGGTGGCCCCAATAGCTACACCTATAAAGTGATTGCAGAGCGCGAAGAGTTGAACGAGGTAGCGCGCAACCGAGCTCCAAGGGCTTTAGGTAACTCCAACGCGTAAGTGAAAGCAGGGCTAGGCGATATAGCTAGCCCGCTTGTGTCTCGGCTGTTCTGAGGGACTGCGCCAGTAAATCAAGTACCCCATTGACGTATTTATGGCCATCCGTGCCGCCAAAGGTTTTGGCTAACTCCACCGCTTCATTAATGGCAACTTTATAGGGCACCGAAAGATCCATGGCGAGTTCATACGCGCCGATGAGTAAAGCGGCATGCTCTACTGGTGACAATTCATTTGCGGGACGATCTAGGGCGGGTGCAATCACACTGTCCAGTTGATCGGCGTTGTCGAGGACGCCATTAAACAAACCTTCAAACAAATCCAGCTTGCAGCGAGCAAAAGCAGGATCCTCAGCCAACTGTTTACTAATCGCCGCGGCATTGCCTAGGCTGCCAGCACGGCGCATCACCAGCCACTGATAGACGCCTTGCAGTGCGTATTCGCGGGCGCGGCGGCGGGGCGTTAGGGAACGCTTCGGCGCTGCGGCTTTGGAAGCGCCATCGTCGGAAGGTTGTTGGGATTTATTCGGCATTGTTGATTTCAATATCGAGGTCTGGGGTGAGTGCCAAGGCAAGGTTGGCCATCTCAACGACGGCACGTGCGCAGTCAGCGCCCTTAACGTGAACACGCTCATCGGCCTGCTCATCGGTATCGCAGGTTAATACCCCGTTGGCAATCGGCAAGCCAGACTCAAGGCCCACGCGCGTAATGCCAGAAGCGGATTCATTGGAGACCAGCTCAAAATGGTAGGTCTCACCGCGAATGACCGCGCCCAAAGCAACGAGGCCATCAAACTCGCCTGTCTCGGCGAGCTTTTGGAGTGCAAACGGAATTTCGAGTGCACCAGGAACGGTTACTAGCCGAATGTCATCTTGTGCCACGCCCAGGTGAATTAACTCGGCGATACAGGCTTCGCTTAAGGCGTTGCAATGGTCTTCATTAAAGCGCGCCTGCACAATGCCAATGCGCATATCTTGCCCATTGAGATCGGCTTCTAAAATGCCGACACCGCGGGCTTCAAAGTCATCGTCCATAGCAGGAGTGGAAGTGAGGCTGGTCATAAAAGTTCCGATTGGTTGGAAGTAAAAAGGACGTTTGGGATCTATCTAAACGACAGTGAATTTAAGCCGACTCAAACGGGATATGCCCGGTGATTTCCAGTTTGTAACCGGAGAGACTCGGTACGGGAGTGGGCTTTGCTAGTAAGCGCATCTTACCCACATGCAAGTCCTTCAGGATTTGCGCGCCAATACCGTAACTCCGAAAATCGGTTTTGTGGCCAACGGTTTTATTCTCGCTGGGCGAAACACTCTTATTGAGTTTATGGAATTGCGATAACCAATTGGCCTCGGATGGTGCGGCAACGCCCGCAATATTCAGGAGGACTGCAACCCCTACTGGAGCAGCTGCAATTTTTTGCAGAGCATGGGCTAAAGGCCAGGAGTGGGTACTTTCTTTGCTGTCTAAAAAATCCAGCACCGTTGCAGGCTCATGCACGCGCACCAAGGTCTCGATGTTCTCCATTGGCTTGCCCTTGACGAGGGCCAGATGGACGCAGGAGCTGGGGGTATCGCGGTACACAATCCCCTGAAAGTCGCCCCAAGGGGTTGAGAAGGTACGTTCGCCTTCGCGCACGACGATACTCTCGTTTTGACTGCGGTACTGAATAAGGTCGGCAATGCTACCAATCTTCAATTGATGTTCTTTAGCAAACTCCAATAAGTCGGGCAGCCTTGCCATGCTGCCATCGTCTTTCATGATCTCGCAAATGACGGCGGTAGGTGAGCAGTGGGCTAGTGCCGCAAGATCGCAACCTGCCTCCGTATGGCCAGACCGAATTAACACACCGCCCGGTTGTGCCATCAGTGGAAATACATGGCCAGGTTGAACCAGATCATTCGGCTTTGCATAGGGAGCTACCGCTGTCTGAATCGTATGTGCGCGGTCTGCTGCTGAAATGCCTGTGGTCACGCCGCTGGCCGCTTCAATCGAGACCGTAAAGTTCGTGCCCATCGACGTGCCGTTGTCGCGCACCATCAGCGGTAAGTTCAATTGCTGGCAGCGTTCGCGTGTCAAGGTTAAGCAGATTAAGCCGCGACCATGCTTGGCCATAAAGTTAATGGCCTCTGGCGTGACGTGATCCGCAGCCAAAACCAAATCGCCTTCGTTTTCACGATCTTCTTCGTCAACCAAAATGATCATGCGACCTGCTTGCATTTCAGCAATGATCTCGAGGGTCGATGAGAGGCTGCCTTGCGGCACAGCAGAATTAGCGGATGAGGTTGTAGGCATAAGCCGCTATTTTAAGCGCAGGGGGCAAAAGCGGTAGGTCCGCAGCACTTTTGCCTAAGAAAAGCCGTATTGCCTGATAGAAATCAGCCCCTATCCCTCGCAATATGGGTGCATGCAAAACCCACAAGCAAGCCGATTGCGTCCATCCATGCGGAAGTCCTGTAAAGCCTACCTTGCTGGCGATAGGGGGTTTGGGGTGATTGAGGTGGTAGTGGCCATGGCCTTGATCGCAGGCGCTTACATCGGTGTGGTCGAGGCATATCAGCGGGCACTGTTGCACTACGGGCAAATCGAGGCGCAGCGTAGCCAGCTTAATCGAGCGCAGGATGAGCACGAGCGTGGCTCGCCATGACTCTTTTGGGATGTTTGGTCAGTATGGGTCTGGGTATTGCCGTGCTTGCCCCAGTGATGCAGTCCAGTGCAGTGCTGGTGCGCAAACAAACCCAACTTGAACAAGCCTGGCTAGCGGAACAAGATGCGATTCGGGTGCTTGAGCTCATGGCACGCGCGATTCGTATGGCGGGTTACCGCAAAATTAGCTCGCTAGCAGATTACCGTCAAGGCCAGCGCATAGCAAAAGTAGATTACATTGGCCTTGAGCATCGCAGCGGTTGGAATGATTCGGATTTATTGTGGGTGAAGAGCGAGCCGGCGGATAACGCGGAAGGGGATTGCCTCGGCAATCGGGTGGAACAAATCCATCACGGAAAAACCCAAGCTAGAACCAAAAAGGGCATGCGGCACCAAGGCTTTTTTGTACAAAAGGCAGCAGGTCACCATACGGGATCGCTGATGTGCACCTCGCTTGATCGCCAGGGCCGCTTGCAAAACACCAGCTTGATGAACCATATAGACTCGCTCCGCTTTCAATGGGTGGAGCACAAAGCAGTCCAAGGTCAATTGCCATCTACAGCCCGCAGTGGCGTGCAAATTGTGCTCAAGACCACACTGGTGGAGCGTGAGTTCAGTCGCTTTGTAGCCCTTCGCAACGCGCCATGATCATCGCTTGGATTCTCAGCATCATTGCGATCGTTACTACTTTGGTGATGAACCTAGAGCACAGTACTGCTTTGCAAATTCGATTACTCGCCATCGAGCAAGAAGCACACACAGCCTTTGTGGCAGCAGAGAAGCAACTCGATCGCTGCGAGGCGCAATTGAGTAATGCAATAGCACTGACTGTCTTGAGTGAGGGCGACAGCACCGCGACATGCGACATCACCGTAGTGGATGCCAATGCAAGTGGTGAGATCATTCGCATCCGAGCGCTTGGAACCGGCACATCAAAACAGCTTGCACCATCTAAGCCCAGCCCTACTAAACAAACCACGCTAGAGATAATGGTCTATCGCGATAAGCGAGACCATTCAATACGGCGCCTAAATTGGCGGGTACTGTGGTCGGCAACGCAGTCGACAAGACCTCAGCTGCCGTAATGCGCTATACGATTAAACCGACGAAGGATGAGTCCGCGAACGGCCATACCTTGCTAGAAATGATGGCGGTCGTCGCCATCGTGGCGATTATGGCCAGTATGGGGGCGCCACTCCTGCAACAGCAATTGGCGCAGCGCGAAGTTGAAAACCTAGCACGGCGATTTATTCAGCATGCGCAATTTGCTCGCCAAGCTGCTTTATTTGGTGACGGACTTGTTGTGCAAATTGTGCCGGTTGAGCATCAGTGGTCGCGGGGTTGGCGGGTGGTTCAAAACGAAACGCAGTCGCATACCGCAACTTCAATGCAGCAGGTATTGTTAAGTCAGGGCGATATCGCCCCGGTTGAGATTGACGAACGGAGCTCAGGCTTTGGAGGACCAAATGGCCAACACAAGCGGATTGGCTTTGATGTGTTTGGATCGGCAAAAAGCCAGTCTGGCGGTTTTGTGGCGAACCGAATGGTGTTTCGGCATCAGTCTGCTCGCGGGATTGAGCGCCATGCCATTTTGAGTAGTGGTGGACGTTGGCGACTATGTGATCCAGCCCAAGATCGCAGGGCTTGCCGATAAATCGGTTTTAATAGGGGTATGTTCACCAAAGACGATACCGACTTTATGCGCTTGGCCTTGGCCGCGGCGCGACAGTCTCTTTACCTGTCCAATCCCAACCCTCGGGTTGGCTGCGTGATCGTGCAAGCAGATCGCGTCATCGGTACTGGCTTTACCCAGCAAGCGGGCTGTGCCCATGCTGAAATCGAGGCTATTGCCGATGCCCGCAAGCACAGTGCCGACCTCAGTAGCTCAACCATCTACGTTAGCCTGGAGCCCTGCTGTCATCACGGTAGAACGCCGCCGTGTACGCAGGCCATCATTGCCGCCAAGCCAGCACGCGTGGTGATTGCCATGCAAGATCCCAATCCCTTGGTCGGCGGTAAAGGCATCCAGCAGATGGTTGCAGCGGGCATTCAGGTGGAGTGCGGTCTCTTGCAAGAGGAGGCAGTCGCCCTCAATCCCGGCTTCATATCACGCATGACACGGCAATTGCCTTGGGTACGACTCAAGGTCGCTGCCAGCCTTGACGGAAAAACGGCCTTGCCCAATGGCCAAAGCCAATGGATTACCGGCGCCGCTGCCCGTGATGATGGCCACCACTGGCGAGCCCAAGCCTGCGCCATTCTGACTGGCGTTGGAACCGTTAAGGAAGATGATCCTAGTCTGACTGTCCGGGCCGTTGATACCTTGCGCCAACCCAAGCGCATCATCATTGATTCCAAACTCGATATTCCGCTCACTGCAGCTGTACTGAAGCCATTTGCAAATGGGCCTACCTCTGGCAAAGACGGCGGAGCGATGGTGGTGTGCGGTGAAATCACCAGCGATGCGCAATTAGCAAAGCAGGCGCAATTGCAGGCTCAGGGCGTTGAGGTCATTTCCATGCCCAACAGCATGGGCAAGGTCGACCTGCCCGCACTCATGCGCTACCTTGCGACCGAATGTGAGATGAATGAGATTCATGTGGAGGCGGGCTATAAATTGAACGGCTCTTTGTTACGCGAAGGCTGTGTCGATGAGCTGCTCATTTATTTAGCCCCCACCTTATTGGGCTCGGGTCTTGGCATCGCCAATTTGCCAGAGCTGACATCATTAACGCAGCGTACCGATTGGAAGCGGATTGACTACGCTGCATTCGATCCGGATATTCGCTTGCGCTTTGTGCGGCACTAAGGCTGCAACATAAATAGACAATGCAAGTAAATAACACCCCTATAAAAACCACCTACTGATAAAGCACCGATATGTTTACTGGAATCATTACTGCAGTTGGCCGCATTACAACAGCATCTGCCTTTGGTGATGGCATGCGCCTGACGATTGAGACCCCTGCTGGCTATCTCGATGATGTTGCAGTGGGCGATAGCATTGCAATCCAGGGCGCCTGCATGACAGCGACCCAAATCCAGGGTAATCAATTTACCTTGGATATCTCGCGTGAGTCTTTAAACAAGACGATTGGACTGGATTTACAGGCCCCGGTGAACTTAGAGAAAGCACTGCGCCTCTCTGATCGCCTTGGTGGGCATTTGGTGAGCGGCCATGTCGATGGCATTGGGCGCGTAGAGCGTTTTGCAGCAGTCGATCAGTCCCCTGACGGCTCATGGCATTTAGTGATCCAAGCGCCAGCAGAGATTGCCCCTTTTGTAGCCTACAAAGGATCGATTGTGGTGAATGGGGTTTCGCTCACTGTGAATGCTACAAACAAAACCAATGCAGGTGGCTGCACCATCGAAATCAATATCATCCCGCACACCATGCAACACACAACATTAGGCCAGCTCAAGGCCGGTGACGCAGTGAACTTGGAAGTGGATCTGATTGCACGCTATGTAGCACGCTTGATGGATTTCAAAGCCTAATAGCTGTATTAGTGGGCCTGCCCACAGCGGCGCTAGTAATTGGCTTATGAAGATTGACGGTAGTGTGTTGGATCAGCAACACCAGCCTGCATAAAACCGGCTTGACGCAACTTGCAGGATTCGCATTCGCCACAGGCGTGCCCTAATGCGTCTGCCTGATAGCAGGACACGGTTTGCCCGTAATCAAGCCCGAGCGAAATACCCAAGTGAATAATTTCTGCTTTGCTCATGGCGATGATCGGGGCGTGTACCCGAAAGCGCGCCGCATCGTTATGCGCTTCAACCCCTGCCTTGGTAGCGAGGTTTGCCATGCGCTCAAAGGAGGCGACGTACTCGGGGCGACAGTCAGGATAGCCTGAGTAATCAACGCTATTTGCGCCATAAAAAATATCACAACCACCTAAAGCCTCAGCCCAGCCTAATGCGAGCGAGAGCATGATGGTGTTGCGGGCCGGGACATAGGTAATTGGAATATCGGAGTCTGGATTGACGATGGCGTTCGATGTTGTCGGTACCGCTAGATTGGAGTCCGTTAAAGCAGAGCCACCAAAACGGGTGAGCGCCAGATCAATTACCTCATGCCGCACAACACCAATGGATTTGGCAATCTGTTCTGCTGCAATGAGTTCCGAGGAGTGGCGTTGACCATACCGAATCGAGAGTACATAGGGCGCGTAACCCAAGTGCTTGGCTAAAGCCAAGATCGTGGTTGAATCCAGCCCGCCCGAGAACAAAATGACTGCAGGGGCGCCAGCAGTGCGTGGCGCAATTGTCGAAAATGCTGAGAGTGGACTCATGCTATTTATGCAGCAATTCAAAAATAAAGACGCTACTTACTTCGTGCGTGGCAGCATTTGGCGCGCTTCTGCCGCCACTTCAGAGTCGGGATAGTTTGCAATCAAATCGCCATACGTTTTGCGCGCAGCTGTCTTATTGCCGCTCTCCAGCTGGCAATTGCCGAGCGTTAACATCGCCGCTGGAATGCGAGGGTGCTTGGGGTAGGCCTTAATAAGGGCCTGCAATTGGGAGATGGCGCCGGGATATTCTTTGAGGGCGTATTTCGTGTTGCCCAACCAGTAGAGTGCTAAGGGCAAGTAGGGGCTGGCATTGTATTTACGTACAAAACCTGAAAAGCCTGTATCCGCCTTCTTTAGTTGCCCCGCCTGGAAGGCGGCCAAAGCTTCGTCGTACGCCGCTTTTTCTCCCGGCTGAATCGTGCCAGTGACGCCTTCAATTTCAAGGGTGCGAGGCTCAAACCTACTGAGGCGGTTGTCTAAATCTTGGTAGTTGGTTTTTTGGCTTGCAATCAGCTCTTCGCTCTGCCGTTGAAGGGCCTCAATCTGACCGCGCAATTGGGAATTCTCTGACTTCAGGCGTTCAATTTGGCCTTGCAGTTCTAACTGCGTACTCGCCAAGGTTTTGCGCAAATCCAAAATGGCTTTGCGTGCCTCGTCATCCGAAAGAATTGCTGATGCAGGCGTGGGCAGAATAAAAAAAACGGCAAGGGCGCCAGTTGCTAGCGCCCTTGTTAAGGTGACATGCCATGTCATTGTGGCAATTCCAAATTACTTAGGAACGTAAACGATGTCAGCGCGGCGATTTTCTGCATAAGCCGCATCTGTACTGCCTTCTGCTTTGGGTTTTTCTTTACCAAAACTAACGGCTTCCATTTGTGCATCGGAGACGCCCATTAAAGCCAGCGACTTGCGGACCGCATCAGAGCGGCGTTGGCCCAGTGCCAAGTTGTACTCGGTTGTGCCACGATCATCGGTATTGCCTTGAATGATGATTTTTTGCTCTGTATTTTGTTTCAGAAAGCTCGCGTGGGCGGACAGCATTTTTTGGTATTTGCCATCGACAGTGAACTCATCAAAACCAAAGTACACGCTACGCTCAAACAGAGGGCTTTTTGGATCATTCCAAGGTTGCGAACCAAATGCGCCAGCTCCACCGCTAGCACTATTGACGTCATCCAATTTCACGCCAGAAGAGCATGCTGTTAAAAGAGCAACGAATCCTAGGATGGCGAATCCAGCAGAGCGCCGAGCAAGGGAAATCATGGTTGTAGTCCTTTTCAGTATGGGTAGTAGGCAGTTATCACAGTGCCGCTATGATTCTATTATGCCTTCTCGTCCCTGAATTAGAAAGGGGCTACTAATCCATGAAGGGCCCCCAGGAGGGCTGCCGGACATCCGATCCTGGAATACTCAGTACTTGTTTCGATTGGCCGTCGACTGAAACTGCTGCCAGCACCCGCTTGCCGCCGACCCGGGTGGAATACAAGATGTAGCGGCCATTGGCAGCAAAGGAGGGGGACTCATCATGGGTGGTATCGGTTAGGGCGCGGACCTCACTGGTTGCTAAATTGAGGGTATGCACCCGAAAGCCACCACCCACATTGGCGATGTAGGCCATCAGCCTGCCGTCTGGCGATATTCGGGGCGAGGTTGCAAACGATTGTTTAAAGGTTACCCGCTTGGCGCCTTCCACACGCTCACCATCGGCGCTCATGCGGTAGATTTGCGGGTTGCCGCCACGGTCACTGGTGAAATAAATCGAGCGACCATCGGGGGAATACTGTGGCTCGGTATCGATCGTATTGCCCTGGGTGAGGCGACGTAAATTGCTGCCATCGGCATTCATGGAATAAATTTGCGTATTGCCATCGCGCGACAAAGCCAGTGCAACGGTCTGGCCATTAGGTGACCATGCTGGCGCACTGTTATTGCCTTTTTGATTGGAGAGGGAAACGCGACGACCCGTTGCCAGCTCATGCACATAAATAACCGGTTTGCGATCTTCAAAGGAAACGTACGCTACTTTTTTGCCATCGGGAGACCAGGACGGGGAAATAATGGGTTCAGCACTATTGAGGGCATTGCGAATGTTCTGACCATCCGCATCCGATATCACGAGGCGGTAGCGGTTGCCATCTTTAATCACGTAAGAGAGGCGTGTTGAGAAGATGCCGCGCTCACCGAGCAGCTTAAAGATGATGTCATCGGAAATCTTGTGCGCAGCTTGGCGCAGATTGTCGCTACTGGCCGTGATCAAGAGGCCATCCAAACTCTGCTGCTTGCGAATATCAAACAGCTTATAGCGGATTTCAAACTGGGTGGGACCGGTTTGCTTTACTGAGCCCACAACCAAAGCATCAGCACCGCGTGCTGACCATGCCTTGTAATTTGGAGTACCTTCATCACTCTCGCTGGCATTACCACTCTCGGTGTTTTTAAAGTAGCCGCTGCGCGCTAAGTTTTGACGAATGATCTCCGACACACTGACGGGCAGTTTTCCTTCGTCTTGAAAGCGCATCACTGCAATGGGGTAAAGCGATTGGCCCACGCCGGTGATTTCAATATTCATTTGTGCTGTCGCTGGGCTAATAAAGCCGATGGTCGCCAGCAAGGCAATCAGGGGGCGCAGGAGTCGCAATAGGGATGTCCGCATGGCATTAATCCTTGGGTTTAAAGGTGAGTTTCATTTGACGCATTGGAATTACCCCATTGTCGTCTTTCGGAAATGTTTCTGCACGATCCAGCGCTTGCAGAACTGCTTGGTCCCAGCTCTGAATCCCGCTGGACGTAAGTACGCCGCGCTTCAAGATCGCACCGTCGGGCGCAAGATCGACCAAGACCACCACGGCTGGATTGCCCGTAATTGATTCGGGGTTAAAGACAATGAGCGGCTTGATTTTGCGCCGCACTTTATCGGCGTATGCTGGCGGCGCATTGCCTCCGCCACCCACACTACTACCTACTTGACCGCCGCTGCCGCCCTCAGCGCCTGCGGCTGCACGTAGTCTCGCTAGTTGATCAGCGCGGGCTTTTTCAGCAGCAGCGTTGGCTTTAATTTGAGCTGGCGTTAACGCTTTTTCTTCTTCTGCTTTTTTGGGCTTCTCTGGCTCTTTGGCTTTTTCTTTAGGCGGAGTGACTTTGGCTGGCTTAGGAACTTCTTTCACCACCTCTTTTTTGGGCGGCTCTTTTTCCACCGGTTTTTTCTTGACCGCAATATCCGCCGCTTCTTCTTTCATCGGTGCTGGCGGTGGGGTTTCAGTACGCTCGACTACGGGAGTGGAATCCCATAGTTCGACCTCTACACCGCCTGGGGCGCTGGTACGCCAGTTAATGCCAATCGTGAACATTGCAATCAGCGCCAAGTGCGCCACCATCGAATACGAGAAAGCGCGTGCGTTACTTTCGTTTTTGATGGGTTGTGCCCGTGAAAAGGGCGAGGGCCATTGTTGTGCGGTATTCATGGGGTCAGCATGCGCTGGAAGACGCGTCCATGAAATTACTGGCTTTTAACGGCAAGGCCAACCCGCTTAACGCCATTCTCTTTGAGCTTGGCCATGACATCCATCACCACTTCGTACTTAACGGATTTATCAGCCGCCAATACAACGGGTTGATCAGCGGATTTTTCTGCTTGGGTACGCGCAAAGGCGCCGAGCTCCAAACGACTGAGCGTTTGCGATGATTCACCTTCGCGCTTCACCGTAATATTTTCATTGGCATCCACCGATAAAAAGATGGGAGGTAGTGTCTGTGTCTTTGCGCCGCCAACGGTCGGCAAATTGACGATTCCTGGATTAACGGATGCTGCAGTCGCCATAAAGATAATGAGCAAAACCAACATCACGTCGATATAAGGAACGACGTTGATGTCCGACATCGCGCGGCGGCGATTCGATCGGAAGGAAGATCGACTGGATTGAGCCATTCGCTTAGTTATTCCTCAAAGCAATAGATTAACGATGGGCAGCTTGGCGCTGCAGGATGTTGGTGAACTCTTCCATGAAGGTTTCAAACCGAATCGCTAAACGATCGATCTCTGTTGCATTACTGTTGTACGCAACGACCGCCGGAATCGCCGCAAATAAACCAATGGCGGTAGCGACTAGGGCTTCTGCAATGCCCGGCGCAACCGCAGCGAGGGTGGCGTTTTGCACGTTGGCCAAACCCTTAAATGCGTGCATGATGCCCCAAACAGTGCCAAATAAGCCGATGTATGGGGAAACTGAGCCTACGGAAGCCAGAAAGGGGAGATTGGCCTCTAGGAGATCCATCTCGCGTTGG
This sequence comes from Rhizobium sp. Q54, assembly GCA_943371165.1. Lineage (GTDB taxonomy): Bacteria > Pseudomonadota > Gammaproteobacteria > Burkholderiales > Burkholderiaceae > Polynucleobacter. The sequence goes on from CALRTW020000002.1 coordinate 76,292, forward strand.
TAGTTGGCTTTCATGGCGCGGCGTGCTGCATCGATTTCACGCGCTTTGGAGAACTCCAGCATGCCACCCGCAAAAATACGCTCCATTACGGCGGAGCTACGGTTATTGCGCTGCGCAGCCTCCAGTAGGGTATTGAGGTCGCCACCAGACCAAAAGTCACGCTCAAAGCGTTCCGTATCGCGCTTCACGCCCCGGAGGGTCGACCCTTTCTTAAAAATCACGGTCCAGGATGCAATCGACATGGTGATAAGGATCAGCATGACCAGTTGGACGATCAAACTGGCATTGAGAATAAGGGATAAAAAGGAGAGGTCTTCGGTCGGGTTCATAGGTGTTTTGTATTATGTAGGTTGATTTTATCTAACCAATCCAACTAAATCAGGATTATCGCTATGTTTGACCGCCAAAACACCCTTGCCAAGACCGATTCCGAACTCTGGGCCGCAATTGAGAATGAAAATCGCCGCCAAGAAGACCACATTGAGCTGATTGCTTCTGAGAATTACACTTCGCCCGCCGTAATGCAGGCGCAGGGGTCCCAGTTGACCAATAAGTACGCTGAGGGCTATCCAGGCAAGCGCTATTACGGTGGCTGCGAGTTTGTGGACGTTGCAGAGCAACTGGCGATTGATCGCGTAAAAGCCTTGTTTGGGGCGGAAGCAGCGAACGTACAGCCCCATTGCGGCGCCTCAGCCAACCAAGCTGTTTTCTTGGCCTTCTTAAAGCCAGGCGACACCTTCATGGGAATGAGTTTGGCCGAAGGTGGTCACCTCACCCACGGCATGGCACTGAACCTGAGCGGTAAGTGGTTTAATCCCATTTCCTATGGCCTTGATCAAAACGAAGCCATTGATTACGAGCAAATGGAGCGTTTGGCACGCGAGCACAAGCCAAAGTTAATCATTGCCGGCGCATCGGCGTATTCGCTTCACATCGACTTTGAACGCTTTGCCAAAGTGGCAAAAGAAGTCGGCGCCATCTTTATGGTGGATATGGCCCACTACTCGGGCTTAATTGCTGCCGGCGTCTACCCCAATCCAGTGCCCCATGCTGACATCGTCACCTCAACCACCCACAAGAGTTTGCGTGGCCCCCGTGGCGGCATCATTTTGATGAAAGCCGAGCATGAGAAGGCCATTAACTCGGCAGTCTTCCCAGGCTTGCAGGGCGGCCCATTGATGCATGTGATTGCTGCTAAAGCAACTGCGTTTAAAGAAGCCTTAGAGCCTGGCTTTAAAGATTATCAAAAGCAGGTGATTGCCAATGCGCAGGCCTTGGCCAATACGTTGATTGAGCGGGGCTTGCGGATTGTTTCAGGTCGCACTGAGTCGCACGTTATGCTGGTTGATTTGCGTAGCAAAAACATGACAGGCAAAGAAGCAGAAAAAGTATTGGGTGATGCGCACATTACGTGTAATAAAAACGGTATCCCCAATGATCCGCAAAAACCGATGGTGACGAGTGGTATTCGTTTGGGTTCGCCAGCAATGACCACCCGCGGCTTTAAAGAAGCCGAATCGATTCAGGTGGGTCACTTTATTGCTGATGTGCTGGATAACCCAAATGACGCAGCGAATATTGAGAAAGTCAAAGCCCAAGTTCATGCTCTAACGAAGCGCTTCCCGGTTTACGGAAACTAATTCGTGCGCTGCCCTTTTTGTCATGGTGAAGACACCCAGGTCATGGATACCCGGGTGTCGGACGAGGGCGATACCACGCGCCGCCGCCGCCGCTGCACCAGCTGTGACAAACGCTTTACAACCTATGAACGCGCCGAGCTAACCTTTCCGGCGATCGTCAAAAAGAATGGCAGCCGCGTTGATTACAGCCATGAAAAGTTGGCCAGCTCGATCAAGCTAGCGCTGCGTAAACGCCCGGTATCGTCTGATTTAGTGGATGAAGCGATTGCTAGTATTGAAGAAAAGCTGGTGGCAACGGGCGAGAAAGAAATTGCCAGCGACCGCGTTGGCGAGCTCGTGATGCGTGAGCTTAAGCGCCTGGATAAAGTGGCTTACATTCGATTTGCGTCGGTATACCGCAGCTTTGCCGACATCGAGTCGTTTGAGAGTGCGCTGAAAGAATTGAAGTAGGGAAAAGCTGGGCGATACATTAGCGCAGCACCCATTCCCCGGATTTGCGAATTGCCTCGTGCATGGCATCTGGAGCTAAATCAATATCGCCAGGCCAACTGACTGCACCACCATTAATTCTGACTTGGTTAAAGAAGTTTGGATTTTGAAGCGAAGTAAAAACGCCAGTCAGGTAGGTTGGTTCAAACACCACACGACCGCGGGTGCCGTCGGCAAAGACTACCTCTAACTGCAGAGGGCCGACAACTTTAACCTGATTTACATCCCAATCCATAGCAATCTCACTTTAGTGGTTCTATGTATTTTGGCTGCTGTTTAGACATACATAGATCCCAATCTTCTAGTAACTCAAGTTGATGATTATGGGCCCAATCTAACACCAAATCGTGAGCCCGTCTAGGAAGTGCGCCACTCAAAATGGATAGGGTCTTAATATCGATTATGGCCTTGTATTCACCGTATTCAGCATGAAAATGAGGAGGCGCGTGATCATTGAAAAACATTCGAATGAGGATGCCATAAAAACTGCTGATTGTTGGCATATAAACCTTTCTAAGAATCAACCCTCCATTTTAGAGAATGCACTTGTGCGTGCAATAAGTTGATTCGATAGAACGGCTATTGTTTGCGACACATATAAAGCTTTTATAAATTTTTTTATATTTACTTCAATACTGCAAAGATCGAATTCGTAATGTCGTCCACAGTGCCTGTGCCGCTGACCTTGCGATAAGCAGGCGCCTTCACCTTCGCAGAATCACCGCTAGCAGCCCAGCTGGAGTAGTATTCCACCAACGGGCGCGTTTGATCGGTGTAGACCTGCAGGCGCTTGCGCACGGTTTCTTCTTTGTCGTCATCGCGCTGAATCAATGGCTCGCCCGTGACATCGTCCTTGCCTTCTACTTTAGGCGGATTAAATTTGATGTGGTAACTGCGGCCTGAGGCAGGATGAACACGACGACCACTCATGCGATCAATGATGGCATCAAAGGGGACATCGATTTCAAGCACAAAGTCGATTGGCACAGCCGCATCTTTCATGGCTTGTGCTTGGGGAATGGTGCGCGGAAAGCCATCAAACAAATAGCCGTGGTTGCAGTCTGATTCTTTGAGACGGTCTTTGACTAAACCAATAATGATGTCATCAGAAACGAGGCCGCCCGCATCCATAATCTTTTTTGCGGCAACGCCAAGGGGCGTGCCTGCTTTCACAGCAGCGCGCAACATATCGCCTGTGGAAATTTGCGGAATACCAAACTTCTCACAAATAAACTGAGCTTGTGTTCCTTTGCCAGCGCCTGGGGCGCCCAGTAGGATTAACCGCATTGTTGTTCTCCCCTCAATTCGTCATTGTCCCGTATTTTGTAAGCCTATTGACCGGAACTTTCCTAGGATTATCCCCGAGATGCAAAAGCCAGCCGTACGCGCTCCAAATCGGCCTCGGTATCGACTCCGGGCGGAGGCACATCCGCCGTAATGTGAACCTGAATGCGGTAGCCATGCCATAAGGCGCGTAGCTGCTCGAGGGATTCTGCCTGCTCCGGCGGCGCTGGGTCGAGGCGCACATAGGCACCCAAAAAACTGGCTCGGTAGGCGTAAATCCCTAAATGCCGCAGGTATGGGGGTTTTGTTATTGCTGCATCGCGTTCAAACGGAATAGCGGAGCGCGAAAAGTACATGGCTTCATTTAGGCGATTGAGAACCACCTTCACCACATTGGGATTAGTGATTTCTGCAGGATCAGTGATTGGTGTTGCTACCGTGGCGATTGCGCATTGCGAGTGTGCCGCCAATGCCAGTGCAACCTGATCAATGAGTTCTGGCGGAATCAACGGTTCATCGCCTTGCACATTCACAATTAAGGCATCAGCAGGTAACTTCAATAACTGCGCTACTTCAGCAATGCGATCGGTACCGGTGGGGTGATCGGCTTGCGTGAGAAGGCACTCGATTCGGTGGGCATCGCATACCGCCTGAATTTCTCCCGAATCGGTTGCCACAATCACACTCTGTGCGCCAGAACGTTTTGCCTGCTCGGCAACGCGAACCACCATGGGCTTACCTGCAATATCCGCCAGGGGTTTGCGTGGAAGGCGAGTGGATCCTAAGCGCGCTGGAATGACAACGCTAAATTCGGGGAGGGAGGGTGTGTTCACAATCGATTGACTTACAAAGCTTGCATTTCTTCAGGCGTTAAGGTGCGCGCTTCATCCACCAGCATCACCGGAATGCCATCCCGAATCGGATACGCAAGCTTATCAATGCGGCAGATCAACTCGTGATGCTGCTCATTAAAGTGCAAGCCACTTTTACACAAAGGGCAAACCAAAATACTGAGTAAACGCTTATCCATCTTTTTTCCTTTGGGGCTCGCTGCGCGTTACATGTGGATCCGGTCTTTGGAGGATCGACTCAATCCAATCCATCAGCGCATTCGGTAGGGTGAGTTGCATCGGCACAACCCAAATACGCTGATCATCAATATGAGCGCATTTTACGGCATCCTTTTCGGTGATCAAGATGCACTTTGCATCCAGCGTATTGAGCAGGGCGACATCAATCTGCCCGTGATCCGGTAATGCAATACCTTTCAATGGCGCGCTTGGATGGGGAAGAAGCAACTGGATCGCATCAAAAAAACGCTGGGGGTTACCAATCGCAGCAATTGCAGTGATTGGCGCATTACTGTTCTGTGCCAATAGGAGTTCAAGTGAAATAGCTCGACTGGGCTCATGCAGAGGATAAGCAAACGTTAAGGTGGGCGCGAGTGTAAATGCAGGGCGGTCGGCAATGTAATGCAAGCCATCGGCAAGATCAGTAGGACTATCAGCGCCTTGACTACTCCCGGTGATTAAGGTGATGTCACGATCGCGATCGGCAGGCTCACGCAAGGGGCCGGCCGGTAGCAAAAAGCCGTTGCCTTCACCGCGCTGGTCGCGCACGACGATTTCAATATCACGGCCACCTTCGCGCGCGGCCCAACGAGTCAGGCCTTGGTGTTGTAAGCCATCGTCGCTGATGATGACATTGACTTCGGGATTGGAATCGAGAAGCGCACGAATGCTTTTGCGTCGCTTGGGGCATACCCAAATAGGAACCGCATCTTGCGTGCGTTGAGCCATCAACACAGGCTCATCACCAACTACGGCGGGATCTGATTTACTGCTTACCTCGATTGGATTCGAATGTTTTGAGTGACTGCGACCACCATAGCCGCGGCTGATGATCCCCGGATAAAAACCACGGGCACGCAGGCGCTCAGCTAGTGCAATCACGATGGGGGTTTTGCCGGTGCCGCCCACGCGCAAATTGCCAACAATAATGACGGGTACGGAAAACGGTTTTCCAGCTCCAATGCCCAGATCATGTAATGCGTTTTTACCGGCCACAAACAAACCAAATAATTTGGATAGCGGCCACAAAAGCCAACTGATGATGCCGCGTCGCTCCCAAAAGGCAGGAGCGGATCGACCTTGGATTGGCGCTTTATGCACGGCTAGCGGACTGCATTATTTGCTGCCTTGACTACTAAAGACAACGTTAGGCAGGTTCGCGTCGCGCGCGGCCTCAAGGGCACGCATGACGGCCTGATGGGGCGCCTTGGCATCGGCGTCGATGTTAATTTGTGGACTATTTTCTAGGCTCGTTTGTGCCGATGGATTGGCGATTTTGCCGAGCGATGCCGCCAATTGGCTCCGATCGATGACCTTGCCGTTGAGGGCGTAGCGGCCATCGCGGCTCACCGTAATGGTGATGGACTGCGGTTTTGTCGATACATCAGAACCGCTTGCAGTCGGCAATGTAATCGCCAGTTCGTTGTAGCGCGTAAAGGTGGTTGAGACCATGAGGAAAATCAATACCACCAGCAACACATCAATAAAGGCAATCAGATTGATTTCCGGTTCTGCGCGTGCAAAGCGATTGGCATTGCGAAGCGAGCCGAGATTGACTCGCTGACCGCTTAAGCGTTGCGTAATCCAGCTCATGTATTTTCGGGGTAAAGTTTTTTAAACAGTTGGCGTGCAAACTCTTCACACTCCCGCTGCCGCTGATCGGCCATGGCTCGCAAGCCACGCCAACCGGCATATGCAGGTATCGCAATGAGTAATCCAAATGCCGTGTTGTAGAGCGCAATCGAAATTCCGTTCGCCAACTGCTGGGGGTTGCCGCCGCTGCCGGTGACTATTCCTTGACTACCAAAAATTTCAATCATGCCAACCACGGTACCAAATAAGCCGAGGAGAGGAGCAAGGGTTGCAATCGTAGCGAGGGCCCCGAGGTAGCGCTCCAACTTAACCCAGGAGGTATCTGCAAGCACAGCAAGCTCTTCAATTGCCTGTCCTGCTGAATGCCCTGCCTGTTTTTCAGACAGGATGGAGGCAAGGAGCGTGCCGATGACCGAGCTCTGGCGCAAATCCTGAATTAATCCGGCTGGCGCCGTTTTCCCACTTGCCATTCCTTCGGCTAGGCCAAACGCAACTTCCAAGTCAGCCTGTGGTGCAATGCGCCCTTGGCGCAGGTACCAACTTCGCTCCATCAGGATGGCCAGGCCAAAAATGGAGAGGGCTAAGAGGGGCCAAATGGGCCAACCGGCAGACAGTAAGATGGTGTACATAAGATCAGTACTTTAGCTGAAATGAAATGGGCTTCTGGATGGACAGGGATTGCTAGAAGCTTGATATTTTTCAAAAAATTTAGCTTTGGCAGGTTTTTGGGTGGGCTGTGGATAACTCTGTGCAAAACTTTTGACCCTATTCACTGTAAGTCCTTGATTTGTGGTGTAGCACCCTAAACAATGGCAGTAAACTGAACCGAATATAAAAAAAATTATGCTTATGAATCAATATCTTGTGGTGCGAGTGTCAGTTTTATACGACGTTATGGGTCAGCAAACACTTACTTCTTAATTGAGCCCCATAATGCCATTCAAGACTGTGGATATGTATTAGGCCTATCCAGTAAAACCCTATTTATTCATCAAAATCGACCCCTAGAAAATGCCTGAAATACCGAACCCCATTCTGAGTGTAGGTGATCTAAACCGCGCCATTGCAAGCTCCTTGCAAGACCAGTTTGATTCTGTCTGGGTTAGCGGTGAGGTATCGAACTTTAAGGCTTATGAGAGCGGGCACTGGTACTTCTCTTTAAAAGACGAGGAGGGGCAAATTCGCTGTGTCATGTTCCGCGGCAAAAATGCCCAGGTAGGTTTTATGCCCCAATCGGGGGATTTGGTGGAGGTCGGGGCCAGTCTTGGCTTGTATGTTCCGCGCGGGGATGTGCAATTAACGGTCCAGATCATGCGGCGCGCTGGTATGGGTGGGCTCTTTGAGGCCTTTTTAAAGCTCAAGGCCAAGTTGGCTAAAGAGGGCTTATTCGAAGCAGATCGAAAGCGCCCTATACCAACTCACCCGCGCGCGATCGGCATCGTCACTTCACCCCAAGCGGCGGCATTAAAAGATGTGCTGAGTACCTTAAGCCGAAGAGCGCCACACATTCCGATTGTGATTTATCCCACCTTGGTGCAAGGCCCGGAAGCACCCCTTAATATCATCGCCGCGCTCGAGCATGCCAATCGAGAGGCGGCAGTGGATGTGATTCTGCTCGTGCGGGGCGGCGGCAGCATCGAAGATTTGTGGGCGTTCAATCATGAGCAGTTGGCATACGCGATTGCAGAATCCGCGCTGCCGATCGTCTGCGGCGTAGGGCACGAGACTGACATGACGATTGCCGATTTTGTTGCCGACTTGCGCGCACCAACGCCGACGGGTGCAGCCGAGATGGCGGCGCCGCGGCGCGATCAATTGCTAGCCGAGTTGGCTAGTTTCAAGCAGGGCATGACGCAAGCCGTAGAGCGGCGACTCGAGCGCGAGGCACAGACACTGGATCAATTTGCACTGCGCTTAAACCATGCGCTACCTAATCCCGAGCGGATGCGTGAGCAGATTCAAAATCTCCGGCAGCGCCTCGGTCAATCATGGATGGTGCGCACGCAATACTGGCAGCGGCACCAGCAGCACCTCGCAGCGCAGTTAGAGGCGCTCAGTCCGCAGCGTACTTTGGAGCGCGGTTATGCCGTAATTTTGCAAGAGGGCGCGGGCGCAGTACGTAAGCCAGATCAACTGCTGGCTCAGCACGATTACCGCATTCAATTGGCAGAAGGCAGTGCTGAAGTCACACTAGCCAAGGTGAAACCTCAGTAGCGGATCGGTTCAATCGACAAAGCAACGCCAAAGGTATCTTGCACTTTATCTTGAATGGTTTTTGCTAAAGCTAAGACCGAATCGGCACTGCCTCCGCCGTGATTGACGAGCACTAAAGCTTGCTGTTGATAAACGCCTACGCTGCCGGCGCGCATACCCTTAAAGCCACAGCAATCAATCATCCAGCCTGCGGCTAATTTGCGCTTTCCTTCCTGTTCATTTCCTTCAGGGTAGGAGACCAATTCTGGAAACTGCTCAAGCAATGCCAAGTACTGAGCTTTCTCCACAATCGGATTTTGAAAGAAGCTGCCGGCATTGCCGATCAATTTAGGATCGGGTAGTTTGCGATTACGAATCTTGCACACCGCAACCATCACTTCCTCTGCTGTTGGTAGGCGATCGCTTGTAAATACCGCAGCCAAATCGGCATAACGTAAACGGGGGCTCCACGCAGATGGCAAGTAAAAATGCACGCGCGTAATGATGTAGCGATTGGGATGGGCTTTAAAAATGCTATTGCGATACGTGAATGCGCATTCACTCGCCGGCAAATTGACCACGGTTTTGGAGCGGTAATCGTAGGCTTCAATCGATTGGATGTATTCGCCCACCTCAACGCCATAGGCGCCAATGTTCTGAATCGGCGCCGCGCCCACCGTGCCCGGAATCAGCGCGAGGTTCTCTAGACCAGGTAGGCTTTGATCCAGCGTCCAAATGACAAAGTCATGCCAGCTCACACCAGCCCCAACCGACACCACAGCGCCGCGTTCATCTTGCTGCGTGATTGCTTGCCCTGCAATATCCATTAGTAAGGTGACGCCGGGTAGTGTGGGCGGCAAGACCACATTGCTGCCTCCGCCCAGGACTCGCCATGGCAGGCCTGCTGCCTCAATCGCTTTCATTACTACCCCAATTTGTTCGGCGTGGGTAATCGAGTAGGCTTGCTCAGCAAGAACATCAAATCCAAAGCTATTTCGTGCCCTTAAAGAAAAGTCAGGCAGCATCTCTGGAACCCCTGAGATCCCTGAGGGCGGGGCTGTTTTGGACGAGGAAGGCGCATTTGGGGCGGAGTTCATGCCACAATCTTATTCGTCTTCAGCAATTTTGAGTAAATAGGAGCAATAAATGCCAACATTTGACGTAGTGTGCGAGCCAAATATGGTGGAACTAAAGAACGCCATTGAACAGGCCAATAAAGAGATCTCGACCCGCTTCGACTTTAAGGGATCGGATTCCAGGGTGGAACTCAAAGAAGAGCTGCTCATTTTATTTGCAGACGATGACTTTAAATTAGGTCAAGTACGCGATGTCCTGATTAACAAAATGGCTAAACGTAACGTCGACGTGCGCTACCTCAAAGACGACAAACTGGAAACCATTGGCGGCGACAAGCGCAAGCAAAGCATGAAGATTCAAAAAGGCGTGACCTCCGATTTATCGAAAAAAATTGTGCGCATCATTAAAGACAGCAAGATCAAAGTGCAAGCCAGTATTCAAGGGGATGCCGTACGCGTTACCGGTGGCAAGCGGGATGATCTGCAAGCAGTGATGGCCTTGCTGCGTAAAGACGTCAGCGAAGCGCCCTTGGGTTTTGATAACTTCAGGGACTAGTCACTATCAGCGTGACCGTTAGAGCCGCTACAACGCAGATGGAGCAGGCACTATCGCCAGTTTCTTCCGAAGCAATTGAGCGATTCTGCGACGCCTGCTGGCTAGAAGATGGACTCGCCAAGAACAGTCTCTCCGCCTATCGACGGGATTTACTTTTATTAGCGCAATGGTTGCAGCATGAGCGCGGCATCGATTTGTATGCCGCCACCGAAACTGAGTTGACCGCCTATATTGCGCATCGTCGCGACGATAAAGCCACCACAGCCAACCGACGCCTTACGGTGTTTAAACGGTTTTATCGCCACGCCCTGCGTCACCAGTGGGTAAAGCGGGATCCGTGCATGACCTTGCGCGCCGCGAAACAGGCGCAGCGCTTTCCGAAGACCCTCAGTGAAGACCAAGTGACGCGCTTAATACAGGCGCCCGACATCGAAACTCCCTTGGGTTTACGCGATCGCACCATGCTCGAATTGATGTACGCCAGCGGCCTACGCGTTTCTGAAATCGTCAATCTAAAAACGGTGGCAATCAGCCTCAATGAAGGCGTAGTGCGCATCGTGAATGGCAAGGGCGGTAAAGAGCGCCTTGTACCCTTTGGCGGCGAAGCGGGTGAATGGTTGCGTAAATACCTTGGAGAAACCCGAGCGGTCTTATTAGCCGGTAAAACATCGGATGCGGTATTCATTGGTCGGCATACCGGTGGCGCCCTGACTCGCCAAGCATTTTGGGCTTTAATCAAGCGCTATGCTGCCATCGCACAAATTCCGGTAGCGCTCTCACCGCATACCCTGCGCCATGCCTTTGCAACGCATTTACTGAATCACGGTGCTGACCTTCGAGTAGTACAGCTACTGCTAGGGCATGCCGATATATCGACTACGCAGATTTATACCCACGTTGCCCGAGAACGGCTCAAATCCATTCATCAGCACCATCACCCTAGGGGTTAGTTGCTCTCAGTACTGCTGATCCACCAAGTAATGCTTAGATTTAAGGTAATTTATTAATAATGATTAAGATAGTGTCATGACTTGGTTACTAATTCCCTTTGCTTACCTGATTGGCTCAATTTCCTTTGCAGTCGTGGTGAGTAAATGCATGCGTTTACCTGATCCCTACTCGTACGGATCGGGTAATCCTGGCGCAACCAATGTTCTGCGCACAGGCAACAAGCGCGCTGCGGTGCTTACCTTACTGGGTGATGCCCTTAAAGGCTTTCTGGCAGTGATCCTTGCTCGGTTGGTATTGGGTGAGGCAATGGTGACCCAAGGCGCAGCCGCATGGATTTTTTGCGGTGTGGTGATTGCTGTTTTTCTGGGGCATCTGTATCCCTTGTTTCATGGATTCAAGGGAGGCAAGGGCGTTGCAACCGCCTGCGGTATTTTGTTTGGAATTAATTTGACGTTGGGGCTAGCGACTTTGGCAACCTGGTTGATTGTGGCTTTCTTTTTGCGCTACTCTTCCCTCGCTGCCTTGGCCGCTGCTGTTTTTGGCCCGATTTACTTTGTTTTCTTGTTTGGTTTTCAGCCCATGGCGATTGCGCTCAGCGTGGTTTGTGCTTTGCTGATCTGGCGTCATCGTAGCAACATTCGCAATTTAATGAATGGCACTGAGACGCGCATCGGCAAGAAAAAAACGCCACCAACAAACCCCGCGGAGAAAGTCGAATGACGATTGCATTTGCATGCGTGTTGATTGCAGGTCTGCTACCGATCGTAGCGGCAGGCATCGCGAAGTCTGGCTTTAAAAATTTTGATAACAGCAATCCGCGTCAGTGGTTAGCTCAGCAAACTGGCTTTCGGGCCCGTGCCAATGCAGCGCAAGCCAATACCTTTGAATCGATCCCTTTCTTTTTTGCTGCAATCGCAATAGCAGCGATCGCGCAAGCGCCGCAAGACCGCATTGATCTATTGGCAGTCATTTACGTATTAGCACGCATCGCCTTCATTGTTTGCTATGTCGCTGACTGGCCTAAATTGCGTACTGCTGTTTGGACCATAGCGCTAGCGGCAATCATCGCCATCTTTTTCCAGATTTAACCCTGGCCTGTGAAGGCGATCATTTTTGATTACTATTCACTAATTCATTAACGTAACTAAACATCCTATGCCCGCCACCAAAACCAGTAGCCGTAAGAGTAGTAGCCCCCTAAAGGTAGCAAAGAAGGTCGTGGCACCAAAGCCAACGGTAAAGAAGGCGATACAGTCCAAGGCCGAGGATGGTGTGCCGCTATCCACCATTATTCGTCGTCGCATACAGGCAAAGAAAGCCCGCTTTCATGCCAACGACAATATCTCCCAATTCATTGAGCCGGGTGATTTAGAGGGTTTGGTCGATGAGGTTGCAGTGAAGATGCAAGCTGTTTTAGAAAGCTTGGTAATTGATACTGAGAGTGATCACAATACCCGCAACACCAGTCAACGCGTTGCCAAAATGTTTGTCAATGAAGTGTTTAATGGTCGCTACGTTGAGCAACCAACGCTCACAAAATTCCCAAACGTCAGTCACCTCAACGAGCTCATGATCATTGGTCCGATTACGGTCCGCAGCGCCTGCTCGCACCACCTTTGCCCCATCATGGGCCGGGTTTGGATTGGGGTGTTGCCAAGCAAAGAATCGGCATTGATTGGCTTATCAAAATACTCACGCCTTACGGAGTGGGTGATGTGCCGCCCCCAAATTCAGGAAGAGGCAGTAGTCCACCTTGCTGACATGCTCGAGAAAAAGATTCGCCCTGTTGGGGTTGCGATTGTGATGGATGCAGACCACTTTTGCATGCAGTGGCGCGGGGTAAAAGATCGCGATTCGAAGATGGTGAATAGCGTGATGCGCGGCGCATTTTTAAAGGACGCTAACTTACGCCGCGAGTTTTTGGCGCTAATGGACCGCCGCTAAAAGGGCGCAGCAGGGCTGTTTTCAAATTGAGAACGGTTCTCAATCAAATAGTCATATAAATCAGTTACTTAAAGCTGTATTCCAGCATTAGGTACATCTGTTTTATGATTTAGACAGAATCATTTGCATTATTAATTGTTACGCGTACCACCCTTTGGAGAATGTATGAAAACTAGTCGTCGCCAATTTATGATCATGTCCGCTGCCGGTGCTTGCAGCATTGCACTCAGCAATACCGTTCAGGCGCAAGCCATGGTTGCTGAAACCGATCCACAGGCAGCAGCCTTGGGTTACGTAGCTGATGCTACTAAAACGAATAAAGCAAAGTTTCCTAAGTACGCAGCTGGTCAAATGTGCTCGAACTGTGCTCTGTATCAAGGCTCTGGCCCTGTTGGCGGTTGCAGCTTGTTTGGTGCGAAAAAAGTGGCTGGCCCAGGCTGGTGCTCTGCATGGGCTAAGAAGGCTTAATTTCTATTCAGCAGTTTCGAATCACAAAATGGCCATCTTCGGATGGCCATTTTTATTTTGGGGTGGCCGCATATCCCACAAACTCGACCCCTTTGTTCCCATGCAAGGCATCCTTACGAGTTCGCAACGCGGTATTAAAAATACAAAAGAAAAAGGCTGCCGAGGCAGCCTTTTTCAATCACAGCAAATGCAATTACACGTTTGCTAAGTGTGCTTCCAAAGTCTTGGTGAACTTGTTTGCGTGGCTACGCTCAGCCTTAGCCAATGTCTCAAACCAGTCAGCGATTTCGTCAAAGCCTTCGTCGCGTGCAGTCTTAGCCATGCCTGGGTACATGTCGGTGTACTCGTGTGTCTCGCCTGCGATAGCAGACTTGAGTGCATCTTCAACAGTCTTTGCTGGCAAGCCAGTTTCTGGATCGCCGCTACCACCAGCAATCAAATACTCCATGTGACCATGGGCGTGACCTGTTTCACCTTCAGCGGTGGAACGGAAAACAGCAGCTACGTCGTTTGCACCAGCAACGTCAGCCATGTTTGCGAAATACAAATAACGGCGATTGGCTTTGGATTCGCCAGCGAATGCGGCCTTCAAGGACTCTTCAGTCTTTGTGCCTTTTACAGTTTTGCTCATTTAAGGGCTCCTTGTTTTCAGTTAAATCAAAATGGAGGGGATGCAATTCAATCGAGGATTGAAGTGATCTCCACAGGCAAATTATGCGGATCTTTGGGGTCTAAATAATCGTATTTTTGTATTAGAGCGATAGTTAAAACCATTCAAATTTGTCTTTCTGATTAACTTAATAAATGTGTCACAATTTAAAGTAAGTAAATACTAACAAATATTGAATGCAATAAACGCTCCCAACCCATTGTTTTTATTATATATATTGCAATTTAAGGATTATTGAGCCTACTTTGCCTTCAGGGCTGCGATCGATGCAGCGCAATCCCGAATGCCATAGTTGTAAAACTTGCCTGCATTTTCCTTTTTTAGGGATTGGGCGCATTCCGTAACGGAATTGCGTAAATGAATTGCAGGAACAGTGCTGGTGGCCATATCAAACTCCGGTAAAAAAGAACAAAAAAAGACATCAAGCAAAAAACGCAGTTTGATGTCACTTAGACCATCCTACAGCATAAAATGAAGGCTGAACGGACTTAAATGCAATTGAAAGACCCTTTGTTTTGTAAGTAAGTGGAGTGCCACTATTGGCCGCCAATTAATCCCTTTTAGTCAGTGAGCTCGGAAAACCTCCCCCATGAAAAAAACAGACCTGTACAAAAATCTGGGGCTCTCTGTGGCACACAAGATGAAAAATGCTGCAAAGGTAAAGGGTCCAGGAACAGGGACTCAGGCCAAAACCAAACAACAGTTGGCAGATGAACTAGTAAAGGCCAATCCACTACTGGCTGCCTTCTCGGGCAAGCCCAAGTCAAAACCGCCCAATGAATCCTGAACGATCCCAATATTGGCTGATTGATGTTTTAAAGGTTTTGGCGGCACAAATTATTGTTTTGCACCACTGCGTTAGTTATGGTCCATTGGCCGCAGCAGCATCACACCAGCTGCCTAATGTCGGTAGCGTTTTGTTTGATTACGGCAGGTATGCCGTTCAAGTGTTTTTAGTGATGGCGGGCTACCTTGCGGCCCAGTCTGCTGAAAAAGCCTTTGTGATAAGCCATGCGCATTCAAGCGGATCCGGAGCTCGATTAGTGCTGCAGCTGGCGATGCGTCGCTATTTGCGATTGGTGGGACCTTTTGTTGTCGCCTTGCTCATCACCATGGTGTGCGCAACGCTTGCGCGCCAGTGGTCTGCAGACGAGTACATTGGTCAGCCCGAAACCATTGCCCAAGTTTTGGCCCATCTTTTTTTATTGCAAGGCGTGATGGGGTATGAGTCCATCTCAGCAGGGGTTTGGTATGTGGCGATCGACTGGCAGCTTTTTACAGCTCTGGCGGTGGTCTATGCAGTTTTTCAGCGACCGGTGATGCGTATCGGCGCCATGGCTATTTTGATTGCGGCATCGCTCTTGTACTTTAATCGCCATGCCGACTATGAAAATAGTTTCATCTACTTTATCGGTTCTTATGGCCTGGGCATCCTAGCCTATTGGGCGAGTAGTGTGAATGCAATGAAGGCCGGCGTTAATCCGGTAGATGCAAAAAGGATACTGTTGCTGATTGCCTTCGTTGTTCTTGCATCTGCATTGCATTCAGTCTGGCTGCGCAATTACCTGGCGCTTGGCATTGCATTTCTATTGCTATATGCAGGCAATAGGCCCTACCCGCATCCGCCATCGTGGCTCGCCAGCGCAATGCAGTGGGCTAGTCCTCGCGCATACTGTGCCTTCTTAATACACTTTGCGTTCATCCTATTGGCGAACACGGCGCTAGTTGCATGGCATGTAGAAAGTCCCGCGATTGGATTGAGTTTGATTGTTCTTGTATCGGTGCTGAGTTGGATCGCAGCGGGATACCTGTATCGCTGGGTTGAATTGCCCATCGGGCGCTGGCGTCCTGCCGTACTGTTTTCTTAATCCGCACTTCGATAGGAAGATAAGACTCAGACTACATAGTAACTACGGTGTCTTTAAAACCGCATGTGAAACGAGGCCGTGACGCTCTAATTTATCCCTGCCGCCTAAGCATTCAATTTCCAGCAAGCAGATCGATGCTATCGCATTAGCCCCAACTTGATTAATCAGCTTAGCGGCGGCGATGAGCGTGCCACCCGTAGCCAATACATCATCAATCAATAGTGCACGCGAGCCGGCGGGTAAAGAGGTGCTTTGGATTTCCAGCGCGTCCGACCCGTATTCCAAACCATACGACTCTCGGTGACTGGCCAGCGGCAGCTTATTGGGTTTGCGAACCAGCACTAGGCTTTTTTGGGTATGCAGGGCAAGTGCCGAGGCAAACACAAATCCGCGCGATTCCACTCCAACGATATGGCTGTAGTCAAACTGCTGAGCAATGGCAGCCATCTGCCCTATAGCTTCTGCAAAGGCAGCTGGCTCGCCGATTAACGGCGAAATATCCCGAAACTGAATGCCTGGCTTTGGAAAGTCGGCGATGGTTGGCAGATAATCGAGTAATTGCATTTGCATAATGTGTATCAGTTTAGTTGTGCTGTTTGTTGATTGCGTTTCTGTAGCGACTACCCAAGGTAAATTTCATCATGCGCCATCCTTTTGTCATTATCACTGCACTCGAGAATGAGCTCGATCCAAAGCGACTGCCGCCAGAAACGGCAGTGGTATATACCGGGATTGGTAAGGTGAATGCGGCGATTGCAACATTCAAGGCAATCCAAACCTATAGCCCGCGGGAGATTATCAATTTCGGTACCGTCGGGCGAATTAACCCAGCAGTGAGTGGCTTGCTAGACATCGGTAGGGTGGTGCAGCGGGATGTGTTTGCAGAGCCCTTGGCTCCGCGCGGAGAAGTGCCTTTTTCCACGCGCCCGAATGCCTATGTATCCGAGGGCGGAAAGTACGTGTGTGGCTCTGGTGATAGTTTTGTAACGGAGGCTGACCCATGGTTGATTGCACAAGCCATCGATGTGGTGGATATGGAGCTCTTTGCCATAGCCGCAGTGGCGCACGATGCGGCCATTCCATGGCGCTCATTCAAATACATTACGGACGATGCCGATGCCTCTGCTGGAAGCGATTGGCATAAGGGCGTGCAACACGGCGAAGAACTCTTTTTGGAACAATTGCGCAGGGTAATGGGACGGTAAATCCCTTACTGTCCTGTTCTGTGGATTAGCGCATTCCAGGAAATACCTGATGCGATATCGGCTTGCCATTGGGGCCAATTTTAACGAGGACCATGTCACCCGAGCCAAGCACCACTCCGGTGAATGCCTCGATGTTGACGTGGTGGCTGACCATGATGATGGGCGTCTTTGGAAATTGCTTCAAGCTTTTCTGTACTAGCTGACGCAGTCCTTCGGTTTGCTGATTGGATTGACCCATGCTTTCAAAAAAAGAACCCAGCGATTTATTGATCAGCACCGGCCCTTTATTTAATAAGGTAGCGGTGTCAACACAGCGGCACCAGGGACTACTAAAGACTTTCGCACTATCAATGCCTTGTTGGCTAAGCCACTGCCCAGTGCGCTCAGCCTGTTTTTTTCCAAACTCGCCCAAATTGCGCTGCGTACTGCATTGATCAAGGCGATAGCCTGCAGGATCGCTAAAGCCAGGGGCGTCGGCATGGCGCATCAACAGAATGTGCTGGCCATCCGTCATTGGACCAGCTAAGTTTGCAAGCGCAGTAGTACTCAGGCAAAGCGAAATGAATAGCATCGCCATCATGCGCTGGCAGAATTGGAATCGTGCTCGCATTACCATGGCAATTTTTCCCCTGAGTAACTGTAAAAGCTGCCTGATTCAGACAGCGGTAATTGATTGAGTACGGCTAGCATGTCGCGCGCCGCATCGATCGCTGGTCGACCAATTTGCTCGCCCTTAAAAGGCTTGGAGAGCCGTGAGTTGACGGTGCCGGGATGAAGTGCAATTACTTTGGTATTGGGCTGTGTGCGTCGCAACTCAATCGCAGCGGTTTTGAGTAGCATGTTGAGCGCTGCTTTGGATGCACGATAGCTATACCAACCGCCCAAGCGATTATCTTCAATGCTGCCCACTTTGGCGGAGATCACGGCCATGATGGCATTGTCTTTGGCGAGTAGGCTGCTGAACTTGGCTAGTGTTACGGCAGGGCCAAAGGCATTGATCTTGAAGATGGCTTCCAGTTGACCAAAACATAAATCAGCCCCCTTTTTTTCAGGGCTCCAAGTATCGGTATGCAAGACGCCAATGGCATTGATGATGAGGTGAAATGGCCCGCTAGGCGCCAAGGTCTCTGCAGCCATTTCAATCGATGCTTCATCTGCGTAATCAATGGCTGGACTGGAGTGGCGGTGAATGCCAAGCGCTTGGCTGCAACGGGGATCAGCCTGAAGCAACTCTAAAAAAGCCGACCCAATCGTTCCGGATGAGCCGATGATGAGGGCGCGATAGCCCTCGGGTAGCGATGGCATCATTTAAACCCAGCCTTGTTTCCAGATGGTGGCGTCTGTCAATTCACGCCAATCAATTTGCCGCACCTCTTTACTAAAGACGGCTTCAATTTCCACGTGCTGAATGGCCTCGTGGGGCAATTCCGGCAGAATGACTTTACTTACCAAAAAATGCTTTTGCTTTTTGATGGGGTTAACGGCAGTCCACTTTGTCAGCAGTAACTTTTTTGGGCTGAGGGGATTTTTATTCGGCATGGCGGATCAAAGAACAGTGCACTGCATCGTTTGTGTGCCGATGCGGAGCGCTCCGGACCCGGGCGTAAACCGAACCACTGCGGCTTGCGTATTGGCAGGGCAGCGCACATCAAAATAACTGTCATGGCCTAAGCTGCCGCAAAAGCGCAAATCCGATTCACTTTTGGTGGACGGATTGATTGCCAATCCCTGCGGTGGGTCCAAGGTCATTAGCGAGCGACTGAGCACCATACTTACTTTTGCTCCATCCACCCCTGGAATGCAACTCCAAGTGGTGTAGTCGTTTTTATCGCAAGCGATTAGACCTGTGGCGAAAAGAGCCGCTAGACCAATATACGCATTGCGCTGAGCAAGTAAATTCATGGAAAGCCGGTTTTAATTGGGGTCACACCATTCTAGTGAATAAGCTCTACACTTGCTTGGTATGCCATCACTAAATCATTCCACCCCAACCCTAGTAGAGCTGAGTCCGGCAGACGTGTCGCGCATCATAGAAATGGCCTGGGAGGACCGCACGCCTTTTGAGGCCATTTTGCGTACCTATGGCCTAGCAGAGCCTGCAGTGATCCGCCTCATGCGTACTAATTTAAAGTCTGGCTCTTTTCGTTTGTGGCGTGCTCGCGTGACGGGTCGCGCAACTAAACACAGCGCATTACGCAGCCCCGATGTCGATCGTGCCTATTGCCCCACGCAATACAAGCAGTCTCACGGACGATGAAACCCTTCACCCTTTTTTACGACGGCGCTTGCCCTTTATGCCAGGCAGAAATCCTTTTTTTGCAAAACCGTAATCAGGCAGGTTTACTTCATTTTGTTGACATCAATTCAGCGCAATACGATCCGCAAACCGTAGGGGTGTCGTGCGAAGAGGCCTTGGCCAGCATGTATGGTCAGATCGAAGGCGAGCCACCCATCAATGGAGTGGCTGTATTTGGCGAGGCATACCGCCGGGCTAATTTACCGTTGATGGCTTGGATTTTTTCACGCCGCTGGATGATGCCGATTTTAGGGCCTAGCTACCGTTTCTTTGCCAAGCACCGCCATGGCATTTCGGGGTTTTTTGGACCGCCTCTACTGCGCCTTGCAAAGGCCCGCTACCCGAGCAAGGCCAATACACTCTAGTTTTATCCTTCTACTCTCAGATTTACTTGTATCGTAGCGGTATGAAAACCATTTTTCTTCGGCTGGCATGGGTTGTATTCGGATCAGCCATCGCCATTACGGCCGCACTATGGGTCACGGGCAATGCGACTACGCCACTGGTTTTGGCCTCATTGGGCGGCTCCACTTTATTTCTGTTTGGCTTAACCACATTACCTCCAGCACAGCCCCGCGCATTGTTTGGCGGCCACTTTATTGCGGCTGCCGTTGGCATTGCTGCATACCAGCTTGCCGGAAACGCCCTATGGGTGATGGTGCTTGCGGTGGTTGTCACGATCGTCTTGATGCTGATCACCAAAACCGTCCACCCACCGGCAGGCGCCAATCCACTCATCATGATTCAAGCACAGGCAGGACTCATGCATTTAGGTTCAGTAGTTATGCTGGGAGTGCTCACCATTTTTATAGTGGCCTATGTATGGAGTCGCCTGGGAGTGGGGCAATGCAAATACCCTCTGCGCTGGAACCAGCCGTCGCCGCCCAATAGCAATTGGGGTATTTGGACTGATTCATAAAAAGTAGCCCGCACTGATTTAGTATCGATACCACCATGACAGCCCACCCCACTGATCCGAAACACCACACAGCGCATTCATTGAAGGAGCGTATGTATGTGGTCATTTTTGAATCCGACACCAAGATGGGTTTGTTATTTGATCGCGTTTTGATTTATGCCATCTTGCTCTCCGTATTGGTGGTTGTGCTTGATAGCGTGGCATCAATTTCAAAACAGTTCCATAGTCAGTTAGTCACGCTGGAGTGGATGTTCACTATACTTTTTAGTATTGAATACCTTGCGCGACTGTATTGCGCTAAGTACCGCTGGCGTTACGCAACGAGTTTTTATGGGGTGATTGATTTTCTGGCGGTGGTGCCGACCTATCTTGCCCTTCTCTTCCCTGAGCTGCATGCACTCATTGATGTGCGCGTACTGCGTTTAATTCGGATGTTCCGTATCTTTAAGTTAACCGCATACATGTCGGAGTATCAACATCTGGCTGAAGCCCTATCGGCTAGCAGGCGCAAGATCTTAGTATTTTTATCGGTAGTATTAATGGTAGTAACCGTGATGGGTTCCATCATGTACGTAGTGGAAGGGCCCAGCAATGGCTTTACGAGCATTCCGATTGCGGTGTATTGGGCAATTACGACAATGACAACTGTTGGATTTGGTGACATTACTCCGCACACCGATTTGGGTAAGCTGATTTCGTCGGCGATGATGTTAATGGGCTGGGGCACATTGGCTGTGCCAACAGGGATTGTGACCGCGGAGTTTGCGCACCGCCGTAACCAAGAGTTTGTCGCCAAAAAAACCTGCGATGCCTGCTGTACCGACGGTCACGAAACAACGAATCAATACTGCAGGTATTGCGGCACTCGCTTTCCGGCCCCTGAAAACTAAAAAAGCCCTCCGATTCAGGAAGGCTCTTTCGTATTGAGTAGGCTCGGTACTTTAGTTAACGCCAAGTAACTCCACGTCAAATACCAATGTCGCGTTGGGCGGAATAACACCACCAGCACCGCGCGCGCCATAGCCCATCTCCGCAGGAATGATTAAGGTGCGCTTACCGCCGATTTTCATGCCGGCAACACCTTCATCCCAGCCTTTAATTACGCGACCGCCGCCCAATGGAAATTCAAATGCTTGGCCGCGATCGACTGAGCTATCAAATTTCTTGCCCTTAAGGTCAGCAGCAGCTGGGTCATGCAGCCAGCCGGTGTAGTGAACTGATACATCGGATCCAGCTTTTGCTTCTGCGCCGTTGCCTACGACGGTGTCAATTTTTTGAAATTCGCTCACGGTATTTGCCTTTATAGAAGATGAGGTAGTGGAGGGCGGCTTTGAATCGCCGCCGGATTTCGGCATTAAGAATGCCACAGCCAGGCCGCCAGCCAGAATCAATAAACCGAGCTTTAGAGGGGTATTCATGGACGAGGACCTTCTTTTAAAAAAGTTTGCCAATTTGCACCAAATTAGTGCATATTAAGCAGTAATGCAGTTCACTTAGCAATACGGTGTTCCAGTATATAAAACAGAGCGAAAGCACACTGGATCGATGAATTAAAATACCCGTTCAGCATGCTGACTCAGCTTGTGCACTTGCAGCATAAATCGATCGCAGCATGAAAGCGGGTGTAAATCCGCATTAGTGTGCATCTTCCAATTTAAGGATTTGTTATGGCCTCAGGAAATTCAAAGATCATTTATACCTTCACAGACGAAGCCCCTGCGCTGGCAACCTGTGCATTTTTGCCAGTCATTAGCGCGTTTGCAAAATCAGCCGGTATTGATATTGTCAAAAGTGACATCTCTGTAGCGGCTCGAATCTTGGCTGAGTTTCCAGAATGCCTAACCGCGGCACAGCGTGTGCCCAACAATTTGGCCGAGCTCGGAAAGATGACTCTGCAGCCCGATACCAACATCATTAAGTTACCTAATATCAGCGCGTCCGTACCGCAGCTGCAAGATGCCATTAAGGAATTGCAAGGCAAGGGCTATGCCATTCCTGATTTTCCAGATGATCCCAAGAGTGAAGAAGAGAAAGCCATTCGGGCGCGCTATTCCAAGTGCTTGGGCAGTGCCGTGAACCCCGTATTGCGAGAGGGCAATTCCGATCGCCGCGCGCCTGCCGCCGTCAAGCGCTATGCACGGAACAATCCACACTCTATGGGAGTGTGGAGTCAGGCTTCGCGTACCCATGTATCGCATATGCATGGCGGTGATTTTTATTCCAATGAAAAATCCATGACGATGGCGAAGGCCTGCGATGTCAAAATGGACCTCGTTACCAAGAGTGGCAAGACCATTGTTTTAAAGCCGAAGATTAGCCTGCAAGAAGGCGAAGTAATCGACAGCATGTACATGAGTAAAAAAGCCCTGTGTGCTTTTTACGAAGCAGAGATGGAAGATGCCTATAAGACTGGGCTGATGTTTTCGCTGCACGTGAAGGCAACGATGATGAAGATTTCACACCCCATCGTTTTTGGCCATGCCGTCAAAATCTTTTACAAAGATGCTTTTGCAAAACACGAAAAACTCTTTGCAGAACTTGGTGTGAATGCGAATAACGGCCTGAGTAGCGTATATGACAAGATCGCATCCTTGCCAGACTCCAAGCGTCAAGAGGTAATTAGAGATTTGCATGCTTGCCATGAGCACCGTCCTGCTTTGGCGATGGTGGATTCAGCTAAGGGCATTTCGAACTTGCACTCACCCAGCGACGTGATTGTCGATGCATCCATGCCAGCCATGATTCGCATCGGCGGCAAGATGTGGGGGGCAGATGGCCGGCCACAAGATACCAAAGCGGTTATTCCCGAGAGTACCTTTGCACGCATCTATCAAGAAATCATTAATTTCTGCAAAACCCACGGTAACTTTGATCCCAAAACAATGGGTACAGTACCCAACGTCGGCTTAATGGCGCAACAAGCAGAAGAATATGGCTCACACGATAAAACGTTTGAAATCGCGGAAGCCGGAACAGCCCGCATCGTTGCTGATGATGGCACCGTGTTGCTCGAGCAACAGGTAGAAGAGGGCGATATCTGGCGCATGTGCCAAGTAAAAGATGCGCCCATTCGAGACTGGGTCAAGCTGGCGGTGAATCGTGCCCGTTTGTCGAATACTCCAGCTGTATTTTGGCTCGATGAGTATCGTCCCCATGAGGCCGAGTTGATTAAAAAAGTAAAGACCTACTTGAAGGATTACGACCTCAGTGGGCTTGATATTCAGATCATGTCGCAAACACGAGCCATGCGTTACACCTTAGAGCGCGTGATTCGCGGCAAGGATACGATTTCAGTGACCGGTAATATCTTGCGTGACTACCTCACCGATTTATTTCCTATTTTGGAATTAGGTACTAGCGCTAAGATGTTGTCGATCGTGCCTTTAATGGCCGGCGGCGGACTGTTTGAGACAGGTGCTGGCGGGTCTGCTCCGAAGCACGTCAAACAATTGGTCGAAGAAAATCATTTGCGCTGGGATTCCTTAGGTGAGTTCATGGCTTTGGCTGTATCTCTGGAAGATATTGGCGACAAAACCGGTAACCAAAAGGCCAAGATTTTGGCGCGCACCTTAGATGAGGCAACTGGCGCGCTGCTCGAGAATCGCAAGTCGCCATCTACTAAAACGGGCGAGCTCGATAATCGCGGCAGTCAGTTTTACTTATCGATGTATTGGGCGCAGGCATTGGCCAAACAAACTGAAGACAAGGCATTGCAGGCTCACTTTGCGCCCATCGCAAAAGCGCTTGAGGCGCAAGAAAAGACCATCGTCAATGAGCTAAATAGCGTTCAAGGTAAGCCAGTCGATATTGGTGGATATTATTTTGCAGAGCCAGCAAAGTGCGATGCAGTGATGCGCCCCAGCAAAACCTTCAACACCATTATTGAGTCTGCATAGGCCCATTCATTTGTTCTGTTTGGTCGAAGCGAATGGCAAATGCCCAGTGGTTTGCCATTCGTCAAAATGCAATGGTGGGGGAAGTTAATCCCATAGTTTTTATGGGTATTGCGGTTTTTTGTGCAAAGCCGCAATTTCTCTAACTTTATGTTTTAATTCTTGTAACGAAGCACTGGGGAGTAGCTAGCTCAGCAATGAGTCCCGTTTACCGTCATTTCGTTTGGACCTTGTTTGATGAGGCTCCAAGCCGGTATCGGGGTGGACATAGTCCAAGGCAAGACCATTGGTTTTAATGAATGGTTAATGGTTTTTTATTTCTCAGGTACAGGATGCGCATTCGATATTTCCGAATTGGTAGAGTGGTGGCTTGCATGCCCTTGGCAGCGGCAGTAGCGTTTGCCATGCCAACCGCAGTAGCGCAATCAAAGCCGGATCTGCCGCCACCAAGCCAAAAGTCATTGCCCGCTGCTCCTGGCACCATCTACAGCCTAGAGCAATTAATTCAGTTGGCATTGGAATCGAACCCCCGGGTATTGGCGGCGCGCGATCAAGCGGCAGCCTCTAGCGGGCAATTACGCACTGCTAAAGCAGTGCCGAATCCCCAATTTGAATTCAACACTGGACAGCAGCGCTCGGCTACTGGGCCCTTAACTACTGGCAATGTCTCGTCTTGGTCAGTAACTCAGCCATTGGATATGCCGTACACCCGTTTCCCGCGCGTTGATGCCGCAGAGGCCAATACGCGTGCGGCGCAAGCCACGCGGGTTGCGTTTGAGGTAGAGGCAATCGCCAATGTGCAAATGCGCTATTACGAGTTGCTTCGCAGGGAAGCGGAGGCGCGCGCAGCAAATGAAGACTTAGATTTGACTAAGCAAATTCGGGATCGCATGCAACTGCGCTATGACGTGGGCGAGACGGCACGCTTTGAGTTGATCCGGGCGCAGACGGAATTTTTGAATGCGCAAATGAATGCAGAATCCAGCAAGCTCCGCATTGAGCAAGCGCGAGGACTATTGCGTCAAACGGTAGGGCATCAACTTGCCGCCGATTTTGCGTTGGCAGCGCAAAGCCAAAAAGCAAATGAGTTGCCGCCGCTTGAGACTCTGCTGAATGAGGTACGCAATCAAAGTCCCGAACTACAAAAAGCGAAGGCGCAAGTAGAGTCAACCCAGTCTAGGCTTAGCTTTGAAAAGAACTCACGATTACCTAACTTGGCTGTAAAAGCACAGCAATACAATGACCCGAATTTCACTGACCGACTGTATGGATTGGTAGTGACCATTCCGATTTGGGACTTTAGGGGCGGACAAATTGCTGAGGCCGAAGCCAATGCATCGAAAGCTAAGAATGAATTCAACGCCCAAACGCAAAGCCTAGAGCAGCAAATGCAGTCGGCCTATAAGCTGTATTTGATTGCCAGCTACCAAGTGCAAATCTTAGATCAAGAGGTAGTCCAATTGGCCGCTAGTGCACGCCGCATTGCAGAAATATCCTACCGCTTTGGTGAGCGCGGCATGCTCGAGTACCTCGATGCGCAGCGTACGTTTCGCGCTGCCCGCAATGACTTAATTAAAGCCCGTTTTGATCTGGCATCGATCACGACGGAGATACAGCGTTTACGTGCGAGCCCAGAGTGGGTTGCCAAACTCGAAGGTGATAAAAAATGAATCCCCAGTTACTGATTCTTCTCAAGCAAATTAGAGATCAGTTGATCGTCTTAAAAAATCGCCTCCTGCAATACGCTGAAGAAGCATACGACAGCACCATGGCGACGCAAAAGCAGCTATATAGCCAAGCATTTGATTGGATGGCAGCCCGCGTACCGGCATTGACCGATACCTATTTGCAGGCACCACGTTGGTTTAAAAAGGGCCTGTTTGTTTTGCCATGGTTGATTATTGTCTTCTCAACACTTAATTATTTTGATGTATTTGATCCCAAGCCAACCGTCAAGTCAGTTCAGGATCCCAATATTGTTTATGTGAACGATGATCTGCGCAGCATGATTAAAGATGGCAAAGCCGAGCTTGGGCAATTTACCGAAGAGGTACGTGTCTCTGGACGAATCGACTTTAATGAATCCTTTTTGGCGCGTATTGGTGCTAACGTCACCGGACGGGTCTCGGAAATCTTAGGTTTTCCAGGTCAAATGGTGAAGCAGGGTGATTTGCTTGCCAAAATTACGTCGACTGAGTTAACGCAATCCCAGTTAGCCTATTTGCAGGCTAGAAGCGGTAGCCAGCTTGCCGAGCAGGCGGCCAATCGGGCGCGCATTCTGTACAAAGAAGACGTGATTGCGCTCGCAGAATTACAGCGCCGCGAAGCCGAGGCGACCAGTGCCAAAGCGCAATTTGGGGCGGCTAATGATCAGTTACGAGTTCAGGGCATGGACCAGGCGAGCATTGACCGCTTAGCTAAAACCAGCGTGATTAAATCCGTGAACAACGTGCTTGCGACCATCGATGGGGAAATCGTTGAGCGCAAGATCACCAAGGGCCAAGTGGTGCAGCCTGCTGAAGCCTTGTTTACGGTTGCGGACCTGGATGCCTTGTGGGCGATTGCTGAAGTGCCTGAGAGCGCTGCGTACTTAATTCGTAAGGGTCAAAAATCATCCATCATCGTTCCGGCTTTGCGTAATCAAACCATTGAGGGCGTTATCTCGCACGTGGATTCCATCGTGAATCCCACAACCCGTACCGTTTTGGTCCGCATGGATGTTCCCAATCAAAGTGGTCAAGTGAAGCCCGGGATGTTGGCGACTATGCTGATTGATAGTCAGCCTCGCGAGCGCTTACTTGTTCCATTAGAGGCGATTGTGCGTGAGGACAATAATGACTATGTCTACGTACGTGAAGATGATGATCGCTACCGCATGGTTCAAGTGAAGCTTGGTCCTGAGGGTAAGGGCTTTAGGCCAGTTCAGTCGGGGCTGAAAGAAGGTGCTGAGATCGTGATTCAAGGGGCTTATCACCTCAATACCGAGCGCAAGAAGCAGCTTTCTGGCGGTTAATACACCCAATCTCCTTGTTACTCTCATTTAGGTAAATAAACCCACGCCATGATTGAAAAAATAGTCCGCCTTGCGCTACAGCAGCGTCTATTGATCCTGATTATTTCAGTGGTACTGCTGATTGCCGGTTTGATTGCAACCAAGCGCTTGTCAGTCGACGCCTTCCCTGATGTGACCAACGTGCAGGTGCAGATTGCGAGTGAGGCTCCAGGTCGATCACCGGAAGAAGTTGAGCGTTTTGTCACGATTCCGATTGAGCTCAGCATGACCGGTTTACCGGGTTTAGTGGAGATGCGGTCCCTTAATCGCAATGGCATCTCCATTGTGACCCTCGTCTTTACCGAGAAAACTGATGTCTATTTTGCAAGGCAATTGGTTTTAGAGCGCCTGATCGAAGCGGCATCACGTATGCCGATTGGTGTGGTTCCAGTGTTAGCGCCGCTATCTACGGGCTTAGGCGAGGTTTATCAGTACACCATCAATCACCCCACCGATGGCAATAAAGAAATTGGCGCCGATGAGTTGGCTGAGCGCAGAACAATTCAAGACTGGGTTGTGCGGCCAATGCTGCGCTCGGTACCTGGTGTTGCAGAAATTAACACCATGGGTGGATACGCTAAAGAGTATCAAGTCTTGGTTAACCCGGAACGCTTGCGCCATTATCAAATTAGCTTACAAGATGTTTACGAGGCATTGGCTCGCAATAATGCCAATTCGGGTGGCGGACAGTTGCCCACCTATTCAGAGCGCTACCTAATCCGAGGGGTCGGCTTAATTGCTAAGCCCGAAGACATTGGCAAGATCATCTTGAAAGAGGTTAGGGGAACGCCAGTTTATGTTCGCAATGTGGCGGATGTAACCATCGGTAGCGAGGTCAGACAGGGCGCTGCGATTCTCAATGGCACTACCGAAAGCGTTGTGGGAATTCTGCAAATGATTCGTGGTGGCAATGCGCGCGAGGTAGTGAGCCGGATTAAATTAAAGGTCCGTGAAATTAATGAGGGAAAACTGTTGCCTGACGGTTTGCAGATCATTCCATTTTATGATCGCACCGATCTGATTGATGCGGCCATGTTTAACGTTGCCAAAGTATTGATTGAAGGCATCCTCTTGGTGATTGTCTTGCTCTTTTTATTTTTAGGTGATGTGCGCTCGTCGATCATCGTGGTGGCAACTTTAATTCTGACTCCGCTCCTTACCTTCCTCGCCATGAATCACTATGGCATATCGGCTAACTTGATGTCCCTTGGTGGTTTGGCCATTGCGGTGGGCATCATGGTCGACGGTTCGGTAGTGGTGGTTGAGAACACTTTTGCTAAATTGGGCGCGCGACTTAAGTCGGGTGAATCTAAAAACCGACTGATCTTAGAGGCAGCTACTGAAGTCGGCAAGCCAGTGTTGTTCGGTGTTGGCATCATCATTTTGGTTTTCATGCCCTTGCTCTCTTTAGAGGGGATGGAGGGCAAGATGTTTGCGCCCATGGCGATTACGATTGCGATTGCCTTAACCATATCCTTAATTCTGTCGTTTACGCTTTCGCCGGTCTTGTGCTCCTATATCTTGAAGGGCGGCGGCGAAGAAGATACGCGCATTGTTAGAACCCTCAGAACGCCCTATACCAAGTGGCTGCATTGGTGTTTGGATAACCCCAAGTTAGTGGTGAAGCGCGCGATTATTTTGCTGCTGACGAGCTTTGTGGCATTTACGATGCTGGGTAAATCGTTTATTCCAGTCATGCAAGAGGGTTCGATTACACCTTTAATCGCTAAGTCGCCCAATATTTCCTTGGATGAGTCCATTAAGCTGGAATTTGAGGCGATGAAGCGCATCATGACCGTGCCAGGGGTTGAGCGCGTTGTGTCGCGCTTGGGTCGCGGTGAGTCACCCGCCGATCCTGGTCAGCCTTTTGAGTCCGATCCCATCGTCACGCTTAAGCCATTGGGCGATCGGGATTTAAGCCAGGAAGAAATAGCGAACCAAATTCGGGAGAAGTTAAAAACTTTACCTGGTGTTGAGCTATCGATTTCCCAGCCCATTGCTGCGCGGGTCGATGAGATGGTTTCGGGCGTGCGCTCGCAGGTTGCTATCAAGATTTTTGGTCAAGACCTTGCGGAGCTTAAAAAGCTCGGCGATCAAATCAGTCAAGTGCTCAGTAATATGAAGGGTAGCACCGACTTGCGGATTGAAAAGGCATCGGGTCAGAACTACCTCAATATTAAGATTGATCGCGATGCGATTGCGCGCTATGGCATTAATGTTTCGGATGTGAATGAAGTCATCGAAACCGCGATTGGTGGCAAACAAGCTTCCATTGTGTATGAGGGTGAGCGCCGCTTCCCCCTAATGCTGCGCTACCCTGCACCCTACCGCGACAATGTGGAGGCGATTTCTGGAATCATTTTGCATTCACCGAATGGCGCTCAAGTATTGCTGCGTGATTTGGCGGAAATTAGTCTGATTGATGGGCCTGCGCAAATTTCACGGGAGAGCGGTAAACGTCGCCTCGTGATTGGTGTGAACGTAGAGGGTCGAGATTTGGGTGGTTTTGTAAAAGAGGCCCAAGAAGAAATCGCCAAGAAAGTATCGCTACCAGAGGGATATAGCTTGCAATGGGGTGGTCAGTTCGAAAACATGGAACGGGCGATGGCGCGTTTAATGATCATTATCCCAATCACGATTGCGGCGATTTTCTTCCTGCTATTTATGTTGTTTAATTCGATCCGCTTGGCTGGCTTGATTATTTTGGTTCTCCCTTTTGCATCGATTGGCGGAATTTTTGGTTTGCTCATTAGTGGCGAGTATTTATCGGTGCCGGCAGCGGTTGGATTTATCAATTTGTGGGGTATCGCCGTATTAAATGGTGTGGTCCTGATCTCCTTTATTAAGCAGCTGCGGGAAGAAGGGCGTTCGATGCAAGATGCCTTAATCGAGGGATGTGAGCATCGCTTCCGGCCGGTAATGATGACCGCGTCCGTTGCGATGCTGGCTTTGGTACCGATGTTATTCTCGGGCGGCCCAGGATCAGAGGTCACGCGACCCTTGGCGGTAGTGGTAATTTCGGGTTTAATTACTTCAACCGCGTTAACATTACTGGTATTGCCGGTCTTGTACCGCACATTTGAAGAAAAAGAGATTGAAGCATGATCGAAATTAAAGCCGTCTTTCGTCCTGGGCGATTGCCTGCCTTGCGCAATGCCTTGATGGATACACCTGGCTTTCCAGGGATGACTGTGACGCGCGTAGAGGGTTGCGGCGCCCCAGGCACTCGCGATAAAACGTCCATTAAAGAAGAATTGACCGATTACTCAGCAAAAGTGCGGATTGAAATTGTCTGTAGCGATGATGTGGCTGATCGCCTGATGGATCGCATTGTCGAGGTTTGTCAAACTGGACAAATTGGTGATGGAGTGGTTTGGAAGACTGATGTTCAAAAGGTATTCTTTATCGCTAAGAACTACGGCGCATCCTAAATTACCTTTTGCGTTACAAGAATAGAAAAAGCCTCGCAAACTGCGAGGCTTTTTTTTTGCCCAGTGTGGGCACGCGATTAAGCGCGTTATTTGATTAAGACAACTGGCTGTTTTGCACCAGAAACAATCTTTTGGGCAATCGAGCCCATGATCATGTCGACAAAGCCACTGCGGCCTTTGGAGCCCATCACAATCAAGTCCATCTTCTCTTTGTTAGCTAAAGCAAGAATTTCTTCAGAAATATTGCCGCGCTTAATTACGATCGTGTATTTGATGCCGGCTGCATCCAATGCTTTTTGTGCTGGCTTGAGCTCTTTCTCGCTAACTTCACGCAAGTAATCATCAACTACGCTCTTGGCCACAAACTGCTTGACGTGGTTAAGACCAACATCGTCATGCACATTGATCAGGGTAACGACGCACTTGCTTTTGAGATCGGCTGATAACTTAGCAACGTACTTACAAGCATTGATGGCGGATTTTGAGCCGTCTACGGGTAATAGGATTTTCATGATTCCTCCTTGTGGATGATTACGTGCTCTTGTTGTAGTAACAATTGCTACCAATTCAGTTTAGCACTCACACTGCCTAAATTCTTACTTAAAAAAGCCCTCGTAATTTGATGCAAATCAAATCCGGTTGGGATTTTTATATCCTTTGTTTGGCTCAGAATCTTTGCTTACTTAATTAGGACCAAGGTATTTTTAAAGCCAGGGTGCTTACAGGTCTTGAGCCACTCAAATGCCAGCATTTCAACGGTTTTGAGTGTGGCGCCGGATTCTTTTAGGCGCATAGTGGCTATGGTTTTATCGAGAGACTGGCGTGAGCCGATGGCATCCACCGCAATCGAGACTGCAAAACCGTGTTCAAGCAGTCCAAGCGCCGTTTGCATGAGGCAAACGTGCGCCTCGCAGCCAACCAATACTAATTGCTTACGATCTGTGGGGATATGGCTGATGAGACCATCGCTGCAGCCATCAAAATGAAACTTCGTCACTGTCTTCTGGCAGAGGGCCTTTAATTCAGGGTGGTTTTCCCCAAGTCCTGCTGGGTTTTCTTCAGTCCCAATGATAGGTATTTCAAGTTGCTGGGCAATTTTGGCCAGCCGGATGCATTGGCTGAGCACGTGCGCATGATCCTCAATTGCTGGGATCAGCTTTGACTGCATGTCGATGATGAGTAATACGCTTTGATCGGGAGAGGCAAGCATAGCGGTTGCGCCTGATTGTGGTAATTTATTGTGTACGTATTCATTCTATTCCCACTTTCATAAGGAGTACACCTGCATGCACTCACTGATTCAATACACACGTCCAGATGGCCAATCCGTGAATGCCTATCTGGCTGAGCCAGAGCAGAGCTCGAGTAAGCCTGGGGTAGTCGTTATTCAAGAGTGGTGGGGTTTAGATGATCAGATTAAATCCGTAGCCGATAAATTGGCTGCAGCTGGATACCGCGCCTTAGTTCCCGATTTATATCGAGGCAAGCTGGCCTTAGAGGCGAAAGAGGCGGAGCACTTGATGGGTGACTTGAACTTCGGCGACGTGGCCTCACAGGATATTCGCGGGGCAGTGCAGTACCTCAAGAAGACCGGCAGTCCCAAAGTGGCTGTCACAGGCTTTTGCATGGGTGGTGCGCTAACGCTTCTATCGGCAGTTCACGTACCTGAGCTGGATGCGAGTGTAGTTTGGTATGGCTATCCTCCGCTGGAATACGTTGATGCTAGCAAAATTCAGAAACCACTTCAGGGTCACTGGGCCTTGCATGATGAATTCTTCCCCATTGCTGGCGTGGATCAGTTGGAAGTTAATCTCAAGGCGGCGAATACACCGTACACCTTCTATCGCTATGACGCAAAGCATGCCTTTACGAATCCGGAGGCCGATGCGCGGCATCTACCGCCCTTGCAATACAACGCAGCAGCTACAAAAGAAGCATGGCAGCGTACCCATGCATTTTTAAAGGCGCATCTGGCGTAATGATGTAGTTGTTAGCGATTCATCAGGTGAAAAATCCACGGTATTGCAATGGCACCTAAGATGCCGTGCATTCCCATCGCCAGACTGGCGTAGGCGCCTGCTTCAGGACTCACACTAAAGGCCCGCGAGGCGCCGATGCCGTGGGATGCAACACCAATTGCAAAGCCGCGCTGCCACCACGACTTCATCCCCAGTGCATCCAAGATGAAGCGCGCCAAGATTGCACCGAGAATGCCAGTCACGACTGCAAAGACAGCAGTGAGAGTGGGCGAGATACCAATTTGCTCGGCAATACCCATGGCAATCGGTGCTGTCACGGATTTCGAATAGAGTCCACCAACGAGGGTTTGATCGGCACCCAATGCAGTTGCAATACCGACGGCGCTCAAAATGGAAACAAGGCCACCGCAGACCAATGAAATAATCAGCGGCAGTGCGCGACTTTGCAAATGCTGAATGCCGCGGTAAATCGGTATCGCTAATGAAACCGTCGCCGAGCCAAGTAAAAAGTGAACAAATTGCGCACCCTCAAAATACGTCCGGTATGGCATTTGCAGTAACTCAATGGTAACGGAAACTAATACCACGGCAATGGCCACTGGGTTAGCGATTGGATTTTGGGCGCTGCGCTGATAGAGCCATAGACCAATTTGATAAGCAGCCAATGTAATAAACAGGGCGATTAAGGGGCTGCCGGAGAGATAGACCCAGATCTCGACAATCGAAGTAGACTCACGCATCGTTTTTAGGCTCGCGGTACATCAGCTTGAGGATGAGTGCACTCGTGGTAATCGTGAGGACAACACTCACTACTAAAGCGCTGAGCAGTGCCCCAGCATGTTCTTTGAGTTGTGGCAAAAACAGAACCACCCCAACGGCTGCGGGGACAAACAGCAGGCCCAAGTATTGACTAAAACCATCGGCTACCAAAGCCAAGGATGGATCAAGCTTGCCGCGCAGCATCAGCCACGCCAATAGCAAGACGAGTCCAATCACAGGCCCTGGGAGGGAGGTGAAGACAAACTTGGAAATCAGCTCGCCTAAACCCTGAAAGAAAAGGATTTGTACTAAACCAGCAATCATGGCACTAGTGTATGTGAAGTGGGTGTCTTCTGAGTAGAATGAGTGATTTAATGCAAACAAAAGATGCATTGCAATTTATTGTAAGTTCAATCTGTTTACTGTAAGGGTGTTATGAAGAAAACGATTCATGCCAATGGCATCACCATGGCTTATCAAATCGATGGTCCTGAGGCTGCACCAGTCGTAGTCATGAGCAACAGCTTGATGTCGAGCTTAGAAATGTGGGATGACACGATTGTGGCGTTAACCGCCCATTACCGCGTTGTGCGCTATGACACCCGTGGGCACGGCCAATCTGAAGTAACCCCTGGTCCTTACAGTATCGAGTTATTAGCCAATGATCTCGTCGGTTTGATGGATGCCTTACTGATTAAAAAAGCCCATTTGGTTGGTCTATCGATGGGCGGAATGATTTGCCAGTTTGTTGGCGCTCATTTTCCTGAGCGGGTTGTGTCATTGAGTTTGTGTGACACCGCTAGCGAGATGCCACCGCGTTCGCTGTGGGAAGAGCGTTTTGCGATTGCACGGCAGCAGGGTTTAGCTGGCCTAGTCGATGGAACCATTAAGCGCTGGTTTGTAGAGGGATTTATTGCCAGCGAGCCGGCAAAAATTGAGCGGATTCGTGCGATGATTTTGGGCACGCCAGTAGATGGCTATATTGCTTGTGCCAGCGCGGTTCGGGATATGGCGCAGTCAACCATGCTGCTCAAAATTACGGCGCCGACCATGGTCTTGGTGGGCAGACAAGATCCGGCATGCACCGTTGCTCAGGCAACTGTACTGCATCGTTTAATTCAGTATTCGAGCATGCACATCATTGACGATGCAGCCCACTTATCCAACATTGAAAAGCCAGCCCAATTCAATACAGCCCTGAGGCATTTTTTGGACTCGGTCTCATAAATTAGCTTACTATTTCAAAGCAGCACAATAAAAATAAAAGGAGACATACTGTGACGCAATTCAAAAGAATACAAAAACAATGGCAAGCAGGACTTATTGGTTTAGCTTTATTAGGCGCGGGCATGCATGTCCAGGCTCAGCCAGCGGTCGATAAATACCCATCCAAGACCGTTAAGATGGTTGTTCCATTAACACCCGGATCGGGCGCAGATATTGCTGGTCGATTGGTGTCAAAAAGTTTGTCTGAATTGTGGAAGCAGCCAGTGATTATTGAAAATCGCCCAGGTGCTGGTGGTCTCGTTGGTACAGGCGTGGTAGTCAATGCCGCTCCAGATGGCTATACCTTGTTAGTTCAGTCTGCTTCGTATGCAGCCAACCCCGCAATTTATAAAAGGTTACCTTATGACTTAAAAAGCCTGACGGATCTGAATATTCTGGGCACAACACCCTATCTATTAATTGTCGGCGCTGATAGCCCATATAAATCAATCAAAGATCTGGTGGCTGCTGCAAAAGCAAAACCAGGTGACTTACCTTACGCCTCCGCGGGTATTGGTAGCTCTACGCACTTAGCTGCTGAGTACTTTAATCAGACCATGGGAATCAAGATGTTGCACGTGCCTTACAAAGGGTCACCAGAAGCAATTACAGAAACGATTGCAGGTAGAACAGCGTTTTACATGGCCCCATTTGAAACAGCCATGGCGCAAGTCCGCGGCGGTAAAGCACGTGCACTGGGCATAACCAGCATTGCACGAGCCTCTGTTGCACCGGAGATTCCAACGATTGCTGAGCAGGGATATCCAAACTTTGATATTGGACTTTGGTTTGGCGTTTGGGCTCCATCGGCGACGCCTGAAAAAATCAAGGTCAAGATCAACGAGGACATTAACCGCGCGCTGCAAGACGTGGATATTCGGATTGCTTACGCGAAAGCAGGCATTACATCCAAGTCGATGAATTTGGAGCAAACAGCCCAGTTTGTTAAGAATGAAATCGCCAAGTACACCAAGATTGCAAAAGACGCTGGTATTGAACCTCAATAAGGCACCACTATGCCAGGCTCCAGATCGGGTGTTGCGCAAGCCCGATCTGCTTTTGCCGCCCGGGGCAACGGATTGCCATGCCCATATTTGCGGGCCTGAAAGTATCTTTCCGTATTTCAGTGAGCGTATTTACACCCCGCCAGATGCGCTGCTCCCGGATTACTTCAATCTATTAACGCACTTGGGGGTTGAGCGCGCCGTCTTAGTTCAGCCCAGTATTTATGGCACGGATAACCGCGCCATGCTTGCAGCACTCAAGGCTTTTCCAAAAAAATTGCGTGGCGTTGCAGTGGTTGATAGCAGCATTACCGATGCTGAAATCGAAGCCTTGCATCAAGCAGGCGTTCGCGGACTGCGCTGCAATATCGTTGATTTAGCGGATGCAACAGGGCAATTGCCAATGGCCATGCTCCGTTCGCTTGCCCAGCGCATTGCTCCCTTTGGCTGGCATTTGGAATTCTTAATGCATGTGGATGCGTTTCCGCAGTTGCAAAAAGATTTTCATGATTTTCCAGTAGAGATTGTGATTGGTCATTTTGGTTACGTGAAGGCGAGCCTTGGTGTTGCCAATGCGGGCTTCCAGAATCTGTGCGCAATGATGCGGGAAGGGCGCGCCTGGGTTAAATTCACGGGCACCTATCGTATTTCGGCACAAGCTGCTCCGCCCTATTCGGATGTCAATGGTTTCGCCGAGGCCTTACTTAAAGCGAATCCAGAGCAGATTGTCTGGGGCACGGACTGGCCCCATGTCATGGTGAAGGGATTAATGCCCAATGATGCTGATTTGTGTGATCTACTGGGTAATTGGATTCAAGAGCCTGCGCTGTTAAAGCAGATATTAGTAAGCAACCCAGATAGACTATATGACTTTTAGCAATCCCTGTTTCAGCGGCAGTTGGAATTCCTTTCGTGCAATGCAGGCTTTGCTTCAGACTGGTATTGCCCTCTCTCTTTTTCTGATTGGAGTGCCCCTTGCAATGGCAACAGAAGAGCCAAGTTACCGTGTCACCCAGCAAGCCGAACCATTTGAAATTCGGCAATATGCACCATTGATTGTGGCCCAGGTAGAGGTACCAGGTGACCTCAGTGAGGCTTCAAGCGCCGGCTTTCGTCTGATTGCCAATTACATCTTTGGCAACAATATTGCGGTACGAGACGGCGGGGTTAATATGGCCGAACCAATCCCTGAAAAGATTGCCATGACCGTACCCGTGATTGCAGAAGGCAAGGGCGATAAAAAAACCTGGCTCATCCAGTTTGTCATGCCAAAGCAGTACACCCTAGAGACCCTGCCAAAGCCAAACAATCCGCAAGTGAAGTTACTGGCGATAGGACCCCAAAAACTAGCGGTGATTCGGTTTACGGGATTTGTCAGTGACGATAAGGTGCAAGAAAAAACAACTGAGCTCATGGCCTGGATTAAATCAAGGAATGAACTGCCATTGGGTAATCCCCGCCTAGCCCGTTACAACCCTCCCTGGAGTATTCCGTGGATGCGGCGCAATGAGATTTTGATTCCAATCCAGTAGCCAAAGGACTTAGGTCCTCCCAAAGAGGGGAAAGCCCTATTCGTAGTATGCTTTCAGTGTCTATGTCCTAAATTGAATTGAGATGGCTCTTAATTTCCCGTTTACTGCAATCGTTGCTCAAGATGAGATGAAGTTGGCAATTGCTCTCTCCACCATTGAGCCCAGTATTGGTGGTGTATTGATCTTTGGAGACCGTGGCACCGGTAAGTCAACTACGATTCGCTCATTGGCAGCACTCTTGCCGCCCATGAAAGTAGTTACGGGTTGCCCCTACCACTGCGATCCCAGTGCGCCGATTCTCTGTTTTGCTTGTGAGGCGCGTAAGGCTGCCGGCAATAAACTAAAGACCGATTTGGTACCCGTGCCTGTAGTCGATATGCCGCTGGGCGCGACGGAAGATCGGGTTGTAGGGGCGCTTGATATTGAAAAAGCCCTCTCCCAAGGCGTTAAAGTGTTCGAACCCGG
This sequence comes from Rhizobium sp. Q54, assembly GCA_943371165.1. GTDB lineage: Bacteria > Pseudomonadota > Gammaproteobacteria > Burkholderiales > Burkholderiaceae > Polynucleobacter. Next base: position 113,895 of record CALRTW020000002.1, read on the forward strand.
TTTGCTGGCCAAGGCCAATCGCGGTTATTTATACATTGACGAAGTGAATTTACTCGAAGACCACTTAGTTGATTTGCTGATTGATGTATCGGCTTCCGGAGAAAACGTGGTGGAACGCGAGGGCTTAAGCATTCGCCATCCTGCACGTTTTGTATTGATCGGTAGCGGCAATCCAGAAGAGGGTGAGCTGCGTCCACAAATGCTGGATCGGTTTGGTTTATCGGTTGAGGTTAGAACTCCGCAAGACCTAGCGCAGCGCATCGACATCATTAAGCGCCGCGATGCATTTGAGCGTGACCCCGTTGCCTTTCTAGCGCAATACGAAGACAGCGAAAACGAGTTTAAAGAGAAGATCCTCAGCTCGCGTAAGCGTTTGGCGAAGGTCACGATTGGTGATGATGTCCTTACGCTTGCAACCAAGTTATGCGCTCAGCTCGGAACTGATGGCCTGCGCGGAGAGCTAACCTTAATGCGCGGCATGCGCGCGCTTGCCGCTTTTGATGGTGCACGCAAAGCAACGGCTGAACACCTAAAACGATTAGCGCCTTTAGCACTGCGCCACCGTTTGCGCCGCAACCCTTTGGACGATAGCAGCTCTACAACGCGAGTCGAGCGCGTATTGGCTGATTTTTTCTAAAGTCCTATGACCACACAACGCGGTCAATCTGCTTGGTTTGATGCACAGACGACTGCAGCATTGTTGGCAATTGATCCCCATGGTTTAGGCGGCATTTGCGTTAAGAGTAAGTTTGGTCCCATTCGGGATGCCTGGTTTGCATTTATGCAAACGCAGATTGCTCCCGGAATACAGTTCCAAAAAATCCCCCTTCAAATACAAGATGAGCAATTGCTTGGCGGCCTCGACCTAGAGGCGACCCTGAGCTACGGCAAACCGATCTATAGCTCAGGATTATTAGCAAAAAGCCACGGTGGATTTATTGTGCTCCCCATGGCCGAACGCGTATCACCCCATACGATTGCGCACATTCTTCAAGTAGTTGACCGCGGTGAGGTGCGGCATCCGCAGCAAACGGCCGAACTGACCCCATGCGAATTTGGCATGATTGCGTTTGACGAGGGTATAGCGCCAGATGAATCAATGCACCCACGCCTAGCAGAACACATGGCATTTGAAGTGCGCCTTGATCAGCTCAGCCAGAATGACTGTACAGATTCCCTTGAAATCACCCCAACAGTCATAGCGGAGGCAAAGCAGCGGTTGCCTGCGATTGAGTGCGATACCCGCTTTATTGAATCCTTAATGCAATCAGCGGCTGCATTTGGAGTGGACTCCATACGGGCCGGTCTTTTTGCCGTTCGAGCGGCAAAAGCGTTAGCGGCATTACGGAACCAAGATGCCATTACAGAGGATGAGGTGGTCGATGCAGCGCGTTTGGTGTTAACCCACCGCGCTACCCGCATGCCCAGTAGCCGAGAAGAGCAGGAGCGAGATGAACCAGATGCTGAACCTGATTCAGCTGAAGATGAAGAGCGGCCGAATGAAGATCAAAGTAAATCAGAGCAAGAACAGCCGCCGCAGGATGATCCCAATCAAGGCAAGGACAGTGATACGGATACAAATCAGTCCAAAGAAAATATGGAGCAGCCAAGTGCGGATGATTTGGAAGAGCTCCTGATTGAAGCTATCAGGGCTGGCATTCCGCCAAACGCATTGGCGCAACTCAGTGCTGGATTGGGGCGCGCGAATAGCAAGCAAGGCTCTAAAGGCCAATTTGGCCAATTGCAAAAGAATGCGAATTCAGGGCGTCCAGCAGAGTCATGGCGTGGATTGCCCAAGGGTGGGAAGCGCTTGGATTTACTAAAAACCATTCGCGCTGCCGTTCCATGGCAAACCATGCGCCAAGTAGAGTCCAAAGTAAAACTACCCTCTGTAAATAATCAACGCAGCCGCATTCAGATTCGTGCCGATGACTTGCACATTAAGCGCTATCAGCAGCGCCAAGGTGTAGTAACCATCTTTTTGGTGGATGCGTCAGGCTCTTCCGCTACTCAGCGTTTGGCTGAAGCGAAAGGCGCGGTGGAGCAATTGCTTGCGGATTGCTATATACGGCGCGATGAGGTTGCGATGATTGCCTTGCGTGGCCGTACTGCAGACGTAGTATTGCCGCCAACTCGCTCCTTAGTACGCGCCAAGCGTAATTTAGCTGCTTTGCCTGGTGGTGGCGGAACACCATTGGCGACCGGTTTTGCCGCGGTTAATGCGATGGCCTTATCAATTCGCCGCAAAGGCATGACGCCCTTGATTGTGGTGATGACCGATGGCGTTGCGAATGTCACATTAGAAGGGGTTGGTGGTCGTGAGCGTGCACACCAAGATGCTTTGCAAACCGCACGTCAATTGCGTGCAGCAGGGCATGCGATTTTATTTATTGATACTGCGAGTGCGCCACAGGCATTAGCAGAGGCGCTTGCAAACGAAATGGCTGCGCAGTATTTGCCACTGCCTTACATCAATTCAGGTAAGGCCATTTCACAACGCGCTGCCCATTTAGCGCGGCAGTAAATCAGTATCATTTTTCTGGCTTACCAGCTCGTTTTCTTTTTCTTTGCAGATAGCTTCTTTAGGGTTTGATTGCCTTTGATGTAGGCATTCAAGAAAAGGCCTAAGCCAGCCAAAATAATGATTCCGGCAATCGCATAGAGCATGATCGAGTTCATCGCGTTTCTTCCTCCTTAATCAGTTAATCAATTACGGCCTTGCTGCGCCAAGTCAAGTGTAGATTCAATAATGGCCAAAGCCGCCTCAGGGTTTGCTTCATGAAATAAATGGCCACCGTCTTTTTGTATCACGGTAGACCGTGGAAAGTAGCGATGGATGACAGCAAGTAATTCTTCTTTTCGTACCCAGCTATCTTGATTCGCCACTAAAAAAGTGAGCTCTGAAGTGATTTCATTTGCATGCGCAAGTAAGTTGGGAATATCGGTTGCCGCCATGAAATTAAGCGAACCATTAATGTGATTCTTTTGCTTGAATAGTAATTTGTAGCGCTCACGCTGAATGCCATTCAGTTTGGAATTGGTGGAGTCCAGCAATTTATCAATCATCGAGGTAAACGGTAAAAAATCCGCGATCATCGAAGAAACAAATGACGAGGTCGCAATCGGATTAATCAGCGGCGCCAAAAATGAATGGTAGAAGCTCGGTAGGCTGACTAGGGATGGGTTGAGACCAAGAATGCGTTTGGGTGCGGGATAGAGCAGGCTGTATTGCAGTCCAAGGGTGGCACCGGCAGAGTGGCCGATGATGCTATCGATTTGTTCTACCCCCAATGCACGTAACAACTCAGCTAGCTTGTGCGCGATGAGGGTTAAGGAAAGTTGCTCTGATTGGTGACTGATCGTAAAACCATGGCCCGGCAGATCAGGTGCAATCACCCAATGCGATTTGGCGAGCACGGGCACCAATTCTGCCCAGGAATGGACAGAGGAGCCTGTGCCGTGGAGCAATAAGGCAACCGGCTTGTTTGTGCCATCTGTGCCCAGCCCTGAACCCGCCATTTGGACGTGCCATTCCATTTGGCCGGCCGAAACCGAGCTACTGAGCTCGCGCAGGGGCCAGTTTTGTGGAATTCGGTCGATGGAAGGGCGGTTCATTCGTTTAAATTAAGGTGAAATAGGTAAATTTGCCTATTTTTTAGGCAATATGGCCAAAATAGGGGCAAATTGAGCCTGTTCATCATGGCGCTAAGGGTTTCATAGGTTGACAGTAAGGATAAGAGTGTCTATATTTTTTTACATATTAGCAAGTAATTAAATATTTACACCACAAATCGTCCAGGCATTTTGACGATTCACCCTCGGGAGTGTGCCTTATGTCACCCATAAAACATATCAATCGCGCATTGGAAACGGCATTGACCCGCCACGAATCCGATTCCGGCCCCAAATTATTGAGCGCGGCGATGCGCCATGCGGTATTTCCAGGGGGCGCACGTATACGTCCGCAACTGACCTTGGCGGTTGCCCATGCCTGCGGTGATGATGATCCTGCGCTGTCGATGGCGGCTGCGATTGCAATTGAGTTACTCCATTGCGCATCGTTGGTTCACGATGATTTACCGTGTTTTGATAATGCTGAGCTGCGCCGTGGTGTGCCATCGGTTCACCGCCAATATGGTGAACGGCTAGCGGTGCTGTCGGGTGATGCCTTAATTGTGATGGCATATCAAGTGGTGGCATTGGCTGCACGTCAATCTGCCAATCGCATTGCGCCTTTAATAAAAACCATTTCTACTGGTGTTGGAGCTCCCCACGGAATCATTGCAGGACAGGCTTGGGAATGCGAACCGCAAGCGATACTCGGCGACTATCAACGCGCAAAAACAGGCGCATTATTTGCGGCAGCAACAGCGTGTGGCGCGCAAGCAGCAGGCTCTGATGCAGATACATGGCGCGCATTGGGTGAGTGGCTTGGTGAAGCGTATCAAGTAGCCGACGACATTCGCGATGTCTTAGGTGATGCCGAGTTGTTAGGTAAACCCGCTGGTCAAGATATTGAACACAATCGGCCCAGCTCAGCCCGTGAACTTGGACTCACTGGCGCAGTTCAATACTTTGATGAATTGGTTTCGAAAGCAATTGGCTCGATCCCCAATTGCAAAGGCGATGCCGCATTAAAGATGCTGGTCGCACATGAAGCGGAGCGCCTATTGCCAGCAGCCTGGTTTGCAAAAGATGCACGCTTAATTACGGCTGGTATTAGTCGTATGGCTGCATAGCTTCCGCTAAGGCTTCCATGTCCTCTGTCGCTGACAAGTCCGTTACTCCGCAAACGCCATTGGCGTTGAAGCCAGAGTATGGGCTGTGGGATCGCATATTGATAATGCGTGATCAGTTGATTGCCACAAAACGCTTCCAACGTCTTGCGGCAAGCCTGCCAATTTTTCGCTCCATCTCACGATCACGTGCGAGCAATTTATTCGATGTGATGTCTGGATTTGTGTACTCACAAATCTTACTAGCTTGTGTGCGACTCAACGTGTTTAATCATTTAAAAAATGGCCCGCTGAATCTAGAAGAGCTAAGTCGTGTTACGCATTTTCCAATGAAGGGATTGCAAACATTGGTCGATGCTGCGGTAGCAATTCGCTTGCTCGAGCGCCGCTCTGAAGCGCGTTATGGTTTGGGTGCGCTAGGCTCTCCTTTGGTTGGGAACGATGCCATCGCAGCGATGGTAGAGCACCACACTGCTTTCTATGCTGATATGCGTGATCCGCTCGCATTGTTATCGGGCTCTATGAGTGAGCGCAACTTAGGAAAATATTGGCCTTACGTTTCGGATAAAGACGAAGATCAAGATTCCCTCAAACATCAAGAGAGCGTGGCTGAATACTCCGCACTGATGTCGGCATCCTTACCTTTAGTTGCTGACGAGATCGTCGATGCCTATAACTTCAGTAAGCACCAGTGCATGCTCGATGTTGGCGGCGGCCAAGGAACTTTTCTAAAGCGAGTGCACGCAGTCAGCCCACAGCTTAAAAAAATGCTCTTTGATTTGCCTGGAGTGGCGCAATTAGCGGCCCAGCAATTGGCGTCCAATCCAGCAACACGGGAAATACAGACTTATGGCGGTAACTTTTTTACAGACACATTGCCTAGGGGCGCGGATTTAATCACGCTGGTGCGCGTGATCTTTGATCACGATGATGAGCGCGTCTTGACCTTGCTTGCGTCCATTTATGCCGCATTGCCTAGCGGCGGGACTCTGTTAATTGCGGAGCCCATGGCGGATGCACCAGATGCCCAGGCGATGGGCCATGCCTATTTTGGCTTCTATTTACTAGCCATGGGTCGAGGTAGGCCAAGAACAGTCAATGAAATCAGTAACTTACTAAAAAAAGTCGGGTTTAAATCGACCCAAACCGTGGCAACCAAGATGCCTATTAACACGCAAATCGTGCTGGCAAGCCGGTAATTTAAGGGTAAATACTGATGCTGAACATTGATATAATGTATAAATTAGTTTACATCTAGCAAAGTAAAGTAAATATTACATATGAGCGCCATCCATTCCACAGCCGTTGTCATTGAGTCTCCGAAAGAGCTCAAGTTGAGTCGGCTTGTGCTTGATGCGCCAAAGCCTGACGACATTGTGGTCGAAATCGAATGGAGTGGGATCAGTACTGGTACAGAAAAGTTACTGTGGAATGGCACGATGCCAAACTTTCCGGGGATGGGCTACCCCCTTGTTCCTGGATATGAATCGGTGGGTAGAGTAATCGAAGCCGGTCCTAAAGCCACCGTTCCAGTTGGGCAGCGTGTATTTGTACCCGGAGCGAAATGCTTTGGCGATGTCAAAGGATTGTTTGGCGGAGCCGCATCCCATGTGGTTGTTCCATCGGCACGGGTTACGCCGCTGTCGGAGCAGATTGGTAGAGAAGGCGTACTGCTTGCACTCGCTGCTACGGCGTATCACGTCACGCAGGGTAATGTTCACAAGCAGCCCGACTTAATCATTGGACACGGCGTAGTGGGGCGCTTAATTGCTCGCATTGCCGTCATGCTAGGGCATAAGCCGGTGGTGTGGGAAGTCAATGCCGATCGCATGAGTGGTGCCAAAGGGTATCAAGTGATTCATCCCGATGGTGACGCCAGGAAAGACTATGCGCGCATTTGCGATGCCAGTGGTCAAGCGCAGGTCTTAAACCAATTAATTTCAAGACTCAAGCATGGCGGTGAAATTATTCTCGCCGGCTTTTATGACAACGATATTGCTTTTCAATTTGCCCCAGCATTTATGCGAGAAGCCAAATTGCGCATCGCCTCTCAATGGGACCCGAGTGACTTAAATGCAGTAAAGAATTGCATTGATGCTGGTCTCCTGAGTTTGGATGACTTGATTACACACAACCGTTCATTAACCCAAATAGATGATGCCTACCGTACAGCGTTTGAAGATGCACGCTGCTTAAAAATGATTGTTGATTGGAGAAGTGCAAAATGAATGCCCCAGTAAACCCAAAAGAAATCACCATTCAGTTTACGAACTTAAAAAAAGAGGCTGCGGTCGATCCCGATCCAGTGCACACGGGGGAAGTAACTAAGAAAACCCAGATTATTGCGATCTACGGCAAAGGCGGAATCGGTAAAAGTTTTACCTTAGCTAATTTGTCGTACATGATGGCCCAGCAAGGTAAAAAGGTATTGCTGATTGGTTGCGATCCTAAGAGTGATACGACCTCTTTACTTTTTGGTGGTAAAGCCTGCCCCACCATTATTGAAACCTCATCGAAGAAAAAATTAGCTGGTGAAGAAGTCAAAATCGGCGATGTCTGCTTTAAGCGCGATGGCGTATTTGCCATGGAGTTGGGCGGACCCGAAGTTGGCCGCGGCTGCGGTGGACGCGGAATCATCCATGGTTTTGAAACCCTCGAAAAACTGGGCTTCCATGACTGGGGTTTTGATTACGTCTTGCTCGACTTCTTAGGCGACGTAGTCTGCGGTGGCTTTGGTTTACCGATCGCCCGTGACATGTGTCAAAAAGTGATTGTGGTTGCAAGTAATGATTTGCAGTCACTCTACGTTGCCAATAACGTTTGCTCAGCAGTGGAGTATTTCCGCAAGCTGGGCGGTAATGTCGGCGTAGCCGGTATGGTGATCAACAAGGATGACGGTACAGGCGAGGCCAGTGCCTTTGCAGAAAAAGTAGGGATTCCAGTTTTGTCAGCCATTCCTGCAAACGAAGACATCCGTCGCAAGAGCGCGAGTTACGAAATCATTGGTAAGCCAGATAGTCAGTGGGCATCGGTATTTGAGGCTCTAGCACTCAATGTTGCTGAAGCGCCGCCGGTCAGACCAAAACCAATGTCTTCCGATGATTTATTAGGGCTGTTCTCAGCAGATCAAGTGGGTCGTAACGTGGTTCTAGAGCCAGCAACTATTTTTGACATGGTTGGTAAAGATGAGGTCATCAAGCCAACGCTTGAAGTGATCTACGACAAAGTCTAAAGATCAAAATCATGAGCCAATCCAAAATAATCCCAATCCAAGCTGAGGCAGTTTCTCAGGATGGTCTTGGTTGCCATTCCGGCGCAGAAAAATTATTAGCAGCTGCGCAGGCATCCAATAAAAGCGAGATTTTGGGGCAGTACGCACAAGATTATCCAAAGGGCCCGCATGATCAGCCGCAAAGCATGTGCCCTGCGTTTGGATCATTGCGCGTTGGCTTGCGTATGCGGCGGACTGCCACCATCCTGTCTGGATCGGCATGCTGCGTTTATGGCTTAACCTTCACGTCCCACTTTTATGGCGCACGACGCAGCGTGGGTTATGTTCCGTTTAACTCGGAGAGCTTAGTAACAGGCAAGTTGTTCGAAGACATTCGGGATGCCGTTTATAAAGAGGCTAATCCCGAGTTGTACGACGCGATCGTGATTATTAATCTCTGCGTGCCAACGGCTAGCGGCGTACCTCTACAACTCCTGCCAAAGGAAATCAATGGTGTCTGCATCATTGGTATCGATGTGCCTGGATTTGGTGTACCAACCCACGCAGAAGCGAAAGACGTATTGGCCAGTGCCATGCTTCGTTACGCTCGGGGTGAGGCAGAATCAGGTCCTGTATCGGCGCCACGCAATGGTGTATCCGATAAGCCAACCATCACCTTGTTGGGTGAAATGTTCCCGGTTGATCCCGTCGGAATTGGCATGATGCTCGACCCTATGGGTTTGGCAGTAGGGCCAGTTGTGCCAACCCGCGAATGGCGTGAACTGTATCAGGCACTGGACTCAAAAGTAGTGGCTGCCATCCATCCGTTTTATACCGCGAGTATTCGGGAGTTTGAAGCTGCCGGCAGAACGATTGTTGGCTCAGCTCCCATCGGCTACGAGGGTACAGCAGCCTGGCTGGATTCGATTGGTGAGGCTTGCGGTATTCCAAAATCGAAAGTTGGCGAATCAAAAGATAAATTCTTACCCATGATCAAGGCGGCATTGGCGGCCAAGCCAATTAAGGGCCGGATCACGATGAGTGGCTATGAGGGCTCAGAGCTCTTAGTGGCACGCTTGTTAATCGAAAGCGGTGCCGAAGTGAAATATGTTGGCACAGCCTGTCCTAAGACTATCTGGAGTAGTGCTGATCAAGATTGGCTGGAGTCACGCGGCGTACATGTGCAGTACCGCGCTTCGCTTGAGCAAGATGTGGCAGCGATGCATGAGTTCAAACCAGATTTAGTCATTGGCACAACACCAATTGTGCAAAAAGCAAAAGAAGCAGCAATACCATCACTGTATTTCACCAACTTAATTTCAGCTCGGCCACTCATGGGCGCTGCTGGAGCGGGTTCTCTAGCGCAAGTCATTAATTCAGCCCTTGGTAATCAGGCCCGTTTTGATGTTATGAAAGATTTCTTTGAGGGTGTTGGTACAGGTTATGCCGCTGGTGTTTGGGATGCGGTACCAGTTGATCATCCTGATTTCCGCGCAGAGACTCGCCGCCGCAATGAAAAAGCCCAGAAGAAGCGCAAAGCAGAGGAGATGGGCTAATGTTAGTTCTCGACCACGATCGCGCTGGCGGCTATTGGGGCGCCGTATATGTGTTTACTGCTATCAAGGGTTTGCAGGTGGTGATTGACGGACCGGTTGGTTGTGAAAACCTTCCAGTGACATCGGTATTGCATTACACCGATGCCTTGCCACCTCATGAGCTGCCAATCGTTGTCACTGGCTTGGCCGAAGAACAATTGGGTCGCGAAGGTACGGAAGAGTCAATGAAGCGCGCACACAAAGTGCTTGATCCTGATTTGCCTGCGGTAGTCGTAACAGGTTCAATCGCCGAAATGATTGGCGGTGGCGTTACTCCAGAAGGAACCGGGATTAAACGCTTCTTGCCTAGAACCATTGATGAAGACCAGTGGCAGTGCGCTAACCGGGCGATGAATTGGTTGTGGACTGAGTATGGTTTAAAGAAAATTCCAGCACGACCAGAGCGCAAGGCTGGCGAAAAGCCAATGGTGAACATCATTGGACCGGCTTACGGTACATTTAATTTATACAGCGACCTGGCCGAAATCAAGCGCCTAGTTAAAGGCATTGGCGCCCAAATCAATATGGTGTTCCCGCTCAGCAGCCATTTGGCGGATGTAGAGAAGTTAGCTGATTCGGATGTGAATATTTGCATGTACCGCGAGTTTGGTCGCTTGCTCTGCGAGACCTTAGAGCGCCCTTACTTACAAGCGCCAATTGGAATGCATTCAACCACTGCATTTTTGCGTAAGTTAGGTGAGTTAACTGGGCTCGACCCAGAGCCATTTATTGCGCAAGAAAAAAATACCACCCTCAAGCCGGTCTGGGATCTCTGGCGCTCGGTTACCCAGGATTTCTTTGGGACCGCAAGCTTTGGAATTGTCGCCAATGAAACTTACACCCGCGGTGTTAGCCATTTCTTAGAGACCGAAATGGGCCTGCCTTGTAACTTTGCTGTATCCAGAATGCCGGGTCAAAAAACGGATAACAGCGCAATCCGCGATTCAGTGCAAAAGAAAACGCCGCTTGTTTTATTTGGAAGTTATAACGAGCGCATGTATGCCAGCGAAGTCAATGCACGTTGCTCCTACATTCCTGCATCGTTCCCAGGTGCAATTATTCGTCGGCATACCGGAACCCCATATATGGGCTATTCAGGCGCAGCGTACTTAATTCAAGAAGTATGCAATGCGCTGTTTGATGCGCTCTTTCACATTCTGCCTTTGGGCACTGAAATGGATAAGGTCGATCCTACGCCAGCCCGTTTACAAACTGCTATCCATGCCATGCCTTGGGATGTGGAGGCGCAGTTATTACTGAACCGCTTGATTAGTGGTCAGCCTGTTTTAACCCAGATCTCCGTAGCAAAGCGCCTGCGTGACATGTCCGAGCGTGAGGCCCGCAGCGGAAATCTAGAGCGAGTCACCGTAGATTGTGTGAACAAATCCAAAACGTCACTCGGCGTTATGGAGACAGCATGATGAAGTCGCAACCCATTTGCCTGATGCTAGGGCAGTCCCAATATGGCACCACCATGCCGTATCCCCAAATCTACAGGGGTGATGTAGAAAAGACCGCAAGGTCAGTCTTAAGGAGTATTCATCATGAGTGAAAACAGATCTATATCTGGGCTTACCGATGCAGAGGCTCAAGAATTCCATGCATTTTATGTGCAAGGTCTTCTCGGATTTGCTGCTATCGCAGTCGTTGCGCACATCCTCGTATGGGCGTGGCGTCCATGGTTTTTTTAAGTAGCAGTAATTAAGTTTTAGAAAATAAAGTGAAGAGGTGAATCATGAAGATAAATACAGAAGTTGTTAATAAAAATTTGGTGAATGACAGATTGTCATTCAAGCTTATTTTTTTGATTAGTTATGTAGTGATCTTTGGAGTTGCCTTGTTAACGATCGTTTTACCGGCATCTCAAAAAAGCTGGCTGTTTGGAAGCTCAGACGGCGCATCATTTTTTAAGACTGTTGAAAGCGGCGTTTATAGCTTTATGTCTTACTTAAATTAGGAGAAACATTATGTGGAGAATTTGGAAACTATACGACCCACTACGCGCGATGGTTGCGCAGGGCGTTTTTCTCTTTGCTTTGGCCGCAATGATTCATTTGATTCTATTGAGCACCACTCAGTACAAATGGCTCGATGGCTTGAGTCAAGCGGAGTACAAAGCTGCGGTTGCAGCTTCCAAGAAGTAATTGTTGTACCGGCGTAAGCGGGTACCTAGCGATAGTTACCTGCTTACGGCAGATTAATTAAGAACGAGCGATGTCTCGTTTTGTAAGGAGTGCATAAATGGCTATGCTCAATTTTGAAAAGAAATACCGCGTACGCGGTGGCACGTTAATCGGCGGAGATCTCTTTGATTTCTGGGTTGGGCCATTCTATGTAGGATTTTTTGGTGTTACTACCATCTTTTTTGCTTTCCTCGGAACCGCTCTCATACTGTGGGGCGCAGCGCAATCTGGGGTTTGGAATATCTGGCAAATAAACATTGCCCCTCCCGACCTCAAGTATGGCTTGGGGCCGGCGCCGATGATGGAGGGTGGTTTGTGGCAAATCATCACCATCTGTGCGCTTGGTGCATTTATATCCTGGGCACTTCGGGAAGTTGAAATTTGCCGCAAGCTCGGCATGGGCCTCCATGTTCCCGCCGCCTTTAGTATGGCGATCTTTGCTTATTTCACGCTTGTGGTCATTCGCCCAGTCTTAATGGGTGCTTGGGGCCATGGTTTCCCATACGGCATCTTGAGCCATTTGGATTGGGTTTCCAATACCGGATATCAATACCTTCATTTCCATTACAACCCAGCACATATGCTGGCGGTTACCTTCTTCTTTACTACAACGCTGGCGTTGTCTTTGCACGGCGCTTTGATTTTGTCATCGACCAATCCACAGCCTGGCCACACTGTAAGAACGCCAGAGCATGAAGATACGTTCTTCCGAGATATTGTTGGTTACTCCGTTGGTACCTTGGGTATCCATCGTGTTGGCTTATTTTTGGCCTTAGCAGCGGGCTTTTGGAGTGCTGTTTGTATTGTGATTAGCGGCCCATTCTGGACTAAAGGATGGCCTGAATGGTGGACATGGTGGCTTAACTTGCCCATCTGGAGCTAATAGCGGAGAACATGATGGAATATCAAAATTTATTTACCCAAACACAAGTCACTGGACCCGTTAGTCATGGGGTGCCAATCAACGCATACGATATGCGCGAGCGTACTAAGGTATTTGGCTTTAGTTACCTCATGGGCCTCATCGGCAATGCACAACTCGGGCCCATCTACTTAGGTCGACTCGGTCTGGCATCGCTGATGTTTGGCTTGGCTGCATTCGTGATGATTGGTTTTAATATGCTGGCCCAAGTGGACTGGAACCCCATTCAGTTTGTGCGCCAATTGTTTTGGTTATCACTGGACCCACCTGCGCCTAAGTATGGCCTGACATTCCCGCCAATGAATGAGGGCGGTTGGTGGTTAATCGCCGGTCTCTTCACGACCATCTCAATTATGTTGTGGTGGTATCGCACCTATCGCCGCGCGATTGCGCTTGGTATGGGAACGCACGTGCCTTGGGCATTTGCTGCCGCTATTTGGTTGTTCCTGGTGCTGGGCTTGATTCGCCCTGTGCTGATGGGCAGCTGGAGTGATGCAGTTCCATTTGGCATCTTCTCGCACCTCGATTGGACTGCAGCCTTCTCGATTCGGTATGGCAATTTGTTCTACAACCCTTTCCACATGCTGTCGATTGTGTTCTTGTATGGATCGGTATTGCTCTTTGCAATGCACGGCGCAACCATTTTGGCAGTCAGTCGTTTTGGTGGCGAGCGTGAAATTGAGCAAATCGTCGATCGCGGTACTGCTTCGGAGCGTGCCGGCCTTTTCTGGCGCTGGACCATGGGATTTAATGCGACGATGGAATCGATCCACCGTTGGGCTTGGTGGTTTGCGGTATTGACCCCAATCACAGGCGGCATTGGCATCCTCTTAACAGGCACCGTAGTTGATAACTGGTATCTGTGGGGCGTCAAACACGGCATTGCTCCGGCATACCCCGCCTATTTTGAGGTAGTTGCCGATCCAGCGCTCAGTGCGCCGATGGCACCTGCCGCTATTCAGGGAGCAAAATAATGAAAGCCGGATTAAATAAATTACTGATCACCTTAGGCCTCGCCTCGGCAGTCCTGTTAACCGGCTGTGAGCGTCCACCGATTGATGCTAAGCAAACCGGTTTTCGCGGTACGGCGATGGTGGAAATCAATAATCCCCGCACCCAAGAAAAGCTAGCGGCTGAAAATGTTGCGCCTCCAGGCGTGCCCGTTCCTGCGGATGGCCCCAAGGCAAGTGCGGTGTACAAGAACGTAAAAGTACTGGGTAACCTCAGTGAGGCACAGTTCACTACGTTTATGGTCGCAATGACTTCCTGGATTGCGCCAAAAGAAGGTTGTGGTTACTGCCATAACGTACAGAACTTTGCCGACGATTCGGTTTACACCAAAAATGTCGCGCGAAAAATGATCCAAATGACACAGGCGATTAATTCCAATTGGAATGCCCACGTCAAAGATACGGGCGTGACCTGCTACACCTGCCATCGTGGCAATCCAGTGCCAAAAGAAGTCTGGTTTGATACTGCCGAAAAGAAAAAGGGCGGCATGCTGGGTAATCGCAATGGACAGAATGCGCCTTCGCCAAATGTTGGTTATGCCTCATTACCAAATCAACCCTTTTCTAGTTATTTCTTAGCCGGAAAAGATGCGGCGCGGATTACAGGACCTACCGCATTGCCAACAGGCCATGTAAAAACAATTCAGGAAACGGAATCGGTCTTTGGGGTAATGACCCATTTATCGAATGCATTGGGGGTCAATTGCACCTACTGCCATAACTCCAGGGCCTTCGCGGACTGGACAGAAAGTCCCCCACAACGTGCTCAGGCATGGCATGGTATTCAGATGGTGAAGGACGTCAACAGCAATTACATTGTGCCCATTACGGGGATGTTCCCGCCACACCGCCTAGGGCCCGATGGGGATGTGGCGAAGGCCAATTGCGCGACGTGCCATCAAGGTGTGAATAAGCCGCTATTGGGTAAAAGTATGTTGAAAGACTATCCATACCTGGTTGGGCCGCCGACTGGAAAACCCGTCACAGTAGCGCAACAGAAGTAAGAAGTAGGCGGGCTTGGGTTTTCAAGTGCTGCCAATCATGAAGGAGTAGGGATGGACCAAAAGGTCGATCGTTTTAAGATACCCGAGCTGGCTGTTTTAGGCGGTGCTAAAAAGACAGGGGCTCGGGCCATCGTGATTGGTAGTGGCTTTGGCGGCTTGGCTGCCGCTATACGTCTCGCAGTCAAAGGGTATGAGGTAACGGTCCTCGAGCGCCTCGATTCTCCCGGAGGCCGTGCCTATGTGCATCGCCGTAATGGCTATACCTTTGATGCAGGCCCCACCATCATTACTGCACCATTTCTACTGGAAGAGCTGTGGGCCCTGTGTGGTCGGGACATGAAGGACGACATCGATCTGCGTTTAATGGATCCGTTTTATCAGGTTCGTTTTGCCGATGGGCGGATTTTCCATTACACCGGCGATCCAGAAAAAATGCGCGCAGAGATAGCAAAGTTTGAGCCATCCGATCTGCCTGGATATGAGCGTTTTCTAAAAGAGGCAGAAAAATGCTACAAGCTGGGTTTTGAGGAATTGGGTGATTTTTGCTTTCAGAGTTTGGGGGATCTGGCCAAAGCCTTTCCGAGCCTAGTCAAGATGCGCGCTTGGAACAATTTGTATTCCTTAGTCGCAAAACACATTAAGAATCCACAGCTACGCGAGGTGATGAGCTTTCATCCATTACTAATTGGCGGCAATCCTTTCTCGGTAACGGCAGTCTATTCCCTCATTAATGCTCTAGAGCGTAAGTGGGGTGTGCACTCGGTCATGGGTGGTACAGGTAAGTTAATTCAGGGGCTCGTGAAGTTGCTAAACGAGCAGGGCGTCGAAGTTCGCTATAACTCTACTGTCCGTAAAATCAACATTGAAAACAATCACGTTACCGGCGTTACCTTAGAAAATGGCCAGGTACTCTATTCTGATTTGGTGGTATCCAATGCCGATACTGCCTGGACCTATAAGAATTTAATCGACGCTAAATACCGTAGGGTATGGACAGATAAAAAGGTCGATAACGGCAAGTACTCGATGAGCTTATTTGTTTGGTACTTCGGAACCAAGAAAAAGTATCCTGAAATACCCCATCACATGATGCTTCTGGGTGAGCGCTATAAAACGCTACTGGATGACATTTTCAAAAAGCATCACTTAGCAAAAGACTTTAGTTTGTATTTGCATAGGCCAACGGCAACTGATCCATCGATGGCGCCAGAGGGCTGCGATACGTTTTATGTTCTCTCTCCAGTGCCCCATTTGGATAGCGGAACGGATTGGCAAACAGTAGCGGAGTCCTACCGCAAGGCCATCGCAAATATGCTGGAAAGTACAGTAATGCCAGATCTGCAAGCCAATATCACCGAGTCATTCATGATGACGCCACAAGATTTTAAAGACCGTTTGCTCTCGCACAAAGGTGCTGCATTTGGGCTTGAGCCCTTGCTCACGCAGAGCGCGTGGTTTAGGCCGCACAACCGCAGCGAAGATATTCCTGGCCTTTATATGGTTGGCGCTAGTACTCATCCAGGTGCTGGCATTCCAGGCGTTTTGTCATCGGCTAAGGCATTGGATTCGGTCATAGAGCCTGTAGTCAATACCTACTTAAATCAGGCTAGACATGCAGCAACTTAATACCGTCCGCGCCATTACCGCTGAATTTGGTTTTCAGTTGGATTTGCGTACCTGCACGGAGCTCATGAAAGACGGGTCTAAATCGTTCTTTGCCGCCTCTAAGATTCTGCCCAGCAATATTCGGAGTTCGGCAACCGCTTTGTATGCCTTTTGCCGCCTATTGGATGACTTGGTAGACGATCAGAATGCAAGCGCTGATGTAATTCCTCAAATCCAAGAGCGACTCGCTCGAATTTACAAGCAAGATCCGGTTGATGTGCCTGCAGATCGTGCACTGGCATTGGTAGTAGAGCGATTTGGTATCCCGAAGATTTTGCTGGAGGCCTTAATTGAGGGGTTCGAGTGGGATCGCGATGGCCGTCGTTATGAAACCATCGAGGATTTACAGGCTTATGGTGCTCGCGTTGCTTCTACGGTTGGTGTCATGATGACTCTGATCATGGGTGTGCGTGATCCAGTTGTTCTGCAGCGTGCTTGTGAGTTGGGTTTGGCGATGCAATTAACCAATATTGCACGTGATGTAGGTGAGGATGCCCGCAATGGCCGCTTGTATTTGCCCCGCAGCTGGATGCGTGAAGCCGGAATTGATCCGGATGCCTGGCTCAAAGACCCGGTATTCAGTGAAGCGCTTGGAAGCGTTGTATCACGCTTGTTAAAGACTGCGGATGCGATGTATCAGCGCTCCATTGCCGGAGTTTCTGGACTACCCCGCAATTGCCGTGCTGCGATTTCAGCGGCGCGCTTGATTTATTGCGAGATTGGCCGCGAAGTCGAGCGCAGGGGTATGAATTCAATTAATCACCGTGCAGTGGTGCCATTTTCAAAAAAATTACTATTGATGGGTCAGGCTCTGATGGCCGGTATATACAGCCCTAAATTAAACGCAACACATGAGCCCATTGCAGAACTGCAGTTTTTGGTAGAAGCCGTTTTACCCAATGATCCACATGCCCATTACGAAGGCTCAATTGAGGATCGCATGATTTGGGTGATTAACTTAATGGAGCGTGTCGAGCGCCGCCGTATACAAAACTACGATGCCTTTATGCAGCCAGAAAAGGCTGCCGCTTAAATCGGTTAGATAATCTAAGCAGCGCGTTTTAGGAAAAGATCTTGGGTATGCGTGGCATCCGCCATGGCAACATCAACTGGGTGCTCGTGGCTACAAGGCGAGGTACGTTTAACGTTTCATGCATCGACGTTACCTTTTCTCCGAGTAAGGTCGACTGCAAAATGGAACGCGCATAAAAGGGCGTATCTTCCAGCAGTTTGCTTGTGCTTGCTACGGTATTGGAATCGGTGCGCATGTGGCGCTGAATGCGCCAGCCGGTTTTCTTGAGGGCTTGGCGCGCTGGAGCCTCAAATGGCTCAACACTGCCATCGGGCTTAAACCGGAGCGCAATAAGCCGCTCAACCCCAGACTTCTGACGCACATCGTAAATGACGGCAGTGCTACCGTCTTGTAAAGAGGCGCGTGACCAATCCCACTCTGTAAACGGTACGCTGATTGCCTCGTCTCCTTCATTTGAATCAAAGTAGGCATGTCCTTGCCAGCGCAATGCAGGGTGTTGCATGCTGACCTCGACGCGGGCAGATGGCGCAAGCGGACCCCAGCGGTGTTTTTCTGCGTCATCCAAAGGCGTAGTGAACTGAAATAATTGATCTGGATAGACTTTGATCGTGCCAGCAACTTTTTGGCCAAAGGGAATGGCGCGCTCGTTAATACTAATGGTCAGGCAGCTGCCATCCCAGTGCAGTGCGCTGGGCCCAATCTGGAAAGTATGCTGATCGCGGTGAATCCATTTGCCACCGCGCTCAGTCATAGTCCAGCGTTTATTGCCGGGACTATAGATTGCCACGTTGAGTGCGCAGTAGTCATTGGCATTAGCAGGTTGTGATCGATTGGCCCACGCATAATAGGGCGAGAAGACGCTGCCTACAAACGCAATGATGCTAAATCCATGCTGGCCATCGTCGCTTAGCCCATCGATGTACCACCAAAGATAATTGCCAGGATCTACCGCTTGATTGAATTGCGGCGTGCCATCAGCGCTGCGACCGCCTGTCGACCGGACAAAGCGGCCATCGGCACCCCCGGACCCGGATGGACGCTGCCGCCCGCCAGAAAGAGATTCTCGATTTGCGTCAGCGCATTGGAGCGCTGGAATGAGCTCATCCATCCATGGGTTGCTTGACCGTACAACGCTCCCCCGCGACCCGGAAACAATCGATTGAATTCCGTGGGCGATGTTCGGATGGTTGAAGGGCTGGACTCCTGTAGTTCCAGACCACAATGCTTGAGTAGGGTAAATGCGGTTTGCTCGCATCGGTCGATTTCCTTCTGGTTAACTTCATGATCACCAATAGCTGGCGCATTGACAAGGCACAGTAGTCGCTCTTCCTGCTCTAGGGCAGCGCCGCTATCGTTTCTATCTTGAGCGCAGACATAGACGGTGGGCTCATTGGGGTAACTCTTGTGCTCAAAAATATCACTGAATTCACGGGAATAGTGGCGATTGAAAAAGACGTTATGGCGAACTAGTGGGAAGCCGCTGGTTTTGACTTTCATCGACCAGGTTATTGCCGAGAGTGATCTGCTAGTTGGGATCGAATTAGAAACAGCCGATCGCATGGATGCGCCCATTAATCCTTGTCGCAGGACATTGATATCGCCATTAAAGACAACGTAGTCTGCCGGTATGCGCTCTCCGTCGGAGAGTTCAATTGATTCAACGCGGTTATGTTGCTGATGAATGGCATGCACCGATGCATTCGTTCGAATGCGAGCCCCCTTGCTTTGTGCCAGACGGGCAATGGCTTTCGGGATTTCAGCCATACCGCCCCGTACCGACCAAACTCCATCCATTTCGACCTGGGCAATCAGCATTAAGGTTGCCGGCGCTAAAAAAGGGGAAGATCCGCAATAGGTGGCGTAGCGACCAAACAGCTGTTGGAGACGAGGGTCTTTAAAGTATTTTCCGAGCGAGGACCAGAGGTCACTAAAGGGTCCGATTGCCATTAGTGGCATCGATTTTGTGATGCCCAGTGACCCCATCATGCCTGCCATTGACGGTCTAGCGGATTGAATGAAGGGCTTCTCGAGAACCCCATATACCCTCTTGGCCATCGCGCAAAACTCTAAAAATGCTTTTGCTTCAGCTGGACTAGAAAATGCGGCGATGGCATCTGCACTTTGCTGGCGATCGGCAAATAAATCCAAATACTGTTCGCCCCAGGTATGCCTTGCTAGGATCGTCAATGGATCGGTTTGAACGTGTGAGGAGAATGATTCGCCGCAGGCCTCAAAAAGCTGCTCAAATACCCAGCGCATCGTAAATACTGTGGGGCCCGAATCTACCAATCCAATTGCATCATTAGCCCCGACCCGTACTTGTCGAATCTTTCCGCCCACAGCCTGCTCTTTTTCAAGCAGAGTCACGTCAAAGCCGAGGTGGGCAAGCTCAAGGCAGGCACACAAACCGCCAATGCCGCCTCCAATAACGACTACGCGTTCGCTACTCATATCCTAGCCATAGTGTTTGCCCCGCCATGTGCCTTGCATTTCGGATGGCGTGAAACGCGTAAACATCGATTCAGAAAAGTACTGCTGCCCATAGGCAGCTTTTATTGCAGCCAGATGCGCACCTTGCTGCGCATAGGCATTGAGGGCTGTCTCATCTTCCCAGATCGTAAAAGTCGCTTGACGTAGGTAAGGAGCCTCTCCAAGGCCGGCACTCAAAATCACCCCTTCCGACTGATTAATCGAGACCTCGGCGGGCTGCGCATTCTTCCAAAATGCATTCGCTTTCAGGGGCTTGATGGATGCGCGCGTTAATGAAGCAATCGGTCCGGATACTGGGACATTGGCTGTTACGTCCAATTGGGTATTGGCCCAGGAGCCCCGTGTGCTGAATGCATTGAGGGTTACTGCAAAGAACTCACGCGAGTGCTTCAGGTATGACTGAACGAGGGTTGAGTGCGTACGGAATTGCTTAGCATGCTGTTCGCTATCGAATACGCAAAATAAACCTTGTTTGTGGAAACTGGGTTTAGTGCTAAAGCCGCCCTCAAATCCAGAGCCCAATACTTTAAAAAATTGCAGCCCAGGAATATGGCGCAGAGAAAAACGACCAATTACATAGCGGGAGAGGCCCCAGAGGAATGAATCGGGCGCAATATCGACTAACACTAATACTGCGGTTTGATTGCGCATGGTGACGTAATCTAGGAGTCGTTATCTTCGGAGGCGCTGTTCTCAATAATGCCAAAGCGACGCATCTTAATGTAGAGACCTTGACGCGATAGGCCCAACAATTCTGCAGCAGAAGCACGATTCGACATGGTGAGTTCTAAAGCCGAAATAATGCAGAGCTTTTCGATGATGTCGGTGGTTTCGGTCACAATTTCCTTGAGGGGAACTTTACCAACCAGTTCGGTCAGGTGCCGTGCATTTTTCTCAATATTGCTGGGTGTAGGACCGGCCTGTGCGACCCGCTTTGAAATGCTACGGATGCTAAACGCAAAGGCAGGGGGATTATGGGAGCGGACATCAACCCCTGAAATCTCAGCCTCTAAAGGCGAGCTGCCATCGTCGCTGGTAATGGTCGTGGCATAGTTCTTAATGACGCCATGCTCACGTAATGTATTTAAGATGATGCGCAAATCAATGGTTGAGCGACCAAGCCACTGCTCTAATGACTTGCCAATGACATATTCTGCTTGTGCAGAATGGGTCATCTGTGTAAATGCTTTATTAGAGGACAGAATAAGGCCTTGCAAATTCGTCACTACAAATGCATCGCTTGACTCTTCAATGGCTTTTAATACGAGGGCACTTTGCTCGCCATAATTAATGGTGGCCGCATTGACCGAAAGTGGATTAAGGCTAACGAGATAAACGCTTTGCCGACCTTCGCGAAGCAATGCGCTGGAAATTTCAACCTCATCTGTTGAATTCAGCAGGTGTACCACCCGGTTTTGTTGCAAATTACCAATTTTAAAATCAGCAAAATAGTCCTGAATGACCTCTTGATCGGCCTTTGAAAACAAGTCGCCAATCGCTTTTCCAACTAATTTTTTGGAGTCGCCGAGTAAAGTGCCGGATGCTTTATTGGCCTCAATAATGCGCAGCGTTTGGCTGTCGATCAGTAAATAGGCCTGATCGGTAATATTAAATAACTGCGAGTAACGGTTTTCAATCGCATGCAAGCGGGTATAGTCACGCTCGATTTCTTGCTGCGCCTCTACTAAGCGTTGTTGTAAAGCAGAGATATTGCGCAGGTCACGGCCAATCGCCAGCACTGTTTTTTGCTTGGGCAGATGAACGGTGCTAAATAAAATGGGTAATGATTTTCCATCGGGCAGCAGTTGATTAATTTGCCGCCATTTCTGTGCACCCTCGCTGGTATTGGTATCCATCAGGGCATGTACTTTTGGATGGCTATCGATTGCAATCGTATCCATCCATTTTTTATTGATTAGGCTACTACTGTCTTCGATACCAATTTTGTCCGCATTCACAACGTCGCGAATAGTGCCATCAGCGTCGAGAACAAAAACAACATCGGCGGAGTATGCAACTAACGATACAGCAGTCTTAATGTCTACTGTATCGAGACTGTCATGGGGTTGTGCGGTGAGCGCCATTTACTTTTATTTTAATTATTAAGGGCTGAAACTGAGCTACTGACTTCGGTTGTAATATTTAAAATTCGGTTAAGTTGATGCAATGCTTCCTCGGGCGTATTGGATTTTATATCGGCCTTAATATGCCCAAATGACATCGCATCGGCATTATATAGCGATCCCCCTGTGAGTACGATGATTGCTGGGTTTAGCGACTTATTGCGGATCGATTGAATGAGTGCTGGCAGCTGATCCAGTTGATCGTAATCCGCAATACTAATTGCAATCGCGGTAAGGGATTTGCTAGCGACGGTCTTCTCAATGTACTGCTGAGTCGGCGCACTTTCGCTCAGCACATTCCATCCAGCCCAGGTAAAGTAATTCGATAAAATGAGCGGCCCTAATGTATGGTGTGAGCCTGGCGAAGCGCTAATCAGAATGCTGTGGGCAGTTGAGGTGTGTGTTCGGGTTTCCTGAAATAGATGATCTATGCTGTAGATTAATTTCTGTAAACGACCAGTAGCAATCGTAACCTCAGTAAAGCTGAGATTATCGCTAAGCCACTGATCACCCAGCTTGCGTGCTATGCGTGGTATCAGCTCCAGCACTATTAAATCAATGCCCATTCCCAAATTTAATAACTCAGCAATATATTGCTCGGTTTTTTGTGGGCCATCGCGTGTAATGAGCGCGACAAAACCATCTGCATGATCTTCAATGATTTGCCAGGTGAGGTGTGCTGATGAATGCGGCTTTAATTCCAGAGCGCCCGTTTCCAGAATGGTATTGAGCAGGCGATCTTCAATCCAATCCCGATTGCCCGTTTGATTTACGCGTCCAATCCCTTTGACCATAGCAAGTACCTTGCCGGTATCTAAGGCGGGCGCTTCAGTAGATGCT
Organism: Rhizobium sp. Q54; assembly: GCA_943371165.1. Lineage (GTDB taxonomy): Bacteria > Pseudomonadota > Gammaproteobacteria > Burkholderiales > Burkholderiaceae > Polynucleobacter. The sequence goes on from CALRTW020000002.1 coordinate 136,707, forward strand.
TGCTGGTTCTCTTTTTTTGCCAACATAAGGGGTTCGTTTGGTATGGGTAAAAAAATAAACTTGTTTACAATGTAAAACAAATATTACACTTTTGATAGAATAAGCTGTAAATAAAGATGATATTTAAGGGTAAACCCCAATTAACTAAGGGTAAATACGGTATTTTGTAAATTAAATTAGTCGTAAAGTTTTGTTTACACATTCAATGGAATTGGCAAAGCAAAAACGTGAGTAATTTGACTAAACCCCTCTACACAGCAGATCAGCGCAAACGGCGCAATGAATCGGTGTGGACCTTGGTTCAGGGCATTTTGGCTCCAGTCCAATTTCTTATTTTCATTGTCAGCTTTTGTTTAGTCGTTCGCTACCTCTTTACTGGCGATGGCTATGAAATAGCAACGATATCGATCGTCGTAAAAACGATTGCCCTGTATTTGATCATGATCACAGGATCGATTTGGGAAAAAGTCGTGTTTGGCAAGTACCTCTTTGCTGACGGTTTTTTCTGGGAGGATGTATTTAGTATGTTGGTTCTAGCGCTCCATACTGCTTACCTCTATTTCTTATGGAACGGCGCACTCAGCGCCAACGAGTTAATTTATTTGGCCTTGGCTGCATACGTTGCCTACTTAATCAATGCGGCGCAGTTTGTATGGAAGCTAAGGGTGGCTCGATATGAGGGCGTCGAGGAAGAGTCCCTAAGCTCCGATAAGCCCAATATCCACGGGGGGATGGCAACATGAACGCCATTACTACGCCGAATCTAAGCCCGGCGCGTGACGCCAGTCGCGACATTCCCATCATGAAAGAAAAGGGCCAGCGCGAGGTTTTTTGTGGCCTCACGGGCATTATCTGGCTGCATCGCAAGATACAAGATGCGTTTTTCTTGGTGGTTGGCTCACGTACCTGCGCGCATTTAATTCAGTCGGCTGCGGGCGTAATGATTTTTGCAGAGCCCCGTTTTGCAACGGCCATTATTGATGACCGTGATTTAGCTGGTATTGCCGATGCCAATGATGAGCTCGATAGGGTCGTTACTAAATTACTAAGCCGTAGACCTGATATCAAACTGCTCTTTCTAGTTGGGTCATGCCCATCCGAAGTGATTAAGTTGGATTTATCGCGTGCATCAGAGCGCCTGGGCAAACAGTTTATTCAGCAATGCCGGATATTGAGTTACTCCGGTAGCGGTATCGAAACAACGTTTACGCAGGGCGAAGATGCCTGTTTGGCCGCCTTAGTAAAAGAGTTGCCTAAGCCCAGCGAGAGTAAGGCCGGTTCGGCCGATACCAATGCTAAGAATCTCGTGATTGTGGGCTGTCTACCAGACGTTGTAGAAGATCAATTTCGGCGGGTCTTTAATGAGCTTGGTATCGATGCGGTGTCATTCTTTCCGCCACGCCATAGCAACGACACGGTCAATGTCACTGCCAATACACGCTATTTATTAGCCCAGCCCTTCCTTGCTGAAACAGGGCGCTTATTCGATGAGCGCGGAGCCCAGCGCCTGGATGCGCCATTCCCCTTTGGCGTTGAGGGAACAAGCCAATGGCTTGCTGCGGCAGCCAAAGAGTGGGGTATCTCGGACGCTGATTTTGAGCGCGTAACAGCGCCTAGAAAAGCCCGTGCAATATCGGCTTTAGAGCGTTACAAAGCCATTCTGAATCAAAAAACCATTTCCTTTTTCCCAGATTCACAGCTGGAAATTCCCTTGGCTCGTTTCTTGCATAACGAGATGGGCATGACCTTACTGGAAGTTGGCACGCCATACTTGCATCGCCAGCATTTAGCCCAAGAACTCGCACTCTTACCAAGCGACGTTCGCCTAGTTGAAGGACAAGACGTTGAAAAGCAACTCGATCGTTGCCGAGAAGACAATCCGGACATCGTGGTGTGTGGTTTGGGTTTGGCTAACCCATTAGAAGCCGAAGGTATTACCACCAAGTGGTCGATTGAGTTGGTGTTTAGTCCCGTCCACGGTTACGAACAAGCGGCTGACTTAGCTGAATTGTTTGCCCGTCCATTGCAACGCCGTATGAAGCTGGCGGCCTAATATGCAACTGACACTTTGGACCTACGAAGGACCGCCACACGTCGGCGCTATGCGCATTGCTACTGCATTGAAGGATGTGCATTACGTGTTGCATGCACCCCAAGGCGATACCTACGCTGACCTGCTATTCACGATGATTGAGCGTTCAAAAAAACGCCCCCCCGTGACCTATACGACCTTTCAGGCGCGTGACTTGGGCGGCGATACCGCAGAGCTCTTTAAAAATGCAACCCGTGAGGCGTATGCGCGCTTTCAGCCCAACGCGATGATGGTGGGTGCTTCTTGTACTGCAGAACTCATTCAAGACGATCCTGCTGGCTTAGCAAAGGCACTCAATTTACCAATTCCGGTCATTCCACTGGAGTTACCGTCGTATCAGAAGAAAGAAAATTGGGGCGCCGCTGAAACCTTTTATCAAATGGTGCGCACCTTAGCGGCGCCTGCGGTGAAAACACCTGCTGCCACTTTAGTGGCGGAGCGCACTGCTGCGCGCGCTGCCGGTAAAGTGCCCAGCTGCAATATCTTGGGCGCTACTGCACTCGGATTTCGGCACCGCGATGATGTGCATGAAATTCAGAAACTCTTGGGCGAGCTGGGTATTGAAGTCAATGTCACAGCGCCGCTGAATGCGAGTGTTGCAGACCTCCAGCGTTTGGGTGAGGCCGACTTTAATGTGGTTCTCTATCCTGAAATCGCCGGCGTAGCGGCATCCTGGCTAACGCGGACGTTTGGTCAGCCCGCAACCAAAGTTATTCCAATTGGAGTCAATGCCACTACTGAATTTATTGCCGAAGTCGTAGCCCTCGCAGGACTTGATGCCAGCATTGTGGATCGCTATCAGAATAGTCGCGCACAGTGGTATTCCAAATCAGTGGACTCGACCTACTTAACCGGTAAGCGGGTTTTCATTTTTGGTGATGCAACTCACGTGATTGCTGCTGCCCGCGTTGCCAGCCAAGAAATTGGCTTTGAGGTGGTTGGACTGGGTACCTATAGCCGTGAGTTTGCCCGTGACGTGCGCGAGGCTGCAGCGCTTTATGGCGTGGAAGCATTAATTACCGATGATTATTTGGAAGTCGAGCAAAAGGCCAGTGAGCTTGCTCCCGATTTAATGCTGGGTACGCAAATGGAGCGCCACATTGCCAAGCGCCTCGGCGTTCCATGCGCAGTGATTTCAGCGCCAATACACGTTCAAGATTTTCCAGCGCGCTATTCCCCACAAATGGGCTTTGAAGGTGCAAACGTCTTGTTTGATACCTGGATTCATCCGCTGATGATGGGCTTAGAAGAGCACCTCATCATGATGTTCCGTGAGGATTTTGAGTTTGATGCCAGCGCCGCAGGATCACATTTAGGCCACCGTGCTGTCAATCATGCTCCAGCAGCTCCAGCCAAAACAGAAATACCAGCAGAACAAATCAGCGTTACCGCCAGTGCAGTAGTTGATGCCGTTGTAGGTGAAGCAGCATGGGCGCCCGACGCCATGAAAGAGCTTGGAAAAATTCCTTTCTTTGTGCGTGGAAAGGCCCGTCGTAATACAGAGCGTTTTGCCATAGAGCAGGGGCTATCGATGATCACGATTGAGACCTTATACGATGCAAAGGCACACTATGGCCGCTAATCACACACCAATTCGGGTGGTGATCGTGACCATGGATACCCACTTGGTCAGCGCTACCGAGCGCGCTCGCTTTGCTTTGCAAAAGAAAATGCCGGGCTTGGTTTTAACCATCCATGCGGCATCGAGCTGGACTGTCGATGAAAAAGCCTTAAAAGCGTGCGTGGATGATATTGCTCGGGCTGACATTGTGGTGGCCATGATGCTCTTTATGGAAGACCATTTTTTACCGGTGATTGATGCCTTGAAAGCGCGTCGCTTGGAGTGTGATGCCATGGTCTGCGCCATGTCGGCAGCGGAGATTGTCACACTTACCCACATGGGTAGCTTTAATATGAGCAAGCCCGCTACCGGCTTGATGGCTTTACTCAAGCGTTTGCGTGGTAATAAAGAAAAAGCCCAAACCGGCGGCGCTGCCCAAATGCGCATGCTGCGCCGTTTACCCAAGATCCTAAAATTCATTCCTGGTAGCGCTCAGGATGTCCGTGCTTATTTCCTAACATTGCAATATTGGCTGGGCGGCTCCGAAGAAAACATGTATCACATGGTGCGCAGCCTCATTAATCGCTATGCCCAAGGCGAGCGGGCCGTATTGCGTAGCCAAGAAAAAAGCGTTGAGCCACTGATTTACCCCGATACCGGAATCTATCACCCACGCCTCAAAGGTCGCATGAGTGAAGAGCTGCGTGATTTACCTAAATTAGTTTCCGATCAAAAATCACGTGGCCGGGTTGGCTTGTTATTGCTGCGTTCCTACATCTTGGCTGGCAATACCCTGCATTACGATTCTGTGATTGCGGCGATGGAAGCCCAAGGCTTACAAGTTGTCCCTATTTTTGCAGTGGGCCTTGATGCCAGACCCGCCATTGATGCCTTCTTAATGAAGGGCGACGACTGCGCAGTCGATGCCGTGGTTTCCTTAACGGGATTCTCCTTGGTGGGCGGCCCTGCATACAACGATGCCAAAGCAGCCGAAGAAGTCTTATCCAAAATGGATGTTCCTTATTTGGCAGCGCATCCGCTGGAGTTTCAAACTCTGAGCGATTGGGGAAAGTCAGACCAGGGCTTAATGCCAGTTGAGAACACCCTGATGGTTGCCATTCCGGAGCTAGACGGCGCGACTAATCCCATGATCTTTGGCGGACGTGCTGGCGCCGCTGGTGTTGCCTGTACCGGTTGCCATAAAGCCTGTACCTTTGAAGTCAATACCAACGCGCATGACATGTTTACCTGCGTTGAGCGGACCGCCATGCTAGCCGCGCGCGTCACCAAGTTAATTGCGATGCGTAAAACCGTCAAGCACGACCGCAAAGTAGCCTTGGTTATTTTTAATTTCCCACCCAATGCGGGTCGCATTGGCACAGCAGCGCACTTAAGCGTATTTGAATCCGTATTCAACACACTTAAGGGCTTGCGCGATGAGGGATATACCGTCGATGTTCCAGCTTCGGTAGATGATTTGCGCGAACAAATGCTCACGGGCAATGCACAGCAATTCAGCATGGATGCCAACGTGCACACGCAAATTAGTTTAGATGATTATGTTAAGCGTGAGCCTTGGTTAAAAGAGATTGAAGCGCAATGGGGCCCAGCTCCAGGACGCATGCTAACGAACGGCAGCGCCTTATTTGTATTGGGTAAGCAATTTGGTAATGTGCTGGTGGCGATTCAGCCTGGCTTTGGCTACGAGGGCGATCCCATGCGCCTCTTGTATGAAAAAGGCTTTGCACCAACTCATGCCTTCTCTGCCTTCTATCGTTATATTCGCGAAGACTTTAATGCCAATGCCGTATTGCATTTTGGTACCCATGGCGCACTTGAATTTATGCCAGGCAAGCAATCGGGTATGTCGGGTGCTTGCTGGCCAGATCGCTTAATTAGTGACTTGCCTAACATTTACATTTACGCATCGAATAATCCATCCGAAGGTGCGATTGCAAAGCGCCGCGCTGGCGCCACCTTGGTTAGCTATCTAACCCCTCCAGTTGCGCAAGCCGGTTTGTATCGTGGCTTGGTTGACCTCAAGGCATCCCTCGATCGGTGGCGTACTCTAGCCCCAGTAGCGCAAGCGGATGATGCGCCGGTCAGCATGGAGAGCAATGAGCAGCTGGAATTGATCGAGATGATTCAGGTTCAGGCGGCTGAACTCAATTTAGCGCCACTCGAGCCCAGCTGGAAAACCATGGATCGCCAGATCGTTATGGCCAGTCTGAATAAGCTGAACGAGCAAATCCTGGAAATGGAATACGCATTGATTCCGCACGGACTTCATGTTCTGGGCAATGCCCCGAGCAAAGAAGAGCGGATTGATATGCTCGTTAGCTCCGCTCAAGCTGGTGATGGTCCAGCAAAGACACTTGATCGCGCCATTATTGCTGCATTGGTAAATGGCACCACCGTTGATCGCTCCATTACCGAAAACAACTTGCCGCTCTCCGATGACATGCGCGAGCAGTTGGATGGCCTTGTGAAGATGGATCAGTTGATGCAAGAAGATAGCGAGCTGCAGGGCATTTATCGTGCATTGGATGGCCGTTACATTAAGCCAGCCCCTGGCGGTGACGTGCTGCGCAATCCGGATGTATTGCCAACCGGTCGCAATGTCCATGGCTTTGATCCATTCCGCATCCCCAGCAAATTTGCAGTACGCGATGGACAAATCCAGGCTAATAAATTGCTCGAGCGCTATCAGGCAGATGGCAATCCTTTGCCGGAGTCCATCGCCTTAGTGCTCTGGGGTACCGATAACCTCAAAACTGAAGGTGGCCCGATTGCCCAAATTTTGGCCTTGATGGGAACCTTGCCACGCTTTGATAGCTTTGGCCGCGTCGCAGGTGCAAGCTTAATTCCATTGGCAGAACTCGGACGTCCCCGGATTGATGTAATGGTGTCGATCTCCGGAATTTTCAGAGACTTAATGCCGCTTCAAGTCAAAGTATTGGCCGAAGCAGCCTACCTTGCAGCTGCTGCAGATGAGCCCATTACTGAGAACTTTGTACGTAAGCATGCACTCGACTACCAAGCCAAAACCGGTTGCGATCTAGAGACAGCCGCCTTGCGTGTGTATGGCAACGCAGAGAGTGCTTACGGCGCCAATGTCAACATGATGGTGGATAACGGCTTATGGCAGGATGAGGATGAGTTGGCCGAGACCTATACCAGCCGCAAGAGTTTTGCCTATGGCCGCAATGGCCGTCCCCAAGCACAGAAAGAATTGCTCCAGCGCATTTTGGCGGATGTGGAATTAACTTACCAAAACCTCGACTCAATCGAGCTCGGCGTCACCACCATTGACACCTACTTCGATACCTTGGGCGGAATTAGTCGCGCCGTGAAGCGCGCGAAAAGCGGTAAAGCGCCACCGGTTTACATTGGCGATCAAACCAAGGGCGACAGCGTTGTCCGCACGCTAAACGAACAAGTTGCTCTAGAAACCCGGTCGCGCATGCTCAATCCAAAGTGGTACGAGGGCATGCTTAAGCATGGTTATGAAGGGGTACGTCAGATTGAATCGCACCTCACGAATACCATCGGCTGGTCAGCCACCACCGGCCAAGTCGAGCCTTGGGTGTACCAGCAACTTACCCAAACATTTATTTTGGATGCCGATATGCGCGAGCGTCTTATGCGCCTTAATCCAGCCGCCTCAGTAAAAGTAGCAAACCGCCTTTTGGAAGCCTCTGAAAGGCAATATTGGAAACCCGAACCATCTGTTCTAGAAACCTTGCGCCGTGTTGCACAAGATTTCGAAGATAGATTAGAAGGTGTTTACGAAGGAGTAGCAATTTAATGAATACCGTCAGCGTACCGATCTCAGAAATTACAACCCGCAAACCACCCGATGGTGAGGGGAGCGTCCAGGTCCATCTGGATCCCTCGGAGAAAATTGGCAATGCCAAAGTATTTGCTATTTATGGCAAAGGTGGCATTGGCAAAAGCACAACCTCCTCCAACCTATCGGCAGCGTTCTCGATGCTGGGTAAAAAAGTCATTCAAATTGGCTGCGATCCCAAGCATGACTCGACTTTCACCTTGACCGGTAAGTTAGTGCCAACCGTAATTGATATCTTGGAGACCGTGGATTTCCATTCGGAAGAGTTGCGGGTAGAAGACTTTGTCTACGAAGGCTTTAATGGCGTTATGTGCGTAGAAGCAGGCGGCCCTCCTGCTGGAACGGGTTGCGGCGGTTATGTGGTTGGCCAAACCGTCAAATTACTCAAAGAGCACCACCTCTTAGAAGATACCGATGTGGTGATCTTTGACGTTTTAGGTGACGTGGTTTGCGGCGGATTTGCTGCACCCTTACAGCACGCAGACCGGGCCCTGATTGTGGCGGCCAATGATTTTGACTCGATCTTTGCGATGAATCGCATCGTTCAAGCAATTAGCGCAAAAGCAAAAAACTACAACGTTCGTCTAGGCGGTGTGATTGCGAACCGCAGTAAAGACACTGATCAAATTGATAAGTTCAATAACCGGGTTGGCCTTAAAACCATGGCGCATTTTCCGGATCTGGATGCCATTCGCCGTAGCCGCCTCAAGAAGTGCACCATTTTTGAAATGGAATCGACTCCTGAGATCGAAGCAGTGAAAGCAGAGTATCTGCGCTTAGCTGCCAGTTTATTGCTGGACGATGATCCGATTTTGAGCGAATCGTTAAAAGACCGTGAAATTTTTGACTTATTGGGATTTGATTAACCATGCCTGAAATGTCATACCAAGATCGCCGCAGTAAGCTGAAGAACTACTTCGATCGGACTGCTGTAGATGCGTGGGCTAAGCTCACCTCCGATGCGCCCGTGAGTGGCATTCGAGCGACGGTTCGTGCAGGTAGGGATCAAACCCGCCAGCGCATTTTGAACCGCTTGCCAGAGGACTTAACGGGTAAGCGCATCTTGGATGCGGGTTGCGGTACCGGTGCCTTGGCATTAGAAATGGCCAAGCGCGGTGCCAACGTGGTTGCAGTGGATTTGTCACCTAAGCTGGTGGAGTTAGCACAAGAGCGCATTCCTGCAGAAGAGCGTCAAAACATTACCTTTCACTCTGGGGATATGCTCGATGATGCCTTCGGCGAGTTTGATTATGTTGTGGGTATGGACTCGATGATCCATTACCAGTCAGACGATATGCTCAATGTGCTGGAGCGTTTGGCCGAGCGCACCCACCAAAAGATTATTTTTACCTTTGCCCCTAGCTCTGCTTTGCTAGAAATCATGATTCGAGTAGGGCGCCTTTTTCCGCGCAGAGATCGTGCACCCTTTATTGAGCCTGTGAGTGAGCAAAAATTACGCGATCTGGTTGGTCAGTCCAAACTGCTGCACAGTTGGCGAGTGAGCTTTACCTTGCGCATTTCCAGTGGCTTTTATCAATCGCAAATCATGGAGCTGCGTCGTTTCTCATGATGCAATTTTTTAAAACGGCTAAAGCATGGACGCGGATTAATCCGCGCTTCTTGCCTTTTGCGGACGTCGCTACAGCTGACTTGCCGCTGAGCCGTTTATTGCGTTTATCCTTATTCCAAGTCACCGTGGGTATGGCAGCAACCTTACTCATTGGCACCCTCAATCGCGTGATGATTGTGGAGATGGGCATGAGCGCATGGATGGTGGCTTTGATGGTTGCCTTGCCTCTCATCTTTGCACCGTTTCGGGCGCTGATTGGTTATCGCTCGGATACCCACCGCTCGATATTAGGTTGGAAACGCGTACCGTATATTTGGATTGGGACTTGGTTGCAATTTGGTGGCTTGGCCATCATGCCCTTTGCACTAATCTTGCTCTCAGGTGATTCCAATTGGCCAGCTTGGTTTAGTTACATTGCCAGCGCAGTAGCCTTCCTGCTCGTTGGTGCTGGAATGCAGACAACCCAAACTGCCGGATTAGCATTGGCAACCGACTTAGCAGAGTCAAAAAATCGCCCACGCGTAGTTGCCTTGATGTATGTGATGCTGCTGGTTGGTATGGTGGTGAGCGGGATTGTGTTTAGTTTGCTACTGAAGCCATTTACGCAAGTGCAATTGGTGCAAGTGATTCAAGGCGCAGCCTCGGTCACCTTAATCCTGAATTTAATTGCGCTGTGGAAGCAAGAGGTACGTCAGCCGCACAAAACTCACCCTAGTGTTGCGCGACCCGAGTTTTCAGAGTCATGGAAAACGTTCATGGCAATGCCACAAGTGAAGCGTTTTCTCATTATGTTGGGCTTAGGGACGGTTGCATTCAGTATGCAAGATGTGATTCTGGAGCCCTATGGCGGTGAGATCTTGGGTTTAAGTGTGTCTGCAACCAGTTTGTTAACGGCATTGATTTCAGGTGGATCGCTGCTCGCCTTTGTTTTGTCGGCGCGCTGGTTAGTGAAGGGCATTAACGCTTACCGAATCGCATCGATTGGTTTATTGATCGGCTTGCTTGCATTTACATCGGTGATTTTTTCAGAGCCCCTCAACTCCGCTACTTTATTTCGGGTCGGCGCCTTTTTAATTGGATTTAGCGGTGGACTATTTGCGGTGAGTACGCTCACGATTGCCATGAGCATCGAACAAGAAAATATGACCGGCATGGTGATTGGTGCATGGGGCGCGGTGACTGCAACCTGTTCCGGTATCGGCATGTCAATCGGCGGCGTGATTCGGGACGGCGTTTCCACCTTAGCAACCAGTGGTGCGATTGGACCAGTCCTAAATGGCGCTGGCACTGGGTACAGCGTGGTGTACCACATTGAGATTTATTTGTTGTTTGCAACATTAGTGGCATTAGGGCCTTTGGTGGCAAGTCGCCATCAGCGCTCTGTTTCAGGCATCAAAAAGTTTGGTTTAGCTGATTTTCCAGGCTAGTTAATTTTGTAAAGGAGTAGAAAATGGGAACCGGAGCAATAACGCAGTACATCGATGTAGCGCAAATCGCTTTTTATATCTTTTTGCTTTTTTTCATTGGCCTTGTAATTTACTTGACCCTTGAAAGTAAGCGGGAAGGCTTTCCACTGGAGACTGAGCGTTTTGGTCAAGTGCGTCGTGAAGACGGCATCTTAGGTATGCCGCGGCCAGTGACGTATAAAACCGAATTCGGCAAGACATACACCGCTCCATTGCCTACGCCGCCTGAGGTGGAGCGCATTGCCGCCGAACCATCGCATCCCTGGAATGGCGCTCCGATGCAGCCGACCGGCAATCCGATGCTGGCGGGAGTAGGACCAGGATCGTATGCCCAGCGCGCGGATCATGTCGACTATGACTTAGAAGGCCATGCCCGCATTCGTCCACTGCGTTTATTGCCTGCATTTGCTTTATCAAGCAAAGACCGCAATCCCATTGGCATGGAAGTGGTTGGCGCGGATGGTAATGTCGCTGGTGTCGTTGCAGATGCCTGGATCGATCACATGGAAGTAACCATTCGTTACTTGGAGGTGAAGTTGGGCAGCGGCAATACCGTATTGTTGCCAATCAATTTCTGCCGCATTGGTAAGCACGACATCGCCGTGAAGTCGATTCTATCTACGCAGTTTGCTCATGTGCCAACTACCAAGCACCCCGAGCAAATTACCTTACTCGAGGAAGAGAAGGTCATGGCGTATTACGGCGGTGGCACTTTGTACGCAACACCTGAGCGTCAGGAGCCCCTCGTATGAACCCCAATCTGCATTCAAGTCCGGAGCATGAGTTTGAGGCTCAGCTGGGTTTACCCGAGAAATTGCCACAGGGTGAATCGATCCTTTGGCAAGGCGCCCCTGACTTTAAGGCAGTTGCATTACGGGTATTTCATATGCGGGCGCTGTGTATTTACTTTGGTATTTTGCTGGCCTACCGCTTGTTCTCCGGCATCTACGATGGCGACGCCATTGCAAGCTTAGGAATGTCGATGCTGTGGATGACGCTGCTTTCGGCAACGTGTTTAGGGTTGGTTGCTTATTTTGCCCATTTAATTTGCTCAACTACCTTATATACGCTGACGGATCGCCGCATTGTGATGCGCATTGGCATTGTGCTTAATATGACCTTCAATCTGCCCTTGAAGAAAATTCAGAGTGCGGGTTTAAATGTAGGTCAGCATGGCGTCGGCGATATTCCATTGAAGCTGGATGAGCATAACAAGATTGCAGTATTTCACTTATGGCCACACGCCAAACCCGGTGCTTGGGCTAATCCAGAGCCTATGTTGCGGTGCATCCCAGATAGCCAGAAAGTAGCCACCTTGTTGTCCGATGCATGGGCCAAAGCCAATCAAGTGGATTTGGCCGAGCAGACTGTACGCACAGCAAAGACCGATGCCTCCGTGTATGCTGATGTTCAAAGCAGTCATTCGGGGCTAAACGGAGAAATTAAAGCCGCATGAATACAGCACAGCCCTCCCATCGCGGTATGCGCATCCCCAAATCGCTGGCACTCATTGCGGTGGGTGGTTTAGCAGCCTTGATTTTGTTTGTGGCCGATTTCGTCGATTCCGGTAAATTGACCCGCGAGACTGATGCGCAGGCGGTGATTACGAAGCAATTGCGCTTTGAAGATCGCAGCGATGGCTCGATTGCCGTAGTCTCAGCACCTGATGGCCGGGTAGTGAAAGTGATTGAGGGAGAGGCTGGGTTTGTGCGGGGAATCTTGCGGGCCATGGCGCGCGAGCGGCGCATTAAAGAAGTCAATCAAGCCATTCCATTTGAGTTAATTGCGCGGGCCGATGGCCGGCTAACGCTACTCGACCCTGCAACCGGTAATCGCATTGATTTAGAGTCATTTGGCAAAGACAATGTAATTGAGTTTGCAGTATTACTTAAGCCACAAGGGGTGCAGTAATGGACAAAGAGATTGTCGATTGCCAAATTAAGCTATCGAATACCGCTGAATTTCTATACGCCCATGCGGAGTTAAAAGGGGTTGAGATTGGCCCTGGCGATCAGGTCTTGATTCATGACCCGCTCACGCACATTGAATTCGGTCAGCAAATGGAATTTACCCGTAAAGCCACGATTTCGAGAGCGGGCTTACTCAGTCGTTTGTGGACCTATTGCACGGCACGCCTGGAGCTCACTATGCTCTATGAAGTGAGTTTTTCCACAACGCGCTTTTCGCATACCAAAAAGTACCCTAGGCAAAAGCCAGCGCAGCAGCAGGCAGACAACACAACCGCAATGAATCTGAATTTAGGAAAGAGGGTAGAAGTATGACCACCGCAACCATGCACACCAACACGATCAGCGAGTCAACCGATCGTGCTCTAGAGAACACGATGTTAAGCCCCCGTTTTTATACAAC
>CALRTW020000003.1:0-100375 GCA_943371165.1 Rhizobium sp. Q54
TGGGGGATTGTTCTTTTACCGAATTGCATTTCCATGTCCGATACCCTTTTTAAAGTAAAACGCCTCCATGACTTAGCGCAGGCCGGACTGTTAAAAGGTAAGCGGGTACTGATTCGCTCGGACCTAAATGTGCCCCAGGATGAGGCTGGCAATATTACCGAAGATACCCGCATTCGAGCATCCATTCCGGCCATTGAAATTTGCCTACAAGCTGGGGCTGCAGTGATGGTGACTTCCCATCTGGGCAGGCCAACCGAAGGTCAATTTAAACCGGAAGATAGCTTGGCGCCAGTAGCGCATCGCATCGCAGAAATCCTTAATCGCAAAGTACCCCTTATTAGCAATTGGGTTGATGGCGGTTTTGATCTTCAGCCTGGCGATCTCGTGTTGCTGGAGAACTGCCGCGTTAATGTAGGCGAAAAGAAAAACAGCGAAGCACTCGCCAAAAAAATTGCCGCACTCTGCGATGTCTATGTCAACGATGCGTTTGGTACAGCGCATCGCGCTGAAGCCACTACCCATGGCGTGGCGCGTTTTGCGCCGATCGCTTGTGCAGGACCACTCATGGCTGCTGAGCTAGATGCCTTAAGCCGCGCTCTTGCCAATCCCAAGCGCCCCCTGATTGCCATCGTGGCAGGATCAAAGGTATCGAGCAAGCTCACTATTCTGAAAGCTCTTGCCGAAAAGGTAGATGAGTTGATTGTCGGCGGCGGTATTGCGAATACCTTCATGCTGGCCAAAGGTCTACCGATTGGTAAGTCCTTGGCCGAACCCGACCTCGTAAACGAAGCCCGGGAAATCATGAATCTGATGGAAAAGCGTGGCGCCCATGTGCCGATTCCAGAAGACGTGGTCGTGGCTAACGAGCTTTCCCCATTGGCGCGCGCCAATCGGGTCCCATCCAATGAGGTAGCCGAGGATGACATGATTTTGGATGTTGGTCCGAAGACGGCCGCACGGTTGTCTACTATGCTGGCCCATGCAGGCACGATTGTTTGGAACGGACCTTTAGGCGTTTTTGAGATTGATCAATTTGGTGGTGGTACCAAAATGATTGCAGCAGCCATTGCCCATTCCCCCGCATTTTCAATTGCGGGCGGCGGCGATACCTTGGCAGCGATTGCGAAGTACGGCATAGAAAATCAAGTCGATTACATATCTACCGGTGGCGGCGCTTTCCTTGAGTTTTTGGAAGGCAAAACATTACCGGCGTTTGCAGTGTTGGTTGAGCGAGGAAGTGAATAAAAAGGAGCGTTTCATGTTACGAGCCACAAAGATTATTGCAACACTAGGACCTGCTTCAGAAAAACCAGAGGTTTTGCGAGACATGATCCGCGCCGGATTGGATGTGGTTCGAATGAACTTTTCACATGGCACTGTGGAAGATCACCGCGCACGCCACGACATGGTTCGCTCGATTTGCGCTGAAGTAGGTCGTGAGCTCGGCATCATGGCGGACCTACAAGGACCTAAGATCCGCGTTGGTAAGTTTGCAGACGGTAAGGTGATACTGAAGGAAGGCGCCCCATTTATTTTGGATGTTGCCTGTAATTTGGGTAATGACGAGCGCGTTGGTCTTGACTACAAAAACTTACCCAATGATGTGCGCGCCGGCGATCGCTTACTGCTCAATGACGGCTTGATCGTATTGCGGGTAGAGTCGGTCAAAGGTGGTGAGATTCATACGCGGGTGGAGCTTGGCGGCGCACTCTCGAATAACAAAGGCATCAATCGCGCTGGCGGTGGTTTAACGGCTCCTGCCTTAACTGAAAAAGACATTCAAGACCTAGACGCTGCGATTGCGATGGGTGTGGATTTTGTTGCGATTAGTTTTCCGAAGGATGGTGCCGATATGGCCCATGCCCGAAAACTAGCGGATGCAGCCAGTGCCAAACATGGCGTACCCAAAGTTAAATTAATTGCCAAAGTCGAGCGTGCTGAAGCGATTGAGCCCGATGCCCTCAATAGCATTATTGCCGAGAGCGACGGCATTATGGTCGCGCGTGGCGACCTCGCCATTGAGGTGGGAAACCCTGCTGTGCCCGCCTTGCAAAAGCGCATGATCAAACTGGCTCGTGAGGCTGATAAGTTTACGATTACGGCCACGCAAATGATGGAGTCCATGATTAGCGCGCCGGTGCCAACCCGCGCCGAGGTGAGTGACGTCGCGAATGCTGTTTTGGATGGAACCGATGCCGTGATGTTGTCAGCGGAATCGGCTACAGGTATGTATCCCGTCAAGACCATTGAACAGATGGCGGAGATTTGCATCGAAGCAGAAAAATCAGAACAAGTTCGGCTCGATACCGACTTTTTAGATCAGACCTTCACCCGTATTGATCAGACCATTGCTTTGGGTGCCTTATTTACCGCGCACCATTTGCACGCCACTGCCATTGCAGCATTAACGCAGTCGGGTTCTACCCCAATCTGGATGAGTCGCCATAACATCCATGTGCCTATTTTTGCTTTGACGCCTAGCATTTCAACCCAGCGCGTACTCAGTACCTATCGAAACGTCACTCCCTTAGCTTTAGCGCTAAGTAACGATCGCGATACGGCATTGGCGCAGGTTGAGGCGCGCCTTAAAGAGCTCGGTGCCGTGAAAACAGGCGATACGATTGTATTGACCATTGGTGCGCCAATGGGCTCCCCTGGCGGCACCAATACCTTAAAGATTATCAACGTAAAATAAGCCCCTGAATTCTTATCCTTTTAAATAGAAGAGATTGTTATGCCCCTTGTATCAATGCGCCAACTGCTAGACCATGCAGCCGAACACAGTTACGGATTACCTGCTTTTAATGTCAATAATTTAGAGCAGGTACAAGCCATCATGATGGCGGCCGATGAGGTGGGTGCGCCTGTCATCATGCAGGCATCGGCAGGGGCACGAAAGTATGCTGGGGAAGCGTTTTTGCGCCACTTGATTTCTGCGGCGATAGAAGAATATCCCCATATTCCAGTAGTGATGCACCAAGACCATGGTCAAAGCCCAGCCGTATGTATGGCGGCGATCAAGAGCGGTTTCACCAGCGTGATGATGGACGGCTCACTCGAGGCGGATGGTAAATCGGTTGCGAGCTATGACTACAACGTCGCCGTATCGCAAGAGGTGGTGAAGTTCTCGCACTCGATTGGCGTCACGGTAGAGGCAGAGCTGGGTGTTTTAGGTTCCCTTGAAACCATGATGGGCGATAAGGAAGATGGCCATGGTGCAGATGGCGCAATGACCCGCGAGCAGTTGTTAACGGATGTAGAGCAGGCAGCTGATTTTGTGCGTGCGACGCAGTGCGATGCACTGGCGATTGCAATTGGCACAAGCCATGGGGCATACAAATTTACCAAGAAGCCAACTGGCGATATTCTGGCCATTACCCGCATTAAAGAAATCAATCAACGCATTCCCAACACCCACCTCGTGATGCATGGCTCCTCCAGCGTTCCACAAGAGCTGCTTGCTGAGATTCGAGCGTTTGGTGGCGATATGAAAGAAACCTACGGCGTACCCGTAGAGGAAATTCAAGAAGGCATCAAGCACGGTGTGCGCAAAATTAATATCGACACCGATATTCGGTTGGCCATGACGGCTGCCATTCGTCGTTATATGTTTGAGAACCCAGGCAAATTTGATCCACGCGACTACCTCAAGCCGGCACGCGAAGCGGCAAAAGCCATCTGCGTTGCGCGGTATACCGCATTTGGTTGTGCTGGTCAGGCTGCCAAGATTAAGCCCATGTCCCTTGAAAAAATGGCTGAGCGTTATCGCGCCGGTCAGCTTGCCCAGATCGTGAAGTAATGCAATGAAAAAAGCATTGCACGCAACTTCGATTACCTCGTTGCCTTTGCTATCCAAAGGCAAGGTGCGCGACGTATACGAATTAGGCAAGGACCGTTTGCTGATGATTACAACCGATCGCTTATCTGCCTTCGATGTGATTTTGCCGCAACCCATTCCTGAAAAAGGCATCATCCTCAATCAAATGGCAAATTTTTGGTTTGATAAATTAGCCCATGTGATTCCAAACCACCTCACTGGAATTGATCCAGCTACCGTAGTGAAAGCGGATGAAGTAGAGCAGGTGCAAGGTCGTGCAGTGGTAGCAAAGCGACTCAAACCTATTTTGGTTGAGGCTGTAGTCCGCGGTTATTTGGCAGGCAGTGGCTGGAAAGACTACCAAGATACCGGCAGTGTGTGCGGCGTTCCTTTGCCGCCTGGTTTGCAAAATGCTCAAAAATTAGATCAGCCGATTTTTACGCCTGCTGCTAAATCAGCGGTGGGTGAGCACGATGAGAATATCTCCTTTGACGAAGTAGTGCAGCGCATCGGCGCTCCCTTGGCCAATCAAATTCGCGATGTCAGCATTCGTTTGTATGAGGAAGCGTCGCGCTACGCTGCCACCCGCGGGATCATCATTGCCGATACCAAGTTTGAGTTTGGTTTAGACGAAGCCAATCAGCTGGTGTTGATGGATGAGATTCTGACGGCAGATTCTTCCCGCTTTTGGCCGGCAGAGACCTACCAGCTCGGCACCAACCCGCCATCGTATGACAAGCAATTTGTACGTGACTGGTTAGAGCAAGTACGGATCGAGGGCAAGCCATGGCCTAAAACCGCGCCAGCCCCGGATCTGCCCAATGATGTGATCGAAAAGACCGCAGAAAAGTACCGCGAGGCGCTCACGCGCCTGAGTCAGGTAGGCTAATTGGCCCTCATTCCGCTGGAGTCCCTGACAAAAGGCTGGGATAATAGATCCTCTTTTCATATCCAGCATAAGTGGAGTAGGACATGAGCGCAGGTTCAAAGGCAACAGCAGTCGTTGGCATTGTGATGGGTTCCAATTCGGATTGGGATGTCATGCAGCATGCTGCCCAGATGCTAGATCAGTTTGGCGTACCGTATGAGGCTCAGGTTTTATCTGCGCACCGCATGCCCGATGATATGTTTGCGTATGCAGAAGCAGCGCGCGGCCGTGGTCTAAGGGCAATTATTGCCGGCGCAGGTGGCGCCGCCCATTTGCCAGGCATGCTTGCCTCTAAAACCCTGGTGCCGGTTTTTGGTGTTCCGGTTCCCAGTAAGTACTTACGCGGTGAAGACTCCTTGTATTCGATTGTGCAAATGCCTAAGGGCATTCCAGTAGCTACCTTTGCGATTGGCGAGGCAGGTGCTGCCAATGCGGCTTTGCATGTCATTGCTATCTTGGCTGCGCACGATGCCGATTTAATGAAAGCCCTCGAAGGCTTTCGCAGCAAACAGACGGCGGTAGCTCAAGCCATGGAATTAGCAGCCAAGTAATTGATGAGCATGAACGCAGCCTCTTCTTCCAGCATCTGTAAATCGCCGGCCTGGCTCGGTATTTTGGGCGGCGGTCAGCTTGGGCGTATGTTCATCCACGAAGCGCAGTCCTTGGGATTTAAAGTCTGCGTACTGGATCCTGATCCACTCAGTCCGGGTGGATCGGTTGCTGAAAAACATTTATGTGCTGATTACCTTGATACGGCTGCTCTCTCTGAAATGGCCAGCTTGTGTTCTGCCATTAGTACCGAGTTTGAAAACGTTCCTGCACAAGCGCTGGATTTTTTTAAAGCGCGTGGCATCTTTGTTGCTCCAGATAGTAGCTGTGTCTCGATTGCACAAGACCGCATTAAAGAAAAAGCATTTTTAGCGCAGTGCGCCCCCATCTCTGGAGTGGGTCCCGTACCGTATGGTGTGATCAATGGCGAGGCCGATCTCACTTTGCTTGCAGATGATCTTTTCCCCGGTATTTTAAAAACAGTACGACTCGGTTATGACGGCAAGGGCCAAATTACAGTGCAGTCGCGTGATCAATTGGCAGCGGCTTGGAATGATTTAGGTCAGGTTCCGTGTGTATTAGAGAGGCGCATGGCATTGGCATTTGAGGTGTCGGCAATTGTGGCGCGTGGGCATGACGGCGATGTGCGCTCATTCCCTCCGGCAGAAAATATCCACCGCCAGGGCATCTTGCATACCAGTACCGTACCTTCGCCATCGTTACAGCAGCATCCTACTTTGCTCGAGCGGATTCAAAAATCGACCAGCGCGATTGCGCAGGAGATGAACTATGTCGGCGTGCTTTGTGTCGAATACTTTGTTCTGACCGACGGCAGTATCGTCGCCAATGAGGTAGCGCCACGCCCGCACAATTCAGGGCACTACACCATGGATGCCTGCGTTACCAGTCAGTTTCAGCAGCAGGTCAGAGCAATGGCCCGCTTACCACTCGGCGATACGCGCTTGTTAAGTCCCGTTGCCATGCTCAATGTTTTGGGTGATGCGTGGTTTATCAAGGAAGGCAAGCAGCAAACGACTGCAAGCGAACCAGCATGGGAGCGCGTTCTCGGCCACCCCGATGCAAAATTGCATTTATACGGCAAGGCTTCGCCCCTGCCTGGTCGCAAAATGGGCCATGTCAATTGCCTTGGCCAATCCCTGGATGAGGCGCGGCAGAATTGCTCTGCGGTTGCTGGCGATTTAGGTATCGCTCCTTAAGTAATGCTGTAGTAGTGAAAACCGATCCGCAACCCACCATCAGCAGCGCAGAATTGCAGCACGCAGTAGAACAAGCAGTGCAACGCCTAAAGCAGGGCGGTTTGGTTGCAATTCCGACGGAGACGGTTTATGGACTGGCAGCCGATGCGAGCAATGAACAGGCGGTGCGAAGAATCTTCTCTGCCAAAGGTAGGCCAGCTGACCATCCTCTGATTGTGCATTTAGCAGCGCCATCAATAACGGAAGCGTCCTCAGCGAATCAATCAGATGCTTGGTTTAAGTTGATTGCGCCTTGGGTGCGCGATCTTCCCGAGGAGGCAATGCGCTTGGTCGAGGCTTTCTGGCCTGGCCCCTTAACCTTGGTATTGAAAAAAGACAAACACGTACTGGGCGCGGTGACTGGCGGTCAAGACACCATTGCGTTGCGCTCACCCGATCACCCTATCGCGCAAACCCTCTTGCAGGCCTTTGGCGGGGGTTTGGCGGCGCCATCGGCGAACCGTTTTGGCAAGGTTTCGCCTACCCGCGCTGCGGATGTCAGCGCTGAATTCAGTGAGCAAGCTGATTTATTGATCTTGGATGGCGGCGATTGCACTGTGGGTATCGAGTCGACGATTGTGGATTTATCTTCTGGCGCTCCAGTCTTGCTGCGCCCTGGTGCGATTACACCAGAGCAGATTGAGCAGCAAACAGGAGTGCGTGTATTGCAAGCAGGTGCGCGCACAGATTCAGAAAAAGTTACTCCACGTGTCTCGGGTAGCCTGAAAGCCCATTACGCACCCAACACACCATTGCGTTTGTATGCGGCCGGTGCAGCGCTCGATTGCATTGCGCAATACCCAGACACCAAATCGCACGTCGCTCTGGTGGTGTGGGAATCAGAACAGATGCGGGACCCACAGGTATTGGGCGCATCGCACATTCAGCAGGTAACTATTCCCGAACAGAGTGATTTATTTGCTAGCCGGCTATATCGATTGTTGCGTGACTTAGATGACCATTCGTGGGATTTAATCGTCATGCCTGAGCCACCCATGGGGCAAGAGTGGGATGGAGTGCGAGACCGACTTCAGCGTGCTTGCTTTGGTTCGGGGCCGCCCGTTAATAACCACGTCAGCAGTTGATCGTGGGCATCTAGGCCACGAAAGGCATTGGGGTGGTTGATGAATGAGCTAACCGCATAGGTTTTGCCGGATTGGCTAATGACATAGCCTGAAATCGCTCTCACTTCCGCAAGCGATCCGGTCTTAATGCGCGCTTCTGGTTTTGTCTTCAGGTGTAAGAATTGACGCAGTTGCCGTATCAGGCGGTTTTTCATGGTGCCATCCGATCCAGCTAGCGGCAGTGATTGCACAAACAGGTCTCCGGATGGAAGTTGACGGGCAGTAATTAATAGATCATTGAGGTGGCGGGCGCTAATGGCTTCGTTGCGCGATAAGCCCGAACCATTTTCTAAAACCAATTCCGGAAAATCCAAGCTACGTTGTTTAAGCCAGGCTTGCATGACCCGATCACTTGCGCCGATGGAGGCTGGCTTTCCTAAACGCTCTAAGCCAAGCGTTAAAAAGACTTGCCGCGCCATGACGTTATTAGAAAATTTATTGATGTCGTACACCGCATTAATTAATGGCCCACCCTGAAACTCCAGCAATGGTCTTGCGAACAACGGAACTTCACCACTTTTCCCTTGCGGCTGCTTAGCCCAGGTGCCGCCAGCCAATTCCCATGCCGCCGCAAATCCCAGGGTTAGAAACGTATTGGGATCTAGTGCCACTACGTTGTAGGCAATGTTTTTACATGCACTTGGAAACTCACCATTAAAGAGAGCCTGCCACTGGTCAGTCTTGCTTGGACCTGATCCTAGCTGCTTCACGAGTTCAAACTGGATTTGCTTACGCCAAGCATCACAGCTTTGATTGCTGGGACGCAATTGATTGACCACCTTAAATTGCGTCAGTGCTGGCGTATAGCTGATCGCAATACGATCATCCTCGCGCGCTTGACCGACCTGGAACGATAGTGTTCTAAAGGCGTAGAGAAGTGGATCGGGCGGCACGTTATAAGACCGCATTGACTCGCCATCGATGGTAGCGTGTTCCATCACCTCGGGGGTATAGGCGCTGCGGTCAAAAATCAAATTCCCATCGATGCGCTGAATGCCCAAATCGCGCAGGCTTTTCATCATCTGCGCCAGCTCTTCAGGTACCAACTTGGGGTCGCCACTGCCGCGCAGGTAAAGATTGCCTTTGAGTAGGCCATTTTTGATTTGGCCATCCGTATACAGATTAGTATTCCAGCGGTACTGCGGGCCCAGCAAATCGAGTGCGGCTAAGGTAGTCAGTAGCTTAATTGCGGAGGCGGGGTTCATCGATTGCTTTGCGCGCCAATCCAGCACCTCCCGCGCATTACTCTCAGCAGAGCTCGGCAACTCCAAAACTGAAATACTCACCGCATCGCGCGGAATCTGATTCTTGGCGAGTGACTGCCACACAGCACTTGGAACTTCGATCGCACCGCTAGGGGTGGATGCCCGCAGGGGCTGATTGCTAAGGCCGCAGAGCAGCAATAGCACTAGCCATGCGAAGGGCCAAAATGCATATTGAAATGCAGGAGGAGATGCTCGATATGGGGCGAAAAAGAGTGGCACCGGCTTATGGTAAGCCAAAACAGCAAAAATACTAAAAATTGAGCCGTCTACTTAATTCATCTTGGCTTAGGATGCCTAGGCTACTGTTCTATTTATTCAAATGAATCGCGGCTTAAAAAAGCGTCAATCACGCTATTTTGCTTGAGGAGTAATTCTTTTAGGAGTGCTGCCCGTTTTGGAGTGGAGTCAGTGCGATTGGCGGCAAGACTATCGAGGCGATTGGCAAAACGCAGGCCATTCATTAGTAATGCCCCACCTTTGATTCGATGAATCAGACTGCCCAGATCGGATTGGGATATATCCCCAGTGGATAGCTCTGCAATCGCTTGGTGATGCACCTCCATGATTTCATGCAGGATTAGTCTACCGATTTGATTTTGATCTGAACTGCCTTTACCCAGCTGCGGAAACGCAATCGTATCTTCCTCTGTATCGCTGTCTACTTCTTCGATGGTGAAGTGGCGTGCCAATTCATTTTCGAGGGTGGCCAAGTTAAGGGGCTTGATTAGAACGGCATTCATTCCAGAGGAAAGCAGTCGATGCCGAATTTCCAAGGCGTAGATATCGGCGGTAACACCAATAATGATGAGCTCCGAAAACCCACCCGCACGGATCGATTGCGATAAATCAGCGCCATGCATGCCAGGCATGGAGTGGTCGGTGAGCATGACATCAAAATTCCGTTGCTTCAGGAGCGCTAATGCCTGCCCAGCATTCTCACAGACCGTGACCTGTGCTCCAAGGGCCTCTAATTGCAGGGATAGAACTTGACGGCTAGCAGGGTGATCCTCGACAACTAAAGCACAGACTTGTTTGCCGTGGTGTCGCATGCGCTGCGCACAATGCGGGGCGGCCTCGGTGATCAATCGATTCGAAGCTACTTGGGTTGTTCTAGGGAAGGCGGCAGAAAAATAGACATTGCTACCCATTCCCGGTTCGCTATCAAAATACAAGTGACTGTCCATCGATCGAATCAAATGGCTGCTAATGGTTAAGCCGAGACCAGTACCTTGCGGCGTATTGCCTGCTTGCTGTTGGTGTTGGGCCCGGACCTGCTCAAAAGGCTGAAGGGCAGTCGCAATATCAGCCGGGTTCATGCCAATGCCAGTATCAATCACACGAAACTCAATTAACTGGCCGGCATGATCATCGGCTAAGATGCGGACCGAAAAATGGATAGCCCCCGCATTCGTAAACTTAATGGCGTTACTCAAGATGTTATTTAAAACTTGCCGCAGGCGTAACGAGTCAACCATCAGTACCTCTGCAATACGTAGGTCGAGATGGGTATGCATGCTCAATTGGCGATTCGATGCAAAGATCGAAAAAGCCGCATCAATTTCCTCAACCAGGGTTTTAAGGCAGCAGGGCTCAGGCGCTAGGGTGAGCTTGCCGGCCTCAATCTTGGAGAGATCAAGGACCTGATTGAGCATACCCAGGAGCGACTCCGCTGAGGCATGGGCGCTCTGCAGCAAAGGCTTCTCGCTCTCCGGCAAGTGTGGGCTTTTGAGTAATAACTCTTGAACCCCCAAAATGGCATTCATCGGCGTTCGGATTTCATGGCTCATTTCAGCCAAAAAATTGGATTTGGCATTATTGGCGCGCTCTGCATGCTCTTTCTGGGATAGCAGGGCGGCATGCTGAAGTGCATGCTGTTTGCGATGGCGCTGCAACTGAATAATCCAAGCCAAGCCGCCCAAGAGCATGGCGCATAAAAAACTAAACAAAATATGGCGCTTCCATGGCGCGTGATGCTGGTGCATAAAGTCAAGATCAGCGCCACCAGCATCGTCTCTTGGCTCGACACCAAAACCAGGGATGGAAAAGATGGCACGTGATGCTATCGGATCAAGCGAATGTAAGGTCTTTTCTAGGATTCCTTTGAGGGGTTTAGCATGGTTGCCAATAAACCAGCGGTATGCCAGTGGTTCACGACCATATAAACCATTGAGCTTTAAATACGATTGGTATTCCGCATGCATGGCATACCGTGCAAGCCGAATTGGCATCACTACGGCGTCGTACTCGCGCTTCATGAGTGCGGCAAATAAATGGGCTACGGATTGGTGGTCGCGGTGGCTGGAGTCTGCCGCAAAAAAAGCCATCTTTTGAGCAACCACGGGACTTTCCAGCAATGTCTCTGCGCGCGTGACCATCACCTGATGGCCCCAAAAAACCGGCTCTGACCAAATGCCTCCCTGCCGTTGCTGCTCCGAGGTTGGGGGCGGATCAATCACAAAGTCAATCGATTCCTTGCTAAGTAGGTCGGCTAAGTCTGCATCATTGGCGCGCCAAATCGCTTGGTACTGCTGCTGCGTTTGCTCGCTCAGTGCATTAATGAGCGATTGATAAACCCCAACTTGCCCATTTCCATCTAGGGGCGCAAGGTAGGGTGCATGTTGCTCATGAATACTGAAATACACCACTGGCTTTGCTTTGATCCACCCCTTCTCTGCCGGAGTGAGTTCAATGTGGTGTGCAAAAGCCATACTGCAGTAAAGCAGTACGGCAGTGCAAGCGATTGGACCGAATGCAGTAACTCGCATCATCCCTCAATAATGTGGTTATTGCGGCAAAACATAATGAGGTCAGCAATGTTGTTGATACCCAGCTTTTCGAAGATGCGCGTTTTATAGGTTGCTACCGTTTTATTACTGATGTGCAACAAGTCTGAAATGTGCTGATTGCTATTGCCTTTGCCCAAGTACTTCATCACTTGCAATTCACGATCAGAGATGAGGGCTAGTTTCTCCTGGTCACTGAGCGAGCTATGGCCATTGCGCGTATGGGAAAAGCAAGCATAGCCTTGGGAGATCGCTACGCAGGCCGCTAAGATAACATCGGCCCCGGCGGTTTTGTTGATAAAACCATGCGCACCTAAGGAACGTACACGTCCTCCATATACCTGCTCATCTAGGCTAGATAGAACGAGTAAGCGGATGTCGGGGTAAGTCAAACTAATACGGCGAATCACATCAAACCCATCCGTTTTGGGCATATCGAGATCGAGAATCACAATATCGGGATTCATTTGCTTCACACTTTGTAGGCACTCCTCTCCGTTCCGGCATTGGCCCACTACTTCAAACAGTAATTGATCCTGCAGCATACTTTTGAGGGCCATCAGCATGGCGGGGTGATCGTCTACCAACATGACACTTTTCTTCATTGCCTATCTCCGTTCTGGTTTGTACTTCCATGGGGTTTCACTGCAAAAATAGCTTTCGCAATTCGACTGTCGCTGATATGAAGAATTTGGTGCCTACTGACGGGCGACATCATTAAGCCGCCGTAGCAAAAATCCACCGGCAAGAGCCTGGCGTTTTCGAGGTCCTTAATTAAGCTAATGCCGTTGGCATAGAGCATTGCGCCCAGCTCCCTTGCCATCGCGAGGGCATCGAGTAATTGGGCTTGTTGGTTTGCTAGCGCAATATCGTCGCTGCGCAATTCCTGAATTGAAAAATGGATGCCGTCGAATTTAATTTCTTCTAGCCATTGTGGCTGGATCGAGTGCGGGGTGGCATTCATTAGATGGAGCAGTACGCCGATACGACGTAGGCGCAGTAAACCCTCTTTGCAATTGATTCGAAGTGCTTCAGTTGGTATTGCGGTGGCGCCTATATGAACTAAGCCAACGGGCAATCTGGAATTTAAAATTAGATCGCATAGGGCATCAATGCGCTGTGGATTGGCGAGTATGCTGGGCGATAAAGGCAAGAGAATCTGAATGGGCCTGTTGCAGCAATGCCAGTAACTGGCTGCATCCAGTCCTTCCATGGTGAAGCGCAATACCTGGGAGTCGCTGGCGCCTAAGAGGGGCCTAAACAAGGCGGCGGACATGGCATTGCCTGCCGCATTAAAAATGGGTTCATAGCTGACGGTTTGGCGTTTAGACCAACTGGCATTGCTACCGCCATCTTGGGTTTCGTGGGCCGGATTGGGTACATGAGTGCCTTGGGCATCCCGCAGCTCATGAAAAGGCTTGTTCTTCCATGCGTGAACAAGCGTATACAGCCGAGATTTGGGACTCATATGGTGTTCTCCAGTCGATGACTGTCCAGTCTAGGCAGGACAGGTCCGGGAAGTAAGCAGGCAGATCTGATTTGTCTGTAGGAATAGACCTACAGCAGGCTTTTATTGGGCCGCCCCTTGAAATCAGCGGGAATAGACCTATATAATCAGCACTCACTGCAATCGAGTGCTAAAGCGACCTTGACGGAGTCAAAATCGTTTTAACGTGAGGTGTAGAGATTATAACCCGACGATTTATATCGATTTTTATGTAGTTAATACTCACTAACTTAGGAGAAGGAATGAATTTACGTCCTTTACATGATCGCGTGATCATCAAGCGTATGGATCAAGAAACCAAGACTGCCTCAGGAATCGTGATTCCAGATGCAGCAGCCGAGAAACCAGACCAAGGCGAAGTTTTAGCTGTAGGCCCTGGCAAGCGCGATGACAGCGGCAAATTAAATGCCCCTGACGTCAAAGTAGGCGACCGGGTGTTGTTCGGCAAATATGCCGGCCAAACCGTCAAAGTAGGCGCAGATGAGCTTCTCGTAATGCGCGAAGAAGACATCATGGCCGTTGTTCAGAAGTAATTGAGAACATAAGAGAGGAATTCAATCATGGCAGCAAAAGACGTTGTATTTGGCGATAGCGCCCGTACCAAGATGGTGGAGGGTGTCAACATCCTCGCCAACGCAGTAAAAGTAACCCTCGGACCAAAAGGCCGTAATGTCGTTATGGAGCGTTCCTTCGGCGGCCCCACCATCACTAAAGACGGTGTGAGCGTAGCAAAAGAAATCGAACTCAAAGACAAACTCCAAAACATGGGCGCGCAGATGGTGAAGGAAGTCGCTTCCAAAACCGCTGATATCGCTGGTGATGGCACAACCACTGCAACCGTACTCGCACAATCCATCGTGCGCGAAGGTATGAAGTACGTTGTTGCTGGACACAACCCAATGGATTTAAAGCGCGGTATTGATAAGGCAGTAACAGCAGCCTTAGAAGAACTCAAAAAAATCAGCAAGCCTTGCACCACCACCAAAGAAATCGCCCAAGTTGGTTCGATCTCTGCAAACAGCGATGTGAGCATTGGTCAGCGTATTGCTGAAGCGATGGAAAAAGTGGGTAAAGAAGGCGTTATTACCGTTGAAGATGGTAAGTCACTCGAAGACGAACTCGAAGTAGTTGAAGGTATGCAGTTTGATCGTGGCTACCTCTCTCCTTACTTCATCAATCAGCCAGAGAAGCAAGTCGCTGTATTGGAAAGCCCATACATCCTCTTGTTTGACAAGAAGATCAGCAACATTCGTGATCTCCTGCCGGTACTTGAGCAAGTTGCCAAATCGGGTCGTCCACTGATGATCGTGGCGGAAGACGTCGAAGGCGAAGCCTTGGCTACTTTGGTTGTGAACAACATCCGCGGCATTATTAAGACCTGTGCTGTGAAGGCTCCTGGTTTCGGTGATCGCCGTAAAGCCATGCTCGAAGACATCGCCATTTTGACTGGCGGTCAAGTGATTGCCGAAGAAATCGGCTTAACCCTTGAGAAAACCACCCTCGAGCATTTAGGTCAAGCCAAGCGCGTTGAGATTGGTAAAGAAAACACCATCATCATCGACGGTGCTGGCGATGCCAAAGCCATTGAAGCGCGCGTGAAAAACATTCGCGTTCAAATCGACGAAGCAACTAGCGATTACGATCGTGAAAAATTGCAAGAGCGCGTTGCCAAGTTGGCGGGCGGTGTTGCAGTGATTCGTGTTGGCGCTGCTACTGAAGTTGAAATGAAAGAGAAAAAAGCGCGCGTTGACGACGCTCTGCACGCAACCCGCGCAGCAGTGGAAGAAGGCATTGTTCCTGGCGGCGGCGTAGCACTCATTCGTGCGAAGCAAGGCATCATGGGCCTCAAAGGCGATAACCCAGATCAAGATGCTGGTATTAGCATTGTTCTGCGTGCCATGGAAGAGCCACTGCGCATCATCGTTTCCAACGCAGGTGACGAAGCCAGCGTTGTGGTGAATGCAGTAATGGCCAGCAAAGGCAACAACGGCTATAACGCAGCAACGAGCGAGTACGGCGATTTGGTAGCTCAGGGTGTTATCGATCCTACCAAGGTAACTAAAACTGCATTGGTGAATGCAGCTTCGGTTGCAGCATTACTCCTCACAACCGACTGTGCAATCTGCGAGTCTCCAAAAGAAGACAGCGCAGGCGGCATGCCCGACATGAGCGGTATGGGCGGCGGCATGGGCGGTATGGGCGGTATGATGTAATGATCTAGCCTAGCTAGAACAGAGAAGGGCAGCCTAGCTGCCCTTTTTCTTTGGTGATTATTGCTAGAAACAAATTAATCAGATCGCGGTAACTGTACTGCGACTTTGAGACCGCCTAGTGATGATTGATTCATCTGCATTTTCCCCCCGTAGATGGAAATGAGCTCATCGACGATGGCTAAGCCAAGCCCAGTACCAGGAGTAAATTCATCGAGCCGCACGCCACGACGCACAACATTGGCATAGTCATCAGGAGCGATCCCCGGGCCGTCATCCTCAATAGCGATCGTGACCCAGCCCTTTTCTTTGGAGATCGAAATCAACACCTGTGTACTTGCCCATTTGCAGGCGTTATCAATCACATTACCTAGGATTTCATGTAAATCGCGCTCATCCCCGTTAAATTGAACGGCGGACTCAGATGCATGAATAGTCATCGTCAATGATTTATCTGCATAGATCTTTTCCATCACCCGCACAATCGATTGAATTGCTCCAACAACCGGAGTTTTTAGTGTGATGTTACGGCTGCGCGTGATGGTTTTTGCCCGTGCAAGGCTCCAGTCAACCTGTTCTTTAGCAAGTCTAGTTTGCTCAAGAACGAGCTGACGAAAATCGGCATCATGAATTTTTTTGCTCGCGATGGCATTGGTAATGACAGCTAAAGGAGTTTTGATTGCATGTGCGAGATTGCCCGCCTGAATTTGTGCATTGCTAACCAACTGCTTGTTTTGCTCCAGAACTGAATTAAAGTCATCTACCAAGGGACTAAATTCATTGGGATATTGGCCTTCGATGCAGGCGGCATCCCCTTTGCGCAAACGAAGCATGGCTTTTTTTAGTTTCCTCAGTGGCGATAGCCCAATCGTAATTTGCAATACCACCATACTTAGTAACGCAGCAGCCAAGATCGTGAGATACCACTGTATTTGCGATTGGAATTGGCGTATTGATTGATCTAGCTCTGCTGTATCTTCCGCAACAGTGAGTAAAAAAGGGATTGGAATGAGGCCATCTAGTTCAATTGCTTGTGATCGGGCCATTAGATGTTGGCCTTGACTGGTATTGATGCCATAAAAAGCGGCCTTATCGGGCGAATGAACTTGTAGTGTTGTATCCCATAGCGAACGAGACCGAATGATTTTTCCATCGGGTAAATTGGCCTGCCAATACAGTCCCGAAAGGGGGCTGGACCAGCGAGGCTCATTTGCTGGAGCCTTAAAAATAAGTTCGCCGGTCTTGGGATCTTGCCCAGCAAGACTAGCAACCTGGAGAAAGCGGGATTGCAGTGCAGATTGAAATTGCCGAGTGGCATGCCCTTCAAAAAGGGTGCCAATGACGGA
The DNA here is from genome assembly GCA_943371165.1 of Rhizobium sp. Q54. Lineage (GTDB taxonomy): Bacteria > Pseudomonadota > Gammaproteobacteria > Burkholderiales > Burkholderiaceae > Polynucleobacter. Next base: position 16,786 of record CALRTW020000003.1, read on the forward strand.
GCTAGCGAATGCTAGGGCGATTGCAATGCCTACTAAGGAGGCAATTGCAATCCGAAAGCGAATCGAATTAAAGATCATCATTTAGGCGATAACCTAAGCCTCTAATGGTTTCAATCAGGCCCTCGGGTATTTTCTTGCGCAGGCGGGCAATGAAAACCTCAATGGTATTGGAATCAGGATCCTCGTTGTATGCATAAATATGCTCACCCAGCGTTGCGCGGTCAATCACTTCGTTCGGATGATGCATTAGATATTCAAGCAACTTAAATTCATGGGCAGTTAAGGTAATCGGATTGCCATCCAAAGACACCTTGCTACTACGGGTATCTAAAAGCAGCCCTTTAATCGATAGTACAGGGGATGAGTGCCCTGCCGTTCGCCGAATCACACTCCGAATGCGGGCTAAGAGCTCTTCCATGTGAAATGGTTTAGTCAGGTAATCATCTGCGCCCGCATCGATACCAGACACCTTTTCGCTCCAGTTGTCCCGTGCGGTCAGAATAATAACGGGTAGTTTTTTTCTTGCAAGGCGCCAGCCCTTTAAAACGGATATTCCGTCAAGTTTAGGAAGGCCCAGATCTAAGATGGCAACATCAAAGGCCTCCTCTTTACCCATATGTAGGCCGTCCTCGCCGTTGTTGGCGATATCCACCGCATAGCCTTGCTCTTCTAAAGCCATACGCAATTGTGCACAGAGGGTAGGCTCATCTTCGACGATTAATATGCGCATTTGAGTTATTGACTGGTGTTTTTTGATTTCTGCTTAATGACGACGCCGGTCTTGGCATCTACCTCAAGCTTGGTGAGAACGCCACTGGCGGAAAGTTGCTTGATCTCATAAACCCAAGTGTTTTTCTTACGCTCTAGCTCAACTTCAAGGACTTGACCTGGGTAGTCTTTAGCCATTTTTTGAAGAATATGTTGCAGCGGCATCACTTCGCCTTGCTCCACTGCTTTACGGGCGCGGTCTTGATCGCTATCTGCATAAGCCAAATGGGGTTGGGTGATGAGAAATGCGAGTAGCACGAATCGGAAAATGAAGGTCATCCTTCATTGTAGGCGGTGAATTCTGAACGGCAGATGAATGGAGTCTTCAGATTCCGTAAACCCCGTTTATTCAATACTGATTGTATGAACTCAAACATATACAGAATTCACGCCAAGTCAGCTCTATTCATGCTCTTTGTCTTTGCAGCAATAGCGCCAACAATTGCCGCAGAAACAACGCCTAGCAAACAGCTACAGTATTGGACCGATAAAGCCGGTAGTCAAGCAAATAGCGAAAGAGGGAAGGTATTTTTCAATTCCACTCATGGCAAAGAGTGGTCCTGTTCATCCTGCCATGGCAATCCACCCTCATCTCTAGGAAAGCATGCTGGTACTAACAAAGTAATTGATCCACTCGCGCCATCTGTAAATCCAGATGCGCTGACCGACTCTGCCAGAACAGATAAATGGTTTCGCCGTAATTGCAACGATGTCCTCGGCCGGGAATGCCTAGCCCAAGAAAAAGCGGATGTCTTGTCTTACCTCATTAGCATTAAAAAGTAGGAGTGATTATGAAAGATTTTATTTCGATGCTAGCGCTAACTGCGTTGACGTACTTGGCAGTAGGGGCCGCCTCTCAATTGGCAATGGCGGATAGTGCAAATAGGATGCCCGTTGATCGTTTGCCGATCTATCAAGCCGAGTGTGCGAGTTGCCATCTGGCGTATCCTCCGGGATTTTTGCCAGCACAATCCTGGTCCTCGATTATGAGCAGCCTTAGCAAGCATTACGGAACCGATGCCTCGATTGAGCCTAAGGATGCGGCGGAGATTTCAGCTTGGCTTAAGCGCTATGCAGGAAGTTATAAGCGCGTTAAAGAGGTGCCTCCAGATAATCGAATCACTCAGTCCTATTGGTTTCAAAAGAAGCACCGCAAGATTGGGGTGGAAGATTTTGCTAAGCCCTCTGTGAAGAGTGCAGCCAATTGCAATGCATGCCATCGTCATGCCGAGCAAGGTAATTTTGATGATGACGATGTGCGGATTCCAAGGTAAAAATAATGGGTATTTCAATTGCGTTCGGTAAGTCGGTGAAAAATACGCTGCATTTGATTGGAGCCGTATCATTCATAACGGCCTACATCACTGCAGACAGTGAATCATTTCGTCTGGTGCATGTGTATTGTGGATATGGCTTCGGGATCATTTTTCTGTTGCGTTTGTGCTGGGGCTCAATTGCGGGTGGAGCTAGTTCGCTCGGCGCCCTATGGCGAAGGGCAAGTATGGTCAAGGGAATTCAAGCGGACATGAAGGCGCTCGAGATACAACGCCTTTGGAACTGGAATCGGTGGTACGGTGCTTTCATGGGTGTATTCATTTTGGTGATGTATGTGTTAACGCCTTTGTTAGTGCTTACTGGGATTGGGGGCTATGAAGAATGGGGCGGCAAGTGGCTACGAGCAATCTTTGAGGGCTCTCATGAGACTCTGGGTGATATGTACCTTTTCATTATCTTTGTACATTTAGCACTCGTAGGAGTGCGATACGTTCGAACGCGGCTACTGGAATCTCGCGCTGCAGTCAGTGACCCTGCTGTTAATTGAATCGGCGTGCATCAGCCCATTCGCCCGGGCCAACAAAAAAGCCACCCGAGGGTGGCTTTTGATTCAATAGTAAGACTAGTTATTCAACAGCCTTAACCATGTCTTCAATGACCTTCTTTGCGTCACCGAAGACCATCATGGTTTTATCCATATAGAAGAGTTCGTTATCTAAGCCAGCGTAACCGGCAGCCATCGAACGCTTGTTGACAATGATGGTTTTGGCTTTAAACGCCTCCAGAATTGGCATGCCGAAGATTGGGCTACCAGGTGTACGTGCTGCTGGGTTAACCACGTCATTTGCGCCCAGAACCAGAACCACGTCAGCCTGACCGAAGTCGCTGTTGATGTCTTCCATCTCAAATACCTGGTCGTAGGGGACTTCAGCCTCTGCGAGCAAGACGTTCATGTGGCCAGGCATCCGTCCGGCAACTGGGTGAATTGCATATTTCACCGTTACGCCGTGGTGAGTCAACTTCTCAGTTAACTCTTTGAGTGCATGCTGCGCGCGCGCCACTGCCAAGCCGTAGCCTGGAACAATGATCACGGTATCGGCATTGGTCATCAAAAATGCCGCATCTTCAGCTGAGCCCGATTTGTAGTTCTTTGGGGCGCCATCATCGTCACCACCAGCGGCTGCTTCAGCGCCAAAGCCGCCGAGCAACACTGCGATGATTGAACGGTTCATCGCCTTACACATGATGTAAGACAGAATTGCGCCCGAAGAGCCAACGCAGGCGCCAGCAATAATCAAGACTGGGTTATTAAGCGTAAAGCCAATGCCCGCCGCTGCCCAGCCCGAATAGCTATTGAGCATCGACACCACGACTGGCATATCAGCGCCACCAATCGGGATGATCAAGGTCACGCCGAGTACCAAGGCAACTGCGCACATAGCAAGGAAAGCTGCATGGCTATCGGTTAGGAAATACACCACACCAGCCGCAACCATCAATATGGCAAGAATCAGGTTCAGCATGTGCTGGCCAGAGAAAGTCACTGGCTTGCCGCTGACTTTACCGGACAACTTACCGAAGGCAATGATCGAGGCAGTAAAGGTAATCGCACCGATGAAGGCGCCGATAAAGAGCTCGATCTTCTGTGCGCCCGAGTGGTCTTGAGCTGGGTTGATTACCGCCGCAATGGCGATCAATACCGCGGATAGACCAACGAAGGAGTGCATTAAAGCAACCAGCTCCGGCATCTTAGTCATTTGCACACGTTTAGCAGCAATCGAACCGATGATTGCGCCAGCAACAATGGCAATGCCAATCAGCCAATAGACGGGCTTAAATGTCGGAATCAAGAATGTGGTGATGACGGCGAGCAGCATGCCGATCATTCCATACACGTTACCTTGACGGGAGGTGGTCGGTGACGATAAGCCCCGCAAGGCGAGGATAAAGAGTACCGAAGAAATCAGATAAGAAATCGCTGTGATATTAGACATGATGGGGTTCTCTTACTTTGTGCCAGCGGCTTCGTTTTTAGGAGCCTTCTTTTTAAACATTTCAAGCATGCGCCGAGTGACCATAAAGCCACCAAAAATGTTTATCGAGGCGAGGAAGACGGCCAGTGCGCCAATCAAGCTGGTGAGGGTAATTTCATCGCCATTGATGACTTCGGTTTGCAACAAAGCGCCGACGATGATAATTCCAGAAATCGCATTGGTCACCGCCATTAAGGGCGTATGCAATGCGGGTGTGACGTTCCAAACCACGTGGTAGCCCACAAAAATGGCCAGCACAAACACCGTAATGTTTTGGACTGTAAGAATACTTTGAATTGCAGCTGCATCCATGATCATTCCTTCAATAATTAATTGGTACGGACAGCTTGGCCATCACGACACATGAGGCATGCTGCAACAATGTCATCATCGGCAGCAGCAGGGATAGCCAGCTGCGCTTCTTTATTGATGATGAGTTTCATAAAGTCCAGGACGTTGCGCGCATAGAGTGCCGAAGCGTCTGCTGCAACCATGCTGGGTAAATTGGTATGACCAACAATCTTCACGCCATTCGCATCGACGATTTGGTCTGCGCGCGTGAGCGGGCAATTACCAGAACCGTTTTCACCACGGCCTGCGGCCAAATCGATGACGACTGAACCGGGCTTCATCTTGGCTACGGTCTCGCTGTGCAACAAGACGGGTGGCTTGCGTCCTGGAATTAAGGCAGTCGCAATCACAATGTCCGCTTGCATAGCGCGCTCAGCAACCAAGGCTGCTTGGCGCTTCATCCACGACTCGGGCATGGGGCGTGCATAGCCACCAACACCTTTAGCGATCTCGCGCTCTTCATCGGTTTCGTAAGGCACATCCACAAACTTAGCGCCAAGTGATTCGATTTGTTCTTTTGCGGCAGGGCGCACATCCGACGCTTCAATCACAGCGCCTAACCGCTTAGCTGTTGCAATGGCTTGCAGGCCTGCAACGCCAGCACCCAAAATGAGTATGCGCGCAGCCTTAACGGTACCTGCAGCGGTCATCAGCATCGGCATAAAGCGCTGGTATTCGTTAGCGGCGATCATCACGGCTTTGTAGCCGGCAATGTTGGCCTGAGAAGAAAGTACATCCATGCTTTGGGCACGGGTAGTGCGCGGCGCTGCTTCGAGGGCAAAGGCGGTAATGCCTTGGCTAGCCATGGCTGCAATCGCCTCGTTATCAAATGGATCCAGCATGCCAATCAGCACGGTTCCGGATTTGATTTGTTTGAGTTCGTCAGCCTGGGGGCTGCGAACCTTCAGCACCATCTCTGCCGCAAAAGCGTCGGAAGCGCTACCAATGGTGGCGCCTACGGCTTCATAGGCTGAATCTGGGACGCTGGCACCGTTACCGGCACCCGATTGAATAATGAATTGATGACCTTGGCTGATCAGCTTTTTGACCGTCTCCGGTGTGGCTGCAACCCGAGTTTCCCCCGGTCTGGTTTCTAGTGGCACTCCAATGCGCATGGCATGTCTCCGAAAGCAAATAATTTAGAAAAGCGGTATTAGTTAAAGTAGCTTGGCCTTGTGAGCTCACTTACCCATTGCGTTCATAATTTCTTTTAATTGGTGTGTATCCAACGTAAGACTTTTACAATGGGGAACCGGTAACTTAAGTGTAATTCTCTCATTTTTCGATGCTCGACCTTCAATCTTCCGCAATTCCGCTGTCTCAGCCCTCAAAAGTCGTGGTGGGGATGTCTGGGGGCGTCGATTCGTCCGTAACGGCCTGGCTTTTAAAACAGCAAGGCTTTGAAGTTGTTGGACTTTTTATGAAAAACTGGGAAGACGACGATGACAGCGAGTATTGCTCGAGCCGCCAAGATTGGCTTGATGTGGTGTCGGTTGCCGACTTGATTGGGATTGACGTCGAGGCGGTGAACTTTGCTGCAGAGTATCGGGAGCGCGTTTTTGCTGAATTTTTACGCGAATACGCTGCCGGCCGCACTCCCAATCCCGACGTCTTGTGCAATGCCGAAATCAAATTTAAAGCGTTTTTAGACCATGCCATGGCCTTGGGCGCGGATGCCATCGCCACCGGGCACTACGCACGCGCAAAGCACGCTGTGGAGGGCGTACAGCTGCTGAAGGGGCTTGATGCCAGCAAGGATCAAAGCTACTTTTTGCACCGCCTGAGCCAGCAGCAGCTGGCAAAGGTGATGTTTCCACTGGGCGAAATGGCCAAGACCGAAGTACGTAAGTTAGCTGACCAAATTGGTTTACCCAACGCACGTAAAAAAGATTCGACTGGTATTTGTTTTATTGGTGAGCGGCCGTTTCGTGAGTTTCTCAATCGCTACCTACCGACTACCCCAGGCCCGATTAAAACCCCAGATGGCAAGACCGTTGGCGAGCACATGGGCCTGGCGTTCTTTACCCTCGGTCAGCGCAAAGGGATTGGGATTGGCGGCAGCCAAGATGGCAATGGTGATGCTTGGTATGTGGCGCGCAAAGACATGGCGAGTAATACCTTGTATGTCGCGCAAGGCCACGAACATCCCTGGTTGTGCAGTCAGCATTTAAATGCAATCGATGCCAGCTGGATAAGTGGTGCAATGCCATCGGCAGGCGCTTACGGGGCTAAAACACGCTATCGCCAACTAGACGCCAATTGCACTCTGCAAAGTGCGCCTACTGGATTCGCTTTGCAATTTGCGGATTCCCAGTGGGCGGTTACTCCCGGTCAATCTGCTGTGGTGTACGACGGTGATATTTGCTTGGGCGGCGGAATTATTTCTGCGAGCCCAGAATAGCCCCAAGCCTTTAACTCTCTTATGCTGCGGGCGGAGCCGTGTCTTTAAAAGACTGCCGCTGCATGAGTCCTTGGTAGAAGCTTTCTAAGTTCGGGTACGGCGCGCGCCAGTCTAGCGATGGAAAGCGAAAATCCAGGTAACCCAGGGCGCAGCCCACCGCAATATCAGCTAAGCCAAATTGATTGTGGTGGCAGTAATTGGATTCACCTAGGCTATTCGAAATACTCTTTAGGGCCGCATCGATTTTGCTCATTTGGCGCTCAATCCAAGCAGGACTTTGCTGCTCTGCTGGCCGCCAAGTTGCTTCTAGTCTTGCCAAAATACCAGCATCCAAGACCCCATCCGCCAAGGCTTCCCAGGTTTTAACCGCGGCACGCTCACGCCCATCAGCTGGAATTAACTTACCAACGGGGCTCAAGGTGTCGACGTATTCCACGATTACCCGTGAATCAAAGATGGCACTGCCATCGTCCATCACCAGGCACGGAATCTTACCGAGGGGATTGCTTTGGCTAATGATGGTTTCTGGAACCCAAACGTTTTCGAGGACAAAATCGGCCTCGATCTTCTTTTCGGCGAGGACAATCCGTACTTTACGGACATAGGGGCTTGTGACTGAACCAATAATTTTCATAGCGATGGAGTATAGCCGCGTCATGAGGGGGTGATCCAATAACGCTTTAAAATAAGGTCTTATCGACTACACCCCAAAAAGGCAGGACCGTGAGCCAACCGATTAGCACTTTAAACGCCCTATCACCACTCGATGGGCGCTATGCCAGCAAGCTCGATGCATTGCGACCCTGGTTGTCCGAGTCTGCATTCATGAAACAGCGCGTTTTTGTAGAAATTCATTGGCTCTTGGCTCTTGGCTCTGCGGGTCTCGCTGATGTGCCAGCCATTTCTAAGGCCGATGCCGATTTTTTATTGTCCCTAGCGAATGCATTTACCGATGCGGATGCGCAGCGCATTAAAGAAATCGAAGCAGTGACCAATCACGACGTGAAAGCGGTCGAATATTTCTTAAAAGAAAAAGTATCGGGCCGTCCTGATTTGCTTAAGGCAAGCGAGTTCATTCACTTTGCCTGTACTTCGGAAGACATCAACAATACGGCGCATGGCTTGATGCTGCGCGGTGCGCGCGATACGGTATTACTACCCCAGCTGCGCAAAATCCACGACGCCTTAACGGAATTGGCGCTAGCCAATGCTGCCGTGCCGATGCTCTCGCGCACGCACGGCCAGCCCGCATCACCCACTACTCTAGGCAAAGAGATTGCCAATATAGCTAAACGCTTAGAGCGTGCGATCGCTGCGATCGCTGCAGTGCCTTTGCTGGGCAAAATGAATGGTGCGGTTGGCAACTACAACGCACACCTATCTGCTTACCCCGATTTTGATTGGGAGAAGTTTGCGCGTGAAGTTGTGGAGCAGCGCCTAGGCTTGCAGTTCAACCCCTATACGATTCAGATTGAGCCACACGACGGTATGGCGGAGTTGTTCGATGCGATTGCGCGTGCCAACACCATCTTGCTGGATATGGATCGCGACTTTTGGGCCTACATCTCTTTGGGTTACTTCAAGCAGCGTACCAAGGCCGGGGAAATTGGTTCGTCCACCATGCCGCATAAAGTCAATCCAATTGATTTTGAAAACTCCGAAGGTAATCTCGGGGTTGCAAATGCACTCTTGCGCCACCTCGCTGAAAAGTTACCGCTCTCACGCTGGCAGCGTGACTTAACCGACTCCACCGTCTTGCGCAATTTGGGTCCTGCATTTGGGCACAGTGTTTTAGCCTACGACAGCGCCATGCGCGGCATTGGCAAGCTCGAGGTAAACACGGCAGCGATTGCAGCTGATCTGGATGCCTGCTGGGAAGTCTTGGCGGAGCCAGTGCAAACGGTGATGCGCCGTTACGGCATTGAAAATCCCTACGAGCAATTAAAAGAATTGACCCGTGGCAAAGGGATTAATCAAGCAGATCTGCAGGTGTTCATTCGGGGCTTGGCGATTCCGGAAGATGCAAAAGCCCGTTTACTGGAAATGACGCCATCCAGTTATCTGGGCAAAGCAGTCGAGTTGACACAGCGCCTCAAAAAGTGACGCCAGCTAGCCCAGAGCCTGCATTGCCGCAGCCAACGGTCAATCGCCCTTGGCTCTGGTTTGCCTGCTATCAACTGGGGTGGCATCTTCTCTTGCCAGTCGTACTACTGCGGCTGTGGTGGCGAGGCCGTAAGGACCCCGCCTACCGCCAAGCGATTGCGGAGCGGTTTGGTTTTGGCCACGGTATTCAGCCGGGAGCCATTTGGATACATGCCGTATCCGTAGGCGAAACCAGAGCAGCCCAGCCCCTCATCGAAGCCTATTTGCAACAGGGTAAATCCATTTTGCTGACGTGCATGACGCCCAATGGGCGGCGCACTGGTGCTGCCATTTTTGCCGATGCTATCGCGCAGGGTCGTTTGCAGCAAGTGTATTTGCCCTATGACCTCTGCTGGTCGGTGGAGCGGTTTATAAAAGCAGCCAAGCCAGAGATGGGCTTGTTTATGGAAACCGAAGCATGGCCAACCATTGTGTTTCGTGCTGCCGAAATCAAATTACCGGTCTTTTTAATCAACGCCCGTTTATCTGAGCGCAGTGCGCGCCGCGTTGCTCGCTTTGGTAATGCAGGCCGCTCTTTGTTTCAGGCATTCGCCGGTGTTTTGGCGCAGACCGAACTCGATGCAGGGCGTTATCGGGCGCTGGGTGTTAGGCATTGTGAGGTCGTTGGTAATCTGAAGTTTGATGTGGTGTTAAACCCCGCGCTAGTCAAACATGGCCTTGCATGGCACGCGTATTTAGAAAAGAATAATCGCCTCATGGTTTGCGCTGCCAGCACCCGTGAAGGTGAAGAGGCGATCATCCTGCAGGCCTGGCAAGCAGTGCTCCAAATACATACTCAAGAATCAGCATCAGCATCAGGATCAGCATCAACGGCACAGCCCTTGCTGTGCATCGTACCTCGCCACCCGGAGCGCTTTAATGAGGTGGCCGAGCTGATTCAGGCATCCGGTCTAACGGTATTGCGACGCTCAGAAATCAACTTAGACGCAGCTGGTTTGCATAAGTTGGCTGACCCTGCGGCGGCAGTGGTGCTCGGCGATTCGATGGGCGAGATGCCCTTGTATTACAGCGCCTCTGATTTGGTGGTGATGGGCGGAAGCCTCATGCCACTCGGCGGCCAAAACTTGATTGAAGCCTGTGCTGCTAGTTGTCCTGTCCTATTGGGAGAGCACACCTTTAACTTTCAGCAGGCAAGCCAAGATGCAATTGACTGCGGCGCTGCAATGCGAGTAGGTGGTAATGGATTACTGGTAGCGACATTGGCTGGCGCAATTAATCGAATTCTGCAAGATCAGCAGCAGCGCCAAGCAATGCGGGAGGCGGCTTTGCGGTATGCCGCACACTATCAGGGCGCGACCACCAGAATCATGGCCGCACTCAAAGGACGGACTGTTTAAACAGTAGCGCCGTAGTTGGGATCGTCTTTGCGGGTTGGATCGTCTGGCTTTTTATCGTTCTTGATAAGATCTTCGCGCTTAATTCCAAGCCACATTGCAATCGCAGCCGCTACGAATACCGACGAGTAAATACCAAACAAAATGCCGATGGTGAGGGCTAACGCGAAGTAAAAGAGGGTGGGACCACCAAACAAGAGCATCGCCAATACCATCATCTGGGTACTGCCGTGGGTGATGACAGTACGGCTAATGGTGCTGGTAATCGCGTTATCAATCACTTCAGGCGTTGTCATCTTTCGGTACTTGCGGAAGTTCTCACGGATTCGGTCAAAAATAACAACCGACTCGTTTACCGAGTAACCGAGAACTGCCAAGACCGCCGCCAGCACCGAGAGTGAGAATTCCCATTGGAAGAAAGCAAAAAAGCCGAGGATGATAACCACATCGTGCAGGTTAGCAATAATGCCGGCAATCGCAAACTTCCACTCAAAGCGGAAGGAGAGGTAAATCATGATGCCAATTACCACAAAGGTAAGGGCCTTTAAGCCATCAATTGCCAACTCTTTGCCCACTTGGGGGCCGACAAATTCAACGCGTTGCAACTTGGCCTCTGTGCCGTCCTCTAGCAGGGCCTTCATGACCACTACGCTTTGATCTGCTGAGGAGATATTTTTTCCTTCTGCATCCTTTTGCAATGGCAAGCGGATCATCACATCGCGTGAGCTGCCAAAGTTCTGGATTTGGGTATCGGTATAACCGAGCTTTTCAATCTTCTTACGAATCGAGTCGAGTGGCGCGGTTTGTTGATAACTAACTTCCATGACCGTACCACCCGTGAACTCAATCGAGAGGTGAAGGCCGTTTTGCCAAAGGAAGAATACCGACGCAAAAAATGTGATGAGTGAGAATGCATTGAGCATCAATGCATGGCGCATGAACGGAATGTCTTTTTTGATGCGGAAAAATTCCATGGCTTATTACTCCTTTGCGCGCCAGATTTGGCCAATCGAAATTTTCTGCAACTTTCTCTGTTTGCCGTACCAGAGATTCACCACACCGCGCGAGAAAAATACTGCCGAGAACATCGAGGTCAAAATACCCAAGCAATGGACCACCGCAAACCCGCGGATGGGCCCTGAACCAAAGACTAGGAGCGCCAAGCCTGCAATCAGGGTTGTGATGTTGGAGTCCAGAATAGTTGCCCAGGCCTTATCAAAACCAATCGCAATCGCAGTGCTGGGAGCAACGCCATTGCGCAGCTCTTCCCGAATACGCTCGTTAATCAGTACGTTCGAGTCAATCGCCATACCCAGTGTTAAGGCCATCGCCGCAATGCCCGGCAAACTCAAGGTGGCTTGCAGCATCGATAGTACGGAAATCAGTAGAACTAAATTGACAGCTAGTGCAATCACCGAGAAAAATCCAAACAGCATGTAGTACACGATCATGAAAATCGCAATTGCAATAAAGCCAAAGATCAGCGAGGTAAAGCCTTTTTCAATATTCTCAGCGCCAAGGCTTGGGCCTATGGTGCGCTCTTCAATGATTTCCATTGGCGCTGCCAGTGAGCCTGCACGCAATAGCAGGGCAAGGTCATTCGCGCTTTCGGTGGTGGGTTGGCCGGTAATCTGAAACTTGGAACCAAACTCACTTTGAATGGTGGCAATGGTGAGTACTTCGCCTTTGCCTTTTTCAAACAAAATCATCCCCATGGGTTTGCCAATGTTTTCACGGGTGACTTCTTGCATCACGCGGCCACCGGCCGCATCCAGTGAGATGTTGACCGAGGGGCGTTGATTTTGATCAAAGCCAGCACTCGCATCGGTAATACGGTCGCCACTGAAAATAATTGACTTCTTAAATACACCTAGACGGCCTTCGCCAAAACGGAATACATCCATGCCAGGAGGAACGGGATCGCCGACTGCAATGGTGGAAACCAGCGGGTCAGCGAGGCGCGACTCAAGGGTGGCAGTACGGCCAATAATATCTTTGGCACGAGCAGTATCTTGTACGCCCGGCAATTGCACAATGATGCGATCAGCACCTTGCTGCTGAATCACCGGCTCTTTAACGGCCAATTCGTTGACGCGCTTATTGAGTGTTGTGATGTTTTGCTTAACCGCGCTGTCTTGTACTTCTTTAAGCGAGGCTGGCTTGAACTGGCCAAGAAGGCGGGCCCCGCCGGCTTGGGCACTCAGTTGCCAGGTCAGATCGGTTTGTGAAGCAGTCAGCAGTGTCTTGGCTTTTTCAGCTTCCTCAGTACTGCCAAACTGAATGGTGATGGATTCATTGCCGCGTTCAATACCTTGATGGCGAATATTCTTTTCACGCAATTGACTGCGAATGTCACCCGCTATGGCTAGTACTTTTTTCTGCACTGCGCCTGCCATATCGACTTGCAGCAGGAAGTACACACCACCCCGTAGATCAAGACCAAGCGGCATTGGCAGGGCATTAATCGAGCTGAGCCAATGCGGTGTGTTGGAGAGTAAATTTAAAGCAACTGTAAAGCTGGGATCATTTGGATCGGAATTCAGCTTTTGCTGTAACAAATCCTTGGCTCGCAGCTGAATATCGGTGCTATCAAAACGAACCTTTACCGACCCCACATTGCCGGTGCGCTCATAGAACATGCCCGTACTTGGAATCGAGGCATCCGCTAATATCTTTTCAACACGCGCTTGCGTTGCCAGTTCAACCTTGACGGTTGGCTTGGCGGCCGAGACCTGAACCGCTGGAGCCTCTCCAAAAATATTAGGTAAGGAGTAAAGCGCGCCAATGAGGAGCGCAACACCAATTACAAGGTACTTCCAGAGGGGGTAACGGTTCATAGTGTCTCGATGACGCGAATGCTAAAAATGAGATTAAGCAGCTTTGAGGGTGCCTTTAGGCAAAACCATGGTGACCGCGCCTTTTTGCATGATCACTTCGGTGCCCGCTGCAATTTCAACGATCACGTTTTGATCTCGTATTGCATTGACTTTGCCAAGAATTCCGCCGATGGTAATAACCTCATCGCCAACCGCTAATGCTTCGAGCATGAGGCGTGTTTCTTTTTGACGCTTCATTTGTGGGCGAATCATGATGAAGTACAGCACCACAAACATCAAAAGGATGGGCAAGAAACCCATTAGGCCGCCGCTATCCGAGCCAGTGCCAGTTTGAGCAAATGCATTACTAATCCACATATTCAACGCCTCCATAAAGAACCCTAATTAAAAAGCCAGAAAGATCGGCTAAGGTGCAATTCTAAACCGCTTGGGGGATTTGAAGCCTAATCCTGGCCTGGTTCGACGCCGCGTTGCCGATCGGCATAAAACTGCTCACGGTAGGCGCTAAAGCGGTCCTTTGCCAGGGCTTCCCGGATTTCAGTCATTAGCCCTATGTAGTAGGACAAATTGTGGATGGTATTGAGCTGCGCCCCCAGAATTTCATTGGCTTTTTGCAGGTGATTGAGATAGGACCGGGTAAAACGCTGGCAGGTATAGCAGGAGCAGGTCGGGTCTACTGGGCGATCATCGTCTTTATAGCCACTGTTGCGCAGCTTCAAGTCGCCAAAGCGGGTAAACAGCCAGCCATTGCGGGCATTGCGGGTGGGCATCACGCAGTCGAACATGTCGATGCCATTACTAACCCCGAGCATCAGGTCTTCAGGGGTGCCAACACCCATTAAATAATGCGGGGCTTTTTCGGGAAGCTTGGGGGCAGTAAAGGCCAAAATCCGCTCAAACTCGGGTTTGGGCTCTCCCACCGAAAGGCCGCCAATCGCAATGCCATCAAATCCCTGCTGACTTACTTCGGCTAAGGAGGCTTCACGCAAGGACTCAAACATACCGCCTTGCACAATGCCAAAGAGGCCATTACCCGTTTCAAGCTCCCGAAAGCGCTTCAGTGAGCGCGCACCCCAGCGCAGCGATAACTCAAGGGATTGCCGCGCTGCTTTTTCGGTAGTGGCCTGACCGTGCGTCTCGTAGGGAGTGCACTCATCGAATTGCATGGCAATGTCGCTATTGAGCACGGCCTGAATCTCCATCGAGACTTCGGGAGACATGAATAATTTATCGCCATTAATGGGTGAGGCAAAGGTCACGCCGTCTTCTGAAATCTTTCGTAGTGCGCCCAGGCTAAATACCTGAAAGCCACCCGAATCAGTCAAGATGGGTTTATCCCACGCCATAAAGCGATGCAGTCCACCGTGTTTGGCGATGACATCGAGTCCAGGTCGCAGCCACAAATGAAAGGTATTGCCCAAGATAATTTGTGCTTTGGCTTCTTCGAGATCGCGCGGGGTCATAGCCTTGACCGTACCGTAGGTTCCCACTGGCATAAAGATGGGCGTTTGCACGCTGCCGTGCGGCAGATCAAGTCTGCCGAGTCGTGCCAAGCTTTGCGAATCGCGCTTGATTAACTCAAATTGAATGGGTGACGTCATTAGGCTAGTTTAAGCGGATCGATTCAGGAACATGGCATCACCATAACTGAAAAAGCGGTAGCGCTCTGCAATCGCATGCCGATAGGCCTCCCGAATGGTATCCATGCCAGCAAAGGCGCTAACTAACATGAGCAAAGTGGACTTAGGTAAGTGAAAGTTGGTTACCAAGGCGTCCACCATCTTGAATTCAAAGCCAGGAGTAATAAATAAATTGGTATCCCCGGTGAGCTCTTGATTTAGGGCGTAGCTCTCCAGTGTGCGCAAGCTGGTAGTGCCAACGGCAATCACGCGCCCACCTCTTTTTTTGGTTTGCGCAATAGCCTCGATGGTTTTTTCGGGGATGCTGTACCACTCGTAATGCATTTGGTGCTGGCTTAAATCTTCGGAGTGAACTGGCGTGAAGGTGCCTGCGCCAACGTGTAAGGTGATGGTCGCTCGTTCTACCCCATTATCAGCCAGTCGCCCTAAAACCAAATCATCAAAGTGCAGGCCTGCAGTGGGCGCTGCTACTGCGCCGGGGTTACTGGCCAAAACAGTTTGGTAGCGCTCGGCATCGTCGCGATCTGCTTGGTGCTCAATGTAGTGCGGCAGGGGCAGCTCACCAAAGCGATCGAGTAATTCCAATACGCTTTGCTGAAAAGCAATCTCATAAAAGCGGTCGCTGCGTTGCAGAATCTCGACATCGATTTGTTCGCCGAGCTTATTCTGAATGTGAATTCGGCTACCGACTTTGGGTGTCTTCGATGCCCGAATTTGTACCCAGGCTCGGTTTTCGCCAGTGATGCGCTCAATTAAGAGCTCAACCTGCCCCCCGGTTTCTTTCTGGCCATATAGCCTTGCCGGGATTACCTTCGTATCATTGAAGATAAATAAATCGCCAGGCTTGGCAATTTGACTAATATCGACAAATGCACGGTCATGTAAGCCGTTGGCGGCCACCTCCAACAAGCGGCTGTCGGAGCGATTGGTGAGTGGGTGCTGAGCAATTAGCTCGGGCGGAAGGTCGTAATTGAAGTCTGAGAGTTGCATAGCGTTACCATCGAAGTTGGAATTCTAACCATGACGAAACCCCGACCACCAAATGCACTCGAAAAAATGGGCTTAAATAGTCCCATTGCGCTCGCATTACACCTTCCGAGCCGCTACGAGGATGAGACTTCGCTCTACAGCATCGAAGACGCATTAATTAAAGGGTCATTTAGCGCAGTACAGACCCAAGGGAAAGTCATTCGCAGTCAGGTGCTGTTTCGGCCACGGCGCCAGTTGGTGGTCACCATTGAAGATGACACCGCTTTGCTCCAGTTGCGCTTTCTCAATTTTTACCCGAGCCAGCAAAAGCAAATGGCTGTGGGCGCTCATGTGCGCGTTCGTGGAGAGGTGCGCGATGGCTATGCAGGACCTGAGATGGTTCACCCCACCGTTAAAGCAGTTGCGCCCGATGCGCCACTACCAGCAAGCCTGACCCCGGTCTATCCCGCCAGTGAGGGCGTGACTCAAACGGTGATTCGCAAGGCAGTACAGCAGGCCTTGCGATCGGCTGACATTAAGCAATTTCTAGCCGAGCTGATTCCCGCGCCCGTAACTGCTGATCTATTGCCGCAGGGCGAGTGGATGCCTTTGCACGATGCCATTCACTACCTTCATAACCCACCGGCAGACGCCGATACCGCCGCCTTAATGGGGCGAACACACCCGGCATGGCGACGCGTACAGTTCGAAGAGTTATTGGCCCAGCAGCTCTCGTTAAAGCGGGCCCATGCACTGCGCCGTCAGCGTAATGCACCGCGTCTGCATGGAGGCCCATCGAATCAAGGGCGGCAATTAATTGAGCAAGGTTTGTTGGCAGCACTGCCATTTGAATTAACGGGAGCGCAACAGCGGGTGTGGGCGCAAATTGAGTCGGACCTCAGCCGCGCATTTCCGATGAACCGCTTATTGCAAGGAGACGTGGGGAGCGGCAAGACCGTGGTTGCCGCCCTTGCCGCAGCCAGAGCAATCGACCATGGTTATCAGGCTGCGGTCATGGCCCCCACTGAAATTTTGGCCGAACAGCATTACATCAAAATGCAGGAATGGTTTGGGCCGCTTGGGGTGGAGATCGTCTGGCTATCGGGCAGTTTAAAAGCCAAAGAAAAAAAAGCCGCCCATGCCGCAATCGAGAGTGGCACTGCGCAACTGATTATTGGTACCCACGCCTTGATTCAGGAAAGCGTTTCGTTTGCGAAGTTGGGCCTCGCGGTGATTGATGAGCAACACCGCTTTGGGGTCCGCCAACGCTTAGAGATATCGCAGCGCATCGGCTCTGAATTGTTTTACTGCCATCAACTGATGATGTCGGCAACCCCAATCCCTCGCACCTTAGCAATGACCTACTATGCCGATCTGGATGTGGCTGTGGTTGATGAGCTACCGCCGGGTCGCAAGCCCATTACAACCAAGGTGGTGAAGCATAGTCGGCGTGATGAAGTTATCAATGGACTGCAGGACTGGCTGAGTAAAGGCTTGCAAGCTTACTGGGTTTGCCCCTTAATTGAAGAATCGGATGCCTTGCAACTGCAAACCGCAGTGGAGAGTTATGCGCAGTTAGAGCAGCACCTGCCGCAATTTAAAGTAGGTCTGGTGCATGGGCGATTAAAGGCGGAGGAGAAAGCTGCTGTGATGGCAGCATTTAAGGCTAATGAAATTCAATTGCTGGTGGCAACTACCGTGATTGAGGTCGGGGTTGACGTACCCAATGCGGCCCTCATGGTGATAGAGCATGCAGAGCGATTTGGTTACGCCCAAATTCATCAATTGCGCGGCCGAGTGGGGCGCGGCACAGCTGACTCAGTCTGCATATTGATGTATGCGGAACCCCTTTCGGCCGCCGCGAAAGAGCGCCTGCAAACTTTGCGTGAGGTGTCCGATGGCTTTGTGATTGCTGAGCGGGATTTGTCGCTGCGGGGTCCTGGTGAACTCCTGGGCGCAAAACAATCGGGCGATACCATGCTGCGTTTTGTAGACCTGCAACGCGATGCCTGGCTGATCGATTTAGCCCAGCAGGCAGCGGAGCGCCTTTTGGCTAATCACCCGGCGGTAGTAGAGCAGCAACTGGAGCGGTGGCTCGGATCGCGCGCCGATTTTCTAAAAGCCTGATAATTGAGCCATGACATTAACTGAACTTCGCTACATTGTTGCGGTTGCCCGGGAGCGCCATTTTGGGCGTGCTGCCGAGGCTTGCCATGTTTCGCAGCCTACCTTATCGGTTGCCATTAAAAAACTCGAAGAGGAATTGGGCGCGCAGATTTTTGAGCGAACCAGCGCCGAGGTTGCAATGACGGCCCTGGGGACTTTAATTGTGGAGCAAGCGCAGCGGGTTTTAGAGGAGTCCAATGCGCTCAGGCACCTGGCAAAGCACGGTCAAGATCCGTTATCTGGCCCCTTGCGTCTGGGCGCAATTTACACAGTTGCCCCTTACTTATTGCCTAGCCTCGTTCGGGTAGCGCGTGAATCCATGCCCAACGCCCCTCTTTTTTTGGAAGAAAACTTTACGGTTCGTTTGTTAGAGATGCTGCGTCAAGGCGCGCTCGACTGCGCTATTTTGGCTGACCCATTTCCGATGGCAGGCCTTGAGGTTGCGGAGTTGTATGACGAGCCATTTTATGTGGCCGTTCCGCAAGATCATCCGTGGACTGAGCGCCAATTGATTGGCCACGACGAATTAAAAGAACAAAATACCTTGCTCTTGGGCGCGGGGCACTGCTTTCGGGATCATGTGATTGGCGTGTGCCCAGAGCTCAATCGCTTTGGGCCAGGTCCGACGATTGGCGAGCAGCGCAGTTTTGAGGGCTCTTCCCTGGAAACGATTCGGCAAATGGTTGCTGGCGGAATTGGTATTACCGTTTTGCCACGCACGTCGATTCCCGATCCCAAAACACGCGAAGGTTTAATTCGCTATATCCCATTTGAAGAGCCCATGCCAACTAGGCGCGTAAGTTTGGTGTGGCGCAAAAGCTATCCTCGTGCAGCAGCGATGGTTGAACTCGCCAAAACAATCCGGCGCTGTGATTTGCCTGGAGTGAGGCTGGTCTAATTTTGCAGCGCCTCTTTGCTTACGCCCGCTTAATTCGGCTCGATAAGCCGATTGGTACGCTACTCTTACTGTGGCCTACCTATTGGGCTCTGTGGCTATCCAATGAAGGAACGCCACCCTTCGATTTGTTGGTTATTTTTACCCTCGGCACTTTCTTGATGCGCAGCGCCGGTTGCGCCATTAATGACTATGCCGATCGGGATTTTGATCGCCATGTCGAGCGCACTAAAAATCGCCCCATCACCAGCGGTCAAATTAGCGGTAAAGAAGCAGTGTTGATTGCTGCCGTTCTTGCTTTATTGTCCTTTGGACTCATTTGGCCGCTGAATTTACTCACAAAACAGTTATCGGTTTTTGCGATTATCGTCGCAGTCGTGTATCCGTTCACTAAGCGTTTCTTTGCGATACCGCAAGCCGTATTGGGCATTGCCTTTGGATTTGGAATTCCGATGGCTTATGCCGCAAGCCAGAATCAAGTACCGCTTGAGGCGTGGATTTTATTTGTGGGTAATCTTTTTTGGACGATTGCCTATGACACAGCGTATGCCATGGTGGATCGTGACGATGATCTGCGATTAGGCTTACGTACTTCCGCCATTACCTTTGGGCGTTTTGATGTGATTGCAATTGCAGTTTGTTACGGCTTACTATTGACCAGTCTTTTATGCGTTGCCTACCTAGTTCAACTCAATGACTTGTTCTGGTTTGGTTGGGTTGGGGCGCTCGTCTGCGCGATTTACCATGTATCGCTGGTGCGAACCCGGCAACGGGATGCATGCTTTAAGGCATTTCGCCAAAATAATTGGCTGGGTGCCTTTTTATTCTTAGGGATCGTACTGGGGTTATTGGGCTAGCTCATCGCCCATGGCTTTGCCGCGCTGGGCAGCAGCAGCAAGGGCTGCTTCTAAAATACCTTGCCAATCTTCTTCTTTGAGAACAGCTAAAGCGGCAGCAGTTGTGCCCCCTTTGGAGGTCACTTTTTCCCGCAGGCTGCCTGCAGACTCGTCTGAATTCATAGCAAGCTGAGCAGCACCTTGCAAGGTGGCGTAAGCGAGGGCTCTGGCGCTTGCTGGATCAAGACCTAGTTTTTCTCCGCCACTTTGCAGCGCCTCTAAAAATGCAAATACATAGGCGGGGCCGCTGCCCGAGAGCGCAGTAACCGCATCAATCAAATTCTCACTGCTTACCCAGACACTTTGCCCAACCGCATTGCAGAGTACCTCAGCCTTAGAGCAGGCTTGGGCATCAACGCTAGTGTTTGCGCATAGGCCCGTCACGCCCATGCCGATGAGGGCGGGGGTATTTGGCATTGCACGTACGCAGCGCGAATGACCCAACCAGCTTGCCATGCTGCTGAGCCGTATACCCGCCGCAATGCTAATGATGAGCAGGCGCTGCGCATCGATGGCTTTTAAGTAGGGGGCGAGGGACAAGGCTACTTGCTTAAAGTCTTGGGGCTTCACGGCCATAACCACGACGTGCTCAAGCTTCGAATCGAATTGCAATTGGCCGATCGAATTGACGATGGCTACTGAAAAATCAGCCATTAGCTTTTCGGCAGTAGCAGTAAATGGCTCTACGACCGTCATTTGTTTGGCAGAGAGACCACTGGCCAGTAAACCACCAATCAGTGCTCGGCCCATATTACCGCCACCAATAAAGGTAATGTGCGTATGGGCTAAGGGGGAGTGAATGGAATCAGTCATAAACAGAATAGTACTAGGCCTTGGCGGTAGGGCGCTGACCAAAGATGGCGGTGCCGATTCGAACCAGGGTGCTGCCCTCGGCAATCGCGGCCTCGAGGTCATCCGACATGCCCATCGATAGGGTATCAAAATAGGCGTAGCCTCGGTCATCCAGGCGGGATTGCTGAATTTGCATAAACAGCGCCTTCATTTTGGCGCATGCGGCGCGTTGCTCTACGGGGTCAGTACTGGGAGCAGGAATGGCCATCAGCCCACGCAAGGTTAGGCCCGGTAGTTGGGCAACTGCATCGCAAAGCGCCACTGCCTCCTCAATCAAAACCCCACTTTTACTTTCTTCATTGCTGACATTGACTTGCACGCAGACTTGCAGGGGCAGTACCTCGGGCAGCTCTAGGCGCTGTGCCGACAAACGTTCCGCAATTTTTAAGCGATCAATGCTTTCAACCCAGTCAAAATTGTGGGCGACTTCCTTAGTTTTATTGCTTTGCAGTGGACCAATAAAATGCCATTCAAGCCAAGGACGTAATTTGGCGAGTTTCTGTATTTTCTCAACACCCTCTTGTACGTAGTTCTCGCCAAAACAGGTCTGGCCTGCATGCATGGCCTCTTCGACTGCGCTCGCAGGGAACAGCTTGCTGACCGCCATCAATTGAATTTCTTCAGGTTCGCGCTTGGCGGCGAGGGCAGCTAATTCAATGCGGTCTCTGACCTGGATTAAATTGACGGCGATTCCCTTCATGCAGAATGGGACCGTGTAGTTTGAGCAGCGTCTACCAAGAGCTGATCCACAATCTCAACCCAATGCAGGACCGGCATTTTTTGTTGTTGCAAATGGGTAATGCAACCAATGTTGGCAGAAACAATGGCAGTAGCATTACTGTCTTCATACGTCCGCTGCAAATGGTCTAATTTTTGCTGACGCAATTGACCCGAAAGGGCGGGCTGTAAAACGGAGTAGGTGCCAGCAGAGCCGCAGCACAAATGGCTGTCGGCACATAAGCGAGCAGGCACTCCAATGCTCTCCAATAAGCCCTCTACTTTGCCGCGAATTTTCTGACCATGCTGCAAGGTGCATGGTGGGTGGTAGACCACGCCTGACTTTGGGTTGTTACCCAGCAGTGCAACCAAGTCATCGGTATAGCTGGGTAATATTTCTGCTAAGTCTTTCGTCAGTTCAGAGATGCGCTTGGCCTTTGCTGCATAGTGCGGATCCTGCGCAAGTAAATGACCGTAGTCTTTCACCATGACGCCGCAACCCGATGCGGTCATCACAATGGCGCTCACCGGATTGTTGCCATCAACATAAGGCCACCATGCATCAATATTGCGCCGCGCCGCATCTAACCCACCATCTTGGTCATTCAGGTGATAGCGGAGCGCGCCGCAACAGCCTGCCTTAGGCGCGCTAATCAGGTCCACGCCCAGACGCGCTAAAACACGCTGGGTCGCTTGATTGATATTGGGCAGCATGCCGGGTTGTACGCAGCCTTCTAGAATCAGCATCGTAGCGCGCGCCGCCTGCTTTAGAGGTGCTACAGCTACTGCGTTATCGGTCTTGATTTGATTCGTGTAGACGCCGTTGATGGGCACTTTACGTTTGAGTTCACTTGGCAACAGTGGGCGCACCAATCTGCCCAAAGCCATCGCAGAGTTAAAGAGCGCGGGGCGCGTTAAGCCTTCCTTTAATAGCCAGCGCGTGAGACGCTCACTGGATTTGCGTGGGGCTGTACTTTGTTCTGCCCATTTGCGCCCAATATCAATCAGCTGACCGTATTGAACGCCGCTGGGGCAGGTGGTTTCACAATTGCGGCACGTTAAGCAACGATCCAGATGCAAGCGGGTTTTTTCGGTAACTGCTTGACCCTCCGCTATTTGCTTGATCAGGTAGATGCGTCCACGTGGACCATCTAACTCGTCACCTAAGATTTGGTAGGTCGGGCAAGTAGCGGTGCAAAAACCGCAATGCACGCACTTTCCTAGAATGCGCGCAGCCTCATTGCCGTCGTGGGTATTAATGAACTGGGGGGCTAATTGGGTTTGCATGTCTGTAGGTAGATTAAGGAAGGCGACCGGTTGCAAAAACCCCGGATGGATCAAATGCCTTACGCAATTGGGTTTGGACAGCAGTGAGTGCTGCGCTATGGGCTTGATCGCTCAGCAAGGTGAAGCGCTGCTCTACACCATTACTGCCAACACGAAAGCAGCTGGCGTGACCGCCGTGCTCAATTGCTTTTGCTTTCACTTTTGCTTGGGTACTTGCATCGGCTGGGCCATGCCACCAGCGTTGTTGGCCATGCCATTCGAGAGCGCGGTGCTGCGTACCGTTTGGGGCGAGCGTAGAAAAATCGATTGGCGGACATGCTGCAGGTAAGGCTAGTCGATAGAGGGCGTCATTGGCGCCCACCTCATGAAAACAATCCAATTTGTGTTCGCGTAGATCGCGCCAAAATGCAGCAGCAATTGCAGGGTCGAGCTCAGTTGCGCCAAGGGTGGATTTCATGAGAACGGTAGCAGACTGCACTGCGGCAACTGCGCCTGTAAGGCGAATGGTGAGCTCACCATCGGCATTGGCATCGCCCGAACCGATCCAGCTACTAGCAGACAAGGGCAAGGGCTGGCCTGCCCATTCATTGAGTACCTTTAGCGCGCGCGCCTCAGAAATAAAGCAACGCAAGGATGCGGTACTGGCTGGCTTAGGTAAGACCTTGACGGAGGCCTCGAGGATGAGAGCGAAGGTACCTAAAGAGCCTGGCAACAAACGCGAGACATCATAGCCGGCCACGTTTTTCATCACCTTACCGCCGAACGATAAATCGTGCCCTTGCCCATCCATCAGGCGCGTACCTAATACGTAGTCGCGCAAATTACCGGCACTAATGCGCCCTGGCCCAGCAAGACCAGCGCCAATCGCGCCACCAAATGTCGCTTGTGCTCCAAAGTGGGGAGGCTCAAATGCCAGCATCTGATTTTTTTCGGCGAGCGCCGCTTCAATCGTGGCCAATGGCGTTCCAGCGCGCGCTGTAATGACGAGCTCTTCGGGCTGATAGTCTACGATCCCATGAAACCCAGTAGTCAGTAAAGGGCTATGAGCATTGGGGTTGCCGTACCAGCTCTTTGAGCCACCCCCTTGAATTGATAGCACCGATTTTGATGCAGCTGCGGCTTGAATTTGATCTCGGAACTGCTGAATCTGTACATCACTCATTAAAAACGCTCCAACTCAGGATGCGGTAACTTGCCACCGCTGATGCGCATGCGACCGTACTCGGCACAGCGGCTAAGACTGGGAATGGCTTTATCGGGATTGAGTAATTGGGCTGGATCAAAAGCGCGTTTCACGCCCCAGAATAATTCCCGTTCATGCTCACCAAACTGAACGCACATCGAATTGATTTTTTCGATACCAACACCGTGTTCGCCAGTAATGGTTCCGCCGAGCTCAACGCACGCTTCTAATATGTCGGTGCCAAACTCTTCCGCACGGTGCCACTCATCCATGTCGGCGCCATTAAACAAGATCAGTGGATGCATATTGCCATCGCCTGCATGGAATACATTTAAGCAGCCCAGTCGGTATTTCTTTTCCATTTCCTGAATGCGGCGCAAGAGCGTAGCAATGTGACGCCGAGGAATCGTCCCATCCATGCAGTAGTAGTCGGCTGCAATGCGGCCCGCTGCAGGGAAAGCATTCTTGCGACCACTCCAAAACGTCAGGCGCTCCGATTCATTTTTGGAGATACGAATGCCGCTGGCGCCGGCTTTTTCTAACACCGCAGTCATGCGCCCAATTTCTTCTGCTACCTCTTCTGGCGTGCCATCAGACTCACACAGCAAAATGGCAGCGGCGTCTAAGTCATAGCCAGCATGCACAAACTCTTCGACCGCCCGTGTAGTTGCCTTATCCATCATCTCTAAGCCGGCGGGAATAATGCCAGCGGCAATAATGGCTGCAACCGCATTGCCGCCTTTTTCGATGTCATCAAAGCTGGCCATAATGACTTGGGCTAATTTGGGTTTTGGTACGAGCTTGACAGTCACTTCTGTGACCGCCGCTAACATGCCTTCGCTACCCATTACGATGGCAAGTAAATCGAGTCCGGGAGCATCAGGCGCTAGGCTACCAAATTCGACAATATCGCCGCTCATTAAAACGCCACGCACGCGCAACACATTGTGCAGCGTTAATCCGTACTTTAGGCAGTGAACGCCGCCAGAGTTTTCGTTGACGTTGCCACCAATCGAGCAGGCAATTTGCGATGATGGATCGGGCGCGTAGTAGAGACCTAAATGGGCAACCGCCTCAGAAATCGCCAAATTGCGCACGCCCGGTTGCACAACAGCAGTGCGGGTAAATGGATTGATATCCAGAATCTTTTTGAGCTTGGCGAGCGAGAGAACGAGGCCTTGTGCAATGGGCATGGCGCCGCCCGACAGGCCGGTACCAGCGCCGCGGGGTACGACAGGCACATTCATGGCATGGCAGACCTGCAAAATACGCGACACCTGCGCTTCGTTTTCAGGCAGGGCGACAGCCAAAGGCATGCGCCGATAGGCCGCTAAACCATCACATTCATAGGGGATTGTGTCCTCGGGCTCCCACAATAGGCCATCTTCAGCCAAGATGGGCCGGAGCGCCGAGACCAATTTGGCCTGCAAAGCCTGAATTTCTACGAGATCGGGTGGAGGGGCGACAGTATTCATCGTTCCATTTTAGCCATTTACCTATAATCAGTTGATGGGAAATCGACTTTCAAAAATTGCAACGCGAACCGGTGATGCCGGTATGACCGGTTTGGGTGATGGCAGCCGGGTTGAAAAGGACCATTTGCGCATTTGTGCAATGGGCGACGTCGACGAGCTCAACTCTGAAATCGGGGTTTTGATGACCGAAGCCATCCCAGAATCCATTGCCGGGGAGATGCAGACCCTCTTTTTGCGGGTGCAGCATGATTTGTTTGATTTGGGTGGGGAGCTGTGTATTCCGAATTACACCTTACTTAAAGAAGAGCAAGTAGCGCAGTTGGATGCGTGGCTCAAGCACTACAACGACACACTACCCCCTTTAACTGAATTTATTCTGCCAGGCGGGACACGCGCTGCTGCGCAAGCCCATGTGTGTAGAACGGTTTGCCGCCGCGCTGAGCGATCGATCGTCAAGCTCGGTTGGCACGATACCTTGCATGACTCTCCGCGCCAGTACGTCAATCGCTTATCGGATTTGCTGTTTGTTTTGGCGCGCGTCTTAAATCGCGCTGCTGGCGGCCAAGATATTCTCTGGAAGAATCAGAACAAATCCGATTGATCCAGAGCTTCCTTTTTTAGCCGCGCCGACGTTTCTTAACGGCTTGCGCTAAGCGCTCTAAAACCTGCACAGAGTCATCCCAATTGATGCAGGCATCGGTAATGCTCTTGCCATATTCAAGGGCGCTAGGATCATCTTTGCCTGGAGTGAATTTTTGGGCGCCGCCATTGAGATGACTTTCAATCATGACGCCAAAGATGTGGCGTGAGCCAGACTCAATTTGTTTTGCAATGTCATCAGCCACCGTGATTTGACGCTCGTGCTGTTTGCTCGAGTTGGCGTGCGATAAGTCCACCATGAGGCTGGCGGGCAGTTTTGCTGCTTCGAGCTCCTGACATGCCGCGGTGACAAATTTTGCTTCGTAGTTCGGTTCTTTGCCGCCGCGCAGAATCACGTGGCAGTCTTTGTTGCCGTTGGTTTCAACGATGGCAACTTGGCCATTTTTGTGTACCGACAAAAAGTGATGCTCCCTACGCGCCGCCTGGATTGCATCGGTGGCAATGCGGATGTTGCCATCGGTGCCGTTTTTAAATCCAATGGGAGCGGAGAGACCAGAGGCGAGTTCGCGGTGCACTTGGCTCTCGGTGGTGCGGGCGCCAATGGCTCCCCAAGAAATTAAATCAGCAATGTATTGCGGGGAAATCACATCTAAGAATTCGCTGCCGGCAGGCATGCCCATGCGATTGATTTCCATGAGTACTTGGCGCGCAATTCGCAGACCTTCTTCGATGCGGAAACTTTCATCTAAATAGGGGTCATTAATTAAACCCTTCCAGCCAACGGTAGTGCGGGGTTTTTCAAAATAGACCCGCATGACGATTTCCAGTTCACCCGCAAAGCGCTTGCGTTCAACCAAGAGACGTTGGCAATATTCGAGAGCTGCTCTCGGATCATGAATGGAGCAGGGGCCAATGATGACCAAGAGGCGATCGTCTTTGCCATGAATTAAGTTACGAATCTTGCTGCGCGTTTGGCTGATTAATTTTTCAATCGCTGTTCCAGCAATGGGAAAAAAACGAATCAGGTGCTCTGGCGGCGGCAGTACCGTAATGTTATGAATGCGCTGGTCGTCGGTATCCGAGGTTTTATCCACGCTGGCATACCAGTTTTCGGGGGTGATATTGGTTCGAGTGCTCATGGTCGTATTTTAAGCTGATTAGGCCGTGCCCCCTACCGTCATGCCATCGATCCGGAGGGTTGGCTGACCAACGCCTACTGGCACGCTCTGGCCCTCCTTGCCGCAAACGCCCACCCCGCTATCCAGTTTGAGGTCGTTGCCAATCATCGAGACCTGTTTTAGGGACTCTGGGCCATTACCAATAATGGTGGCGCCTTTCACAGGATATTGAATTTTGCCGTTTTCGACCCAGTAGGCCTCGGATGCAGAAAAGACAAATTTCCCGCTCGTAATATCCACTTGCCCGCCGCCAAAGTTGACCGCATACAGGCCGCGTTTGATGCTGGCAACGATTTCCTGGGGATCTTCTTTGCCGGCCAGCATATAGGTATTGGTCATACGTGGCATGGGTAAAGAGGCAAAACTCTCGCGCCGACCATTGCCGGTCTGCGGCATTTTCATGAGCCGGGCATTCAAGGTATCTTGAATGTAGCCTTTCAGAATGCCATCCTCAATTAAGGTGGTGCATTGGGTTGGCGTGCCTTCGTCATCAATATTCAGGGAGCCACGTCGCCCGCTGAGAGTCCCATCGTCGACCACCGTCACTCCCTTGGCAGCGACCCGTTGGCCGATACGGCCTGCAAAAGCGGAGGATCCTTTGCGATTAAAGTCGCCCTCCAAGCCATGACCAATGGCTTCGTGGAGTAAGACACCGGGCCATCCTGGACCCATAACAACGGTCATCGGGCCGGCAGGAGCAGGGCGTGACTCTAAATTGAGGAGTGCGCTATCCACCGCTTCATCTACCCAATGGTTCACCAGGTCGGACGTGAAATAGCCGTAGTCATGGCGAGCACCGCCACCTGCGGAACCGGATTCACGACGCCCATTTTGTTCGGCAATCACATGAACCGAAACTCGGACGAGTGGCCGTATGTCGGCGGCAAGTAAGCCATTCGCACGCATTACTAGCACCACATCAAACTCCCCGGCCAGGCTGGCCATCACCTGAATAATTCGAGGGTCACGTGCTTTGGCGCGTCGCTCAATTGCTTCCAGCAAAGCGATCTTCTCCGTTGGACCTAACGAGTCCAGCGGATTTAAGCCAGAGTACAAGGTATTAGCGACTGGTGTCGATGTGGTTCTGGCAAGAGCCTGCTTGCCACCCGAGGGACCAATTACGCGAGTTGCTTTAGCTGACTTGAGTAGGGCGGGTAGATTAATTTCATCGGAATAGGCAAACGCGGTTTTGTCACCGTAAATTGCGCGCACACCAACGCCCTGGTCTATGCTGAAGCTACCGGATTTGACGATGCCTTCTTCCAAGCTCCAGCTTTCATTGCGTGTGTGCTGAAAATACACGTCGGCATCATCTAGGCGATGGGCATACATCACACCAAACGTATCATGCAAATCGGATTCCGTGAGACCGCTGGGCTCAAGCAGTATTGACTTTGCTATTTGCAGCAAGTCGCCCTGTTGTTTGGGTTTGGTCCAATCAGTCGGCAGGTGAACATCATTCATAAATGCAGTGTCTTTCAAAAAATCACATAGTGCGGTGGTGTAATGCGGGTAATTTAGAGCGTACCGCGTTTAACTGTTCTTTGCTGAGGATGCCATGTACCAATCCCTCACCTTGATCATGGGTGCTAATAACTTGGCCCCAGGGATCAATTAACATCGTATTACCCCAGGTGCGACGCTGATTCTGATGAAGTCCCCCTTGGGCCGATGCCAAGACATAACATTGGTTTTCAATGGCTCTGGCACGCAATAAGATATCCCAATGGTCTTTGCCGGTGGTGTAGGTAAAGGCGGCTGGAATCAGGTGGCAATCCACCAATCCAATCGCACGATAGAGTTCGGGAAAGCGCAAGTCGTAACAAATGCTCAAACCAAAGCGCCACTCTACCCCTGCAACTGAAATCGACACACTCCTAGGTTGATCGCCCGGTGCAATTGTCTCTGATTCTTGGTAGCGCTCATCCTGTGTCTGAAATCCGAATAAATGAATCTTGTCATAGCGCGCAATTTGTACGCCATCTGGATTAAAAACTAGTGTTGAATTAAGTACTTTACTGGGATCGCTGCACTCCAGTGGAATGGTGCCGGCTACTAAATAAATAGCATGTTTTTTTGCAAGACTGGATAGGTGCTCCTGAATGGGGCCATGACCTAATTTTTCTCTGGCCTTCACCTTGTCGGTATCAGCCAAACCCATCAGGCAGAAGTATTCTGGTAGGAGAACAAGCTTGGCACCTGTTGCAGCAGCTTCTTCAACCCAATGCGCTGCCCGATCGAGATTTTCTTGAAGCTGTGGCGTAGACACCATCTGAATGGAGCAAACACGCAGTTCTGACATAAGCGGAATCGGTAAAAGTGGTAATGCTTAATCGTACTGCTTTACTTTACTTGGGGGTGGCAATTACACCAGAACCACTGAGGGATTGAAGAGTGCTTTGGCTGCTAGAACGGGCGGGGGCGGCCGGACTTGGCGCGCTGGGCTTAGTCTGCTCTTTGAGCAATCCCTTCGTACGAATACCATCGAGTACTTTAGGATCTAAGGGTTGGCCCTGCTGATTCAGTGGAATGATTTCAGGGTCTACCCAAGAGCCTTGAATTAAATAATCGGCCTGCATTACCTTATTGATTCGATTGGTGACTAGATACTGGCCAATAAATGCTCCTAGACCTGCAATCGGGTTAATGGCAAATACTGCTAAGGCACCTGAAGTTGCATCAATCGTAGGAAAAATAGTGATTCGCAAATCTTGTGTTTCTTTAGGGACATTAATTAGCCCTGTCATTGCTACGCGAGCCTGATCCAGCTCCATTGAAAATGCAGTTGTTCTGGCGATACCATTGCGAATCGCAAAATCCCCGGCGATGGTTTTAAATGCAGTGCCCTGCGTCACGATGTTACCAAGACTTCCTTGTAAATCCAGGGTTGCAAAACGAAACAGGCTTTGCAAGCTGAGTACGCTAAAAATTTTTGCAGACGTTGAATCCACCTTCAAGAGTCGGCCTTTCTCGAGGCCAATTTTGAGGTTGCCCGATAGGGACTCCAATTGTGGCTGGAGTGGCGACCCATCCCAAGCAATACTGCCGGTTACTCGACCGTCGCCCCCTTCAATGGACTTGGGATTGCCCCACCTGGTTGCAATAAGACCAAGATCCGATATGGTCATATTGAAATTGAGGGCAGTGCGATCGTTTTGATTTTGGCCGCCACTTTTCCATGTCCCAGTTACGGTTGCAGAGTCCTGGGGATTGGACACCTCTAAGGTGTTAATGGTGAGGGTATCCAGTGACCGATTTGCTTTAAAGGTAACTTTTCCAAATTGCTTTTCGCCGAATGCAAAATCATCAATAGAAAGGTCAAGGTTGGGCAAATCACTCGCCGTTATGTCAGAAAGATCCTTTTTGACCACTTCGGGTCGTTGAGCTACTTTGACTTGCTGTATCGAATTAGGAAGCCGGAGTGTTTTAAGTTTGCCGTTTAGTTGACCAGCAATATCCCCCTCTTTTTTTGGTTGCCACTGTAATTGCCCTGCAACAAGTGGTGATGTAATTCGCAACTGCAGCTGCGCATTTTTTTCACTTGCAGCAAGCTGCATTTCAGGCCAATTGCGATTCAGCAAAATCAAATTTTTTATCTGCGCATTAACCTGAACTGGTGCAGGATCTTTTTTCACCTTAGATAGGGTCGGCTGCGACTCTTTTTTGCTTTTTGCAATGGTCTCGGTAGGCTGCTTTAAGAAGGCCTGCCAAGCATCAAGGTCAAGCTCATTTTCAGAGATTGAAAAAGAAAATCCGCTCTCTGGTAATTTGGCTGGCGTGCCAACACTGTATGACTGGCGAGCTTGATTTCCAGTGCTGTAATTTCCTTGTGTGAATAGGCGTTCACCAATGGAACCGGACCAATTGACTGCGGTATTGCCACTCTTTTGATCAACATTGCTTTTGACATTAAGACGTCCTGCTAGTGGCGTATTGACTGTTTTCTTAAGGGGCTCAGGCGCATTGAGCCCAAAGGCGTTGAGATTAAATCGGAAATTACTGTCGATGTTTGATTTTTCGACGCGTACTTGGCCATCGTAGTTAATGCGACCTGCCATTGCCTTAATAAGGGGCGTAAGCTCGGAAGGGCTTGTCAGGAGTAAATGGCTTTTTAGCTCTTCAGCGTTAAGGCCACCTGAGACGGTAAACAACCGATCACTCGACTTTATGGATTGACTGCTTACTTTGATTTCTCCACCTAATAACTTGGCGCGCAGGTTTTCGGCACTGACAAAGTCATCTGTTATCCGGAGACTGCCATTTACGTTCTTAAGCGGTGGATAGTCAGCCCATTGCACTTGATTGTCGGACAGTGATAGGCGAATATCGATCGTTGGATCCTTTCGTCCCGATAGCGGGATGGCCATGCTCACATTTAAATCCGATGTTCCGCTGACCTTGATTGAATCGGCTATAGAAGGCCTGTTAATCAATATTGGTGTCGGCTTAATGTAATCAAGCAGCTCATTCAGTTCACCCTTAGCTGATCCTTGCAGTGTCAGCTCTGAGTTATTCGCAGTGACATCAACAATGCGCGCCTGAACGGCGTTCAATGCCACTTTTTGGAAGTTGGCATTTTGGATTTGTACATCGAGCTGCGCCTCTTTCATCCGCACGACGCCATCAATGTTATGAAATGCTGGCCACACACCCTGAGCTTTAGGTAATGTCGGCACTGGCTTAAAGACAGCGTTTTTAATCGGTAGATTCAGCGTAAATTCACCGGGGTATTTTGCTGAATAGGGTATTTGATCTGGATCGCCTTTAATGTGCAGGCTGCCTTTTTGGATCTCGCCACCATCAAACGCTTTGCTGAGGTAAGTGCGCGCATCGATGGCCATCTCTATCGGCAGATAGCGATGTACTTGGGTAAGGGTGGCACGATCAAATTGAATATCAAGCGAAAGTTGATCGGTTTGTTTTGGGTCGCCAAACCAATAGTTTGCAGCGAGGGAGGCGCTCACATCGGGGTTGCTGAAAACGACATTCTTGGCGTTCATTTGCCATTGATTTTTATTCTTTAGCCAGTCAATGCGACCTTTTGCGCTCGCAAGTTTAAGTTTGGGGTCGGCCAAAAAGCCGCTGATATCAAGCGCTAAATTGGGTGAGTTAAATGTCAGGTTGCCTTGTTTTTCGGTAGTCTCAAGTCGACCGGTTAAATTTTCGATGCTGGGCAATACATTGCGTGGCCCCAGAAAGCTAAAGTTTTTTAAATCCGCCTTGATCGAAAGGGTCAAGTTTGCGTTCGGTAACCAAGTTTTGGGTAGCGGCATTGCAGATGCATTCTCTGCCCATTGAATGTCCACATTTTCTAAAAAGCCACTGGCTTTGGAGCCCAATATGATCTTGTGTACCTTATTTGGAAGTGGCAGATTGAGTGCGAAAAGCGTTACATCCTCGACGCGAATACTGGGAGACGAAAATCCAAAGTCACGAATTTCCTCGCCTGCCTTGGGCGACGTCCAAGAAAATGACATGGGACTGAGCTGTTTGAGCGGGCTACCTTTGGGCGCTGAAAAATCACGCCACGCTAGTTTCTTGCTGGTTACCGAGAAGGTTTTGCCATTGGAGGTTTCTTCAACCTCTGCTTCAAGGCGTCCAAACTCGAGTAAGTCGCGCTCTTTACTAAACTGAATCCGTAAATTGTCGGCCAAGAGTAGGGCATCGCCGCCGCTAAGAATCCCATTGTTAAGGTTTATGGATCCCCGCGACTCTAGAATGCCCTCCAGTATTGGAAAAGGCAATTTGAAATCGAGCGCCAGGCGATTAAGATTCAGCCCCTTTAGATCCCACGCAAATTTTCCGCTCCAGTTGCGCCAATTGCCTGGCTCTCCAGTCAGGCCATGCCGAAAATCTGCGCTCAAGCGCACTGGACTTGGATCGCTGGGTAGAAAAGCCACTAAGTCAATCAGGTGGTTTCGTAGGCCGTTAGAGATTGATAGGGACTCAATTCGAACATCGGTATCTAATTTTTTCTTCTCGCGGTCGCGCCAGTGAATAACTACCTGGTTTAGCTCAATCGCATTTTGTGAGAACAACCAATCACTACCTGCGTGACCACTTTGGTTTGGATCAACTGCAATACCAGCAATCGAAATAACTCCTGCTTGACTGCGCTCAGCAGTGAGCTCGGCGTTGCTGATCGTCAGCTTCTCAAAATACGGGGCAAGGTGATAAAAGGACAGCAGACTAAGTTCGCCTGACAGAGACTGAATGGCAAGGACCGGTGTGTCTTTATTGCTACCGCTCGCGTTGCCCGCCGCCTGTGAATAAAACCGTAAACCATCGATCTCAAACTCAGGCCGCAGACCATCCCAAGCGACGCGAACATCGTCCAGACTTACAGTAACCCCGAGTCGAGATCCAATGAGCTTTTCAAGGGCCGGTTTGGATTTTTCAATCTGCGGCCAAACCAGGTAGCGAACCCCAAAATGCAATGCAACGGCAAGCACAGCAACAACCCCCATTACCTTCAGGAGGCGGACTAGCCAACGCGACCAATGCAGTCGAACGCCGCTGCTTTTCATGCTACGCAGCACGGATCCTAAGGAGAAGTTATGAAACATAAACCCTATTATCCGTCACCCCACCGAAGAATAGCTATGATTCGGTATGGCCTCGTTTGATCAACAAATCAACTTTTTACAGCGGCATTCTGTATTTGCTAGCCGCTGGTTACAGGCGCGCCCCGATTGGGCCTCTTGGCTTGCCGAGCGGCAGGGCCAGCCGGTCAACTTGGCTGCGATTAAGGCCTTGCTTGAGCCAGCCCAAAGCGTTGCCGCAGAGCCAGAGTTGGATGAAATACGGTTGATGACGGAGTTACGCCTGGCCCGTCAGAAGTTAATGCTTTACTTGGGCTTACGTGACCTCAGCGGGCAAGCCCCATTGGCTGAGGTTACTGAGGCGCTGAGCTTATTTGCTGAACAATCCGTCGCAATAGCCTTGGAGGCGATCCGTGCCGACTTAAAGATCCGCTTTGGTATCCCGTGGTCTTCAGAGGGTAATTGTGAGGTGCCGCTGATGGTAGTTGGGATGGGCAAGCTCGGAGGTTACGAGCTCAACCTGTCATCGGACATCGATTTAATTTTTCTCTATGAGTATGAGGGCGACACCCAAGGCGGTGGAAAAAGCCTGTCAAATCACGAGTGGTTTACTCGGATGGGCAAACGCTTAATTAAGATCATCTCTGAGCATGATGCCAATGGCTTTGTCTTCCGGGTTGATATGCGTCTGCGGCCGAATGGCGACTCTGGTCCACTGGTATGCAGCTTGGATATGCTCGAGGTGTATTTGACAGTGCAAGGCCGCGAGTGGGAGCGTTATGCCTGGATTAAAGGGCGACTCATTTATCCGCTAGCAGGCTCGGCTGACCATGGGCGCTGCGAAAAAGCATTGGATCAACTCATACGCCCGTTTGTCTATCGACGCCACTTGGACTATGGCGTGATTGCAGCGATTCGGGATTTACACACGCAGATACAGCGCGAGGCAGAAAAACGCAGTGCCAACCGCCACGGCAGGTCACACGATATCAAGCTCGGGCGTGGCGGTATTCGTGAAATTGAATTTTTAGCGCAAATGTTTCAATTGATGCGGGGCGGCACAGACCCACGCTTTCGAATTAGGCCGACTCTGCAGGTGCTGCAGTTATTAGCCCAACAGAATCTGTTGCCAGAGAATGAGGTGCATGATTTAACCGAGGCCTATATTTTTTTGCGCCGCCTTGAGCACCGCATTCAGTTATGGGAAGACCAGCAAACCCATTATTTTCCGGAAGATGCCGAGTCTCGCGCGCGTTTAGCGCAGGCCATGGCTGGACCAGATGAACAATCTGAGGCGCCATTATCTGCATTTCTAGAAGAGCTTACTCGCCAGCAAGATCGAGTTGCACGCTTGTTTGAAAAAGCCTTCGTGCTGGACGATAAAACACGCCTCGATACCGAATCCGTTGCATCCGATTGGCAGCCTAACTGTGACCGCTATCCACAAGCCTGTCAGCGTTGGCAGGCTTGGCTGGAAAGCTCAAAACACCGCAGCTTGCCAGAAAAAAGTCGGCACATCTTTAACAATTTGATTTGCAAGGCAACAGAGCAGTTGGAGCAGGACACCATTGATCCCGCTTTAGCAGACCAAACCTTGCTACGCTTCTTTGATCTATTGGAGGCGATTGCACGGCGTAGCGCTTACCTCTCCATATTGGCGGAGTACCCCAGCGCCCTGCATAACATCCTGGCTTTATTGCAGGCTTCTCAATGGGGTGCAAGCTACTTAAGTCGCCATCCCCATTTGCTGGATT
This sequence comes from Rhizobium sp. Q54, assembly GCA_943371165.1. GTDB lineage: Bacteria > Pseudomonadota > Gammaproteobacteria > Burkholderiales > Burkholderiaceae > Polynucleobacter. Next base: position 52,102 of record CALRTW020000003.1, read on the forward strand.
ATCTGCTCGCTACCCGCTCTGAATCCGAACTTGTGAATCACCCAGATGCCTATTGGAAGGGCGTTAAGGCCGATTTAGATATGCGCCTCGATGATGCTCTAGCAGATGGCGATGGCGCAGCTGAGCACGCCATGGATATTTTGCGGGTGACCCACCATACCGAAACGTTTATTACGTTATTGGCGGATTTGGGTATTGGTATTGCCAAGCCCTTGAGTGTTGAGGCGGTAAGCGATCGCCTGTCTGCCTTGGCTGATTTAATTCTGCAGGCGAGCTTTGAGCGGATTTGGCCAGGCGTGGCAACGAAGTTTGATTTAGATCCAGCCCTTCCATCCTTTGCCGTGATTGCGTACGGCAAATTGGGCGGCAAGGAATTGGGATATGCGTCTGATTTGGACTTGGTTTTTCTTTACGATGAAAAAGAAGCCCAAACCGATGCAGCGCGTTTCCCGGCACAAGAAGTTTTCTCATTGCTCGCCAAGCGCATGATTAACTGGTTAACCACACACACGGCTGCAGGCACCCTTTTTGAAATCGATACCCGCTTAAGGCCCAATGGCTCCGCAGGATTTTTGGTGACGAGCCTCGATTCATTTCGCAAGTATCAATTTCGCGAGGGCGATAACGCCGCTTGGGTGTGGGAGCATCAGGCCCTAACGCGCGCACGCTTTGCTGCCGGTAATCTCCAGGTGGCGCCGCAGTTTGATGCCATTCGATCTGATGTATTAAGTCAGGTGCGCGACGTCGCTACTTTGCGCTCCGAGATTTTGAGTATGCGTCGCAAAGTGCATGCTGGGCACCCTAATCCAAGCACTCAGTTTGACCTGAAACACGATGCAGGCGGCATGGTCGATATTGAGTTCATCGTGCAATTTCTGATATTGGCTTATGCACACCAGCATCCTGCGCTGATTGGTAATTTAGGGAACATTGCATTGTTAGGTATTGCTGCGAATGCAGGATTGATTCAAAAGGAATCTGCTCTTGCGGTAGCGGATGCGTATCGACTTCTGCGTGAACAGCAGCACCGATTGCGCTTAGATGGGGCCGAAAAAACCCGAGTCGATTTGAGTCTGCATCCTGACCTGCTACAGGCACGTACTGCAGTCAGTGCCTTGTGGCAATCCATTTTTCAAGATACATCGAACGACTAATATCGTTGCCCTAGCAAAACAAGGCAGTCTAATTTTGTTCTAGCAGTTCACGGGCATGGCGCCGAGTTGTGTCGGTAATGGTTGCGCCGCCGAGCATGCGGGCGATTTCTTCCACGCGCTCATTGCGACCCAGCGTGCTGACCTGTGAAAGTGTTTTGTTACCCGCTTGGGATTTGCTGACTTTGAAGTGATGGTTGCCTTGGGCTGCGACTTGAGGCAAGTGGGTTACGCAGATAATTTGATGGGATTCACCCAGTTGACGCAGGAGTTTTCCGACTGTTTCAGCAACGGCGCCACCTATGCCGGCGTCGACTTCATCAAAAATTAAGGTAGGCGTAAAGGAAGCTTTGCTGGTGATGACGCTAATCGCCAGGCTTATGCGGGCAAGTTCGCCACCAGAAGCGACTTTAGCAAGGGAGCGCGGAGTGCTGCCCGCATGACCTGCCACCTGAAACTCGATTTGCTCAAGACCGCTAGCCCCACCTTCGGGGAGGGGAAGAAGGGCAATCTCCAGTTGGCCGCCTGCCATCGACAAATCCTGCATTGCCAAGCTGACTTCTTTACTGAGCTGGGCGGCTGCTTTGCTGCGTTTTTGGGACAGCTGCTTTGCCTCTTTGAGATAGACCTCTTCTGCTTGGTTTACCTTGTTGCGTAGTGCCTCGATGTCTTGCGCCGCAGTTAGGGCGCGCAAGTGGTCTGCGGTATCGGTCAGCAATTGCGGCAAGGCATCGGCATCAACTTTGTATTTGCGCGCAGCGCCATGTAAATTCTGCATGCGAACCTCGAGCTGGGCTAAGCGCTCTGGATCGAGGTCTAACTTTTGCAAATAGCGGTTCAGGCCATGCACGGCTTCATCCACCTGAATTTGTGCGGACTCGAGTGCGTCTGCAATGTCTTTTAAATTCGGGTCGTGTTCGACCAAGTCGTGCATCACTGCATTCATTTTCGAAAGGGACGAATCAACAGAGTGATCGGATTCACTCAAGATCGTAATTGACTCCTGGCAGCCGCTAATAATTTTGGCTGCATTAGCCAATCGGCTATGGTCGCTCTGGATCGTGAGCCACTCCCCAGCAATGGGCGCTAGCTCGGTTAACTCTTCCAGTTGCCACTCGAGGCGCTCGCGCTCGCGAGCAAGGTCTTGGCCGGCATTCTCTGCCTGGGCTAGTTGCTTACGTAAGTCATGCGCTGTCCGAAAGGCCCTGCTGACATCGCCCACCAGTGCGCTTAGGCCTGCGTGCCGATCGAGTAGATCGCGCTGCGCACCCCCTTTGAGTAAGAGCTGATGGGCGTGTTGACCGTGGATGTCTACCAATTGATCGCCAGCCTCACGCAATTGCGTGAGCGTAGCAATGCTGCCATTAATAAAAGCGCGACTACGCCCATTGCTTTCAACAATACGCTTTAGAAAAAGACTGCGGCCTTGATCTTCACTAGGAAAGCCATTCTCATCAAGCCAGGCGGCGATGGCTGCTTGCGCATCTCCATCAATCTGAAAGAGGGCGCTAATCTCAGCGCGATTACAGCCTTCGCGGATTTGACTGCTATCGGCGCGCTCGCCCAAGACCAGGCCAAGAGCATCGAGCAAGATGGACTTACCAGCACCGGTTTCGCCAGTCAGTACCGTAAACCCCGATGTGAAATCAAGCTCAAGTGCGTCGACGATGACAAAGTCACGAAGGGCTATGGTTTGCAGCATGGATCTAGAGTACTAAATAAAGGGGATTCAGAATGTCGATGGATACTCATTCCAATGTAGCTTCTCACGCAAAGTTCTGTAGTCACTATGACCGCGTGGATGCAATAAAGAAATGGTTTTATCGGATTGGCGCACCTCAACCCGATCGCCGACTTGTAGGTGGGTTAAGGACTGCATATCAAAGTTGACGATGACCTCGCGTCCGCTTATTACCTCAATGCTGGTTTTGGCATCTTGCGGCAGAACGATGGGTCGATTGGAGAGGGCATGGGGCGCAATCGGCACCAGCAAGATGCCCGCAACTCGGGGGTGCAATATAGGGCCTCCCGCGGATAGTGCGTATGCAGTTGATCCGGTTGGTGTAGAAACGATCAGGCCATCAGAGCGCTGGTTGTACATAAAGGAGTCATTGACCTTGACTGCCAACTCCACCATGCCGGATATTCCGGAGCGATTGACAACCACATCGTTCAAGGCAAGTGCGCGATTAATCACTTTGCCGTCGCGCAGGACAGCTGCATCTAAGAGGGTACGCTCATCGGCTTCATAGTGGCCTGCGATGATTTCGGTAAGAACGGTTTTGACATCCTGAATCGGAATATCCGTCATGTAGCCCAGGCGCCCTAAGTTAACGCCTACCAAAGGTACTTTGCTGCCCGCAAGCTGACGCCCAATGCCGAGCATGGTGCCATCACCCCCCAGCACAATGGCTAAATCGATCGAGCCAGCAAAGTCCTCTACCTTTTTATGGGGATAGTCATTAATCTGGGTATTTCTTGCGGTTTCAGCCTCTAAAAAGACTTCGCATCCACGCCCCAGAGCCAACTTGGCCAGTTCGTGCAAATGGTCCGCAATGCCATCCGCCTGGTATTTGCCAACAAGCGCAATCCGGCTGAAGCCTTTTGGGTGATTTGGGGAGGAAGGGCTTACCATATCAAGATTAAACCATAGGCATAAAATAAAGCCCACCATGGATGACCGCTCCCGCGCCCTCTTAAAAACCCTCATTGAGCGATACATTGAGGAGGGCCAGCCTATTGGCTCCCGGACCCTATCGCGCTTTTCAGGGCTAGATCTCTCCGCTGCGACCATTCGGAACGTGATGGCCGATCTCGAGGATATGGGTTTTGTTACCAGCCCCCACACCTCAGCCGGTCGTGTTCCAACCCCACGGGGGTATCGCCTGTTTGTGGATACGATGTTGACAATGCAACCCCTTGAGGCGGTAGCAGCCCGTGATTTGGAGCAGCATTTGTTGCCCGACTCGCCGCAGCGCATGATTAACTCCGCTGCAGAAATTCTATCGAACTTGACTCACTTTGCTGGGGTGGTGATGACCCCAAAGCGCGCTCACGTGTTTAAGCACATTGAATTCTTGCGCCTGGGTGAGGGCAAAATTTTGCTGATCGTGGTGACACCAGAAGGCGATGTGCAAAACCGCATTTTGCCTACCAACCAAGATTACAGCCCAAGCCAATTGATCGAAGCTGGCAATTACATTAACTCCCAATTCTCGGGCAGAAGTTTTGATGAGGTGCGTTTGCGCCTCAAGTCCGACTTGGATAATTTGCGAGCCGATATTTCCGGCTTGATGACCTTAGCACTCGATAGCAGCTCTACTATTGGCGATATGGGCTACGGCGGTATGGTGCTCTCAGGTGAGCGCCGCTTGCTTAATGTAGGGGACCTCAGTTCTAACTTGGATAAATTGCGCAAGATGTTCGATATGCTCGAGCAGAAATCTGTACTCATGCAATTGCTTGATGTATCGAGTCACGCCGACGGTATTCAGATATTTATTGGTGGTGAAAGCGATTTATTGCCCTATGAAGATTTGGCGGTCATCAGTGCACCCTACAGTGTCGATGGCACCATCGTCGGAACCTTGGGAGTAATTGGCCCAACGCGTATGGCTTATGATCGCGTTATCCCGATTGTTGATATCACCTCGAAATTGCTTTCTGGCGCCCTCAGCCACTCCTAAGGATTTGTTTTGAATCAAAACCCCCATCTGCGCCCCAGCAAGACAGCCATTTTGTTGCTGAACTTAGGCACGCCAGCGGCGCCTACCCGTAGCGCAGTCAAAGTCTATTTAAAAGAATTTCTTTCCGATCCTCGCGTCGTAGAAATTCCACGCATCATTTGGTGGTTCATTTTGAATGGCATTATTTTGCCGATTCGCAGTGGCGCTTCTGCCAAAAAATACGCCACGATTTGGTTGCCTGAGTTGGGATCACCACTCTTGCATTACTCGCGCTTGCAAGCCAAGTCATTGGCGGCAAACTACGCCAATCAAAATCAAACCGTGTTGGTCGACTTAGCGATGCGCTATGGCAAACCCAGTACCCAAGACGCCTTAGATGCACTGCAGGCCGAAGGCATGGAGCGCTTGCTACTCCTCCCGCTCTATCCCCAGTACTCGGCAACGACGACGGCATCGAGTTTTGATGAGGTGTTTCGTGTACTGCGTTCATGGCGCAATCAGCCAGAGGTACGCACGGTCAAGCATTACCATGACCACCCCGCTTACATTGAAGCCCTGCGCCAACAGGTAATGGAGTTTTGGGAAAAAGAAGGTCGCCCTGACTTTACAAAAGGCGAACGTCTGGTCCTGTCCTTTCATGGCCTGCCCAAACGGAATTTATTAAAGGGCGATCCTTATCATTGTGAGTGCCTCAAAAGCGGCCGCTTATTAGGTGAAGCCTTGGGACTCGTTCCGGGGCAATACATTGTGACCTTTCAATCGCGTTTTGGTAAGGCGGAATGGTTAAAGCCCTACACGGCACCTACCCTCGAGCAGCTCGGCAAAGAGCAATGCCCGCGAGTGGATATTTTTTGCCCTGGATTTCCGGCGGACTGCCTGGAGACGCTCGAAGAAATTGCCATGGAAGGCAAAGAAATTTTTATTGAGCATGGCGGCAATGATTACCGCTATATCCCTTGCCTAAACAACAACCCCGCATGGATCAATGCGCTGCATGCCATCGCGGCGGATCACATGGCTGCTTGGCCCTTGACCGAGGAATCCCCTGCGCTCCTGGCTAAGCGAAATGCCCTGGTTACGGTTGCCGAGGCGCATATTGCCAACCCCACCGCCCCAGCTGCCCCTTGAAATGGCATGATTTGCGCCCATATATAAATGAAATAAGTAACAGCAAGTGTGCTCAATGCCACTTCCCTTCCGAAATTACTAAAGCGATGTAGACCCATGACCCAAGAAAAACCCGACTCAACACCTGAAAATCAAGCTGATGCAGCGGCAGATACAGCGACTAATGCCGCAGAAGCAGCGGTAGAGCAGACTGCCGAGCAGCAGCTGGCTGAACTACAACACAAATTAAGCGAGATGCAAGACAACTTCTTGCGTGCCAAAGCCGAAGGCGAAAACATCCGTCGCCGCGCGGCAGAAGACATTGGCAAGGCGCATAAATTTGCCATTGAGGGTTTTGCTGAGCACTTAGTACCGGTTGCCGATAGCCTATACGCCGCCCTTAGTGCCGAAGCGGTCGATGCAAAAGGGTTTAAGGAGGGGTTGGAGATTACGCTAAAGCAATTAATGAGCGCCTTTGAAAAAGGCCGTCTCGTCGAAATAAACCCCGCTAGCGGCGATAAATTTGACCCACACCACCACCAAGCCATCTCAATGGTTCCGTCAGAGCAGGAGCCTGGAACCGTGGTGAGCGTGTTGCAGCGCGGCTATTCCTTGGCAGATCGGGTTTTACGGCCTGCTTTAGTAACCGTGAGTCAGGCGGCTTAACGGCCAATCCCAGCATTTCGGGCAAAAAAAGCGAATAAATTGGTTTTTCTGGGTTTTTGCCCTTGAATTGCCCTTTTTTGACCCCAAATACCTTACATCAGACGTAATAACGCGACTTGAGCGCACACCTTATTTTTAAGCGGAGTAGATATGGGAAAGATTATTGGAATTGACTTAGGAACCACCAACTCGTGCGTTTCTGTAATTGAAAACGGCACCCCTCGGGTGATTGAAAACGCCGAAGGCGGACGTACAACCCCGTCGATCATTGCCTATATGGAAGACGGCGAAGTGCTCGTTGGCGCCCCTGCGAAACGCCAATCGGTTACCAACCCACGCAATACCGTGTATGCGGTAAAGCGCCTGATGGGCCGTAAATTTACCGACAATGAAGTACAAAAAGACATCAGCCTGATGCCATACAAAATTATTCAAGCGGATAACGGCGATGCATGGGTTGAGGCACGTGATAAAAAAATGGCGCCACAGCAAGTCTCCGCTGAAATTCTGCGCAAGATGAAAAAGACAGCAGAAGATTATTTGGGCGAAGAAGTGACCGAAGCGGTCATTACAGTACCGGCTTACTTCAATGACAGCCAACGCCAAGCGACGAAAGACGCTGGTCGTATTGCTGGCCTGGAAGTCAAGCGCATCATCAATGAGCCTACTGCAGCTGCCTTGGCCTTTGGCCTGGATAAGCAAGAAAAAGCCGATCGCAAGATTGCTGTTTATGACCTCGGCGGTGGAACCTTTGACGTTTCCATTATTGAAATTGCCAACGTCGATGGTGAAAAGCAGTTTGAAGTGCTTTCTACCAACGGCGATACCTTTTTGGGCGGCGAAGATTTTGACCAGCGCATTATCGACTGGATCATCGACGAGTTCAAAAAAGAGCAGGGCGTTGATCTCAGCAAAGATGTCTTGGCATTGCAGCGTTTAAAAGATGCAGCAGAAAAAGCCAAGATCGAATTGTCTTCATCGCAGCAAACCGAAATCAATTTGCCTTACGTTACGGCAGACGCCAGCGGCCCTAAGCACTTGAACCTGAAACTCACCCGTTCCAAGCTCGAGTCCTTGGTCGAGGAGTTGATTGAGCGCACCATGGGCCCATGCCAAATGGCACTCAAGGATGCGGGCGTATCGGCATCCGACATCGATGATGTGATTTTGGTGGGCGGTCAAACGCGCATGCCAAAAGTACAAGACAAAGTGAAGGACATCTTTGGTAAAGAGCCACGCAAGGACGTAAACCCAGACGAAGCCGTTGCCGTTGGTGCAGCGATTCAGGGATCGGTTTTGTCGGGCGACCGCAAAGATGTTCTATTGCTGGACGTAACGCCACTCTCCTTGGGTATTGAGACCTTGGGCGGCGTGATGACCAAGATGATTCCAAAAAACACGACCATCCCAACCAAGCATGCACAGGTCTATTCCACAGCGGAAGATAACCAGCCCGCGGTCACGATTAAGTGCTACCAAGGCGAGCGTGAGATGGCCAGCGCCAATAAATTATTGGGCGAGTTTAATTTGGAAGGCATTCCACCAGCTGCACGTGGTACTCCACAAATTGAAGTTACCTTCGATATTGACGCCAACGGTATTTTGCATGTCACCGCCAAAGACAAAGCCTCTGGTAAAGAAAACAAAATTACCATTAAGGCGAACTCTGGCTTAACCGAAGAAGAAATTCAGCGGATGGTGAAGGATGCTGAAGCCAATGCAGCCGAAGACAAAAAAGTATTGGAGCTTGTCACTGCTCGCAACACGGCAGATGCCTTGGCCCACTCAACCAAGAAAGCATTGGAAGAGCATGGCGCTAGCTTAGAAGCCGGTGAAAAAGAAGCAATTGAAGCTGCTTTAAAAGAGCTAGATGAGGCCATTAAAGGCAGCGACAAAGCAGCGATTGAGGCAAAAACCGAAGCGCTTGGTAAGGCGAGTCAAAAGCTGGGCGAGAAAGCCTTTGCTGCTGAGCAAGCCAAAGCCGGTGGCGGCGCTGCTCCTGGCGCTGCTGGCGCGAGTGCATCGCAAGGCGGTCCAGCCGATGCGGACGTGGTCGATGCCGACTTTAAAGAGGTTAAAGAGGATAAAAAATAATCCGCTTTTTACATAGGCAATAAACACAAGTCGGCCCAGCGCCGACTTGTGTCGTTTTAATGATGCTGAGAGGAATAGGCTGTGGCTACGAGTAAACGCGATTTTTATGATGTGCTGGGCGTTGGCAAAAATGCCAGCGACGAGGATTTAAAAAAGGCGTATCGCAAATTAGCGATGAAGCATCACCCTGATCGTAATCCCGATAATCCCGGCGCTGAGGCTAAATTCAAAGAGGCGAAAGAAGCCTATGAGATGCTCAGCGACCCTCAAAAGCGGGCCGCCTATGATCAGTATGGCCATGCGGGCGTCGATCCCAATATGGGCGGCGGTGGATTTGCAGGCGGCGGTTTTGCGGATGCCTTTGGCGATATTTTCGGCGATATTTTTGGTCAAGGCGGTGGCCGCAGCGCTGGACCCCAAGTCTACAAAGGCGCCGATCTGCGCTACAACATGGACATTACTCTTGAGCAAGCAGCTGAAGGGTATTCCACGCAAATTCGGGTACCCAGTTGGAGTAACTGTAAGCACTGTAGTGGCAGTGGCGCCGAGCCCGGCAGTAAAGTCGAAACCTGCCCAACGTGTAATGGTCAGGGGCAAGTGCGAGTAGCGCAAGGGTTTTTTTCAATGCAGCAAACCTGCCCCAAGTGCCGCGGTACCGGCCAATACATTCCGAAGCCGTGCAAACAATGCCATGGCAGTGGTAAGTTAAAAGAACAGAAGACCTTAGAGATCAAAATTCCCGCAGGCATCGATGATGGCATGCGCGTACGTTCGGTCGGCAATGGTGAGCCCGGCGTGAATGGTGGTCCAAATGGTGATTTATATGTTGAGGTACGCGTTAAGCCACATCCGGTGTTCGAGCGCGATGGTACTGACCTTCATGTACAAATGCCGATTTCGTTTGCGACCGCAACCATCGGCGGCGAGATTGAAGTGCCGACATTGACGGGCCGGGTTGAGTTTCCGATTCCAGAGGGAACGCAGACAGGCAAAACATTCCGTTTACGCAATAAAGGCATTAAAGGATTGCGCTCAGCCGTCGTGGGCGACCTGTTTGTGCACGTGATGGTGGAGACACCGGTCAAGTTGTCCGATGAGCAAAAGGACCTACTCAAGCAGTTTGATGAGAGCCTAAAATCAGGCGGCGCTAAACACAATCCCCATCAAAAGGGATGGTTCGATAGCGTTAAAAGCTTTTTTAGTTAAAACTGAAATGCGTTACGAAGCAAAGCCATGTTCCGGACCTGGAAAACGGCCGGCCTTCACGTCGCGAACAAAGGCTTTGACTGCCGCCTCGATGGAGGGCTTACCCTCCATAAAATTCTTAACGAACTTAGGCGACTTACCGGGGCTAATTCCGAGCATGTCGGGCAATACTAATACTTGACCTGAGCAGTCGGGCCCGGCCCCAATGCCAATCGTTGGAATGGACACCGCTTCTGTAATTTTTTTCCCTAATGCCGATGGAATGGCCTCGAGCACCAGCAGTTGGGCGCCAGCAGCAGCGCAGGCCTGCGCTTGTTCCAGCATCAGCGCTGCGGCATCTTTATTTTTACCTTGTACTTTATAGCCACCAAGTACATGTACGGATTGCGGTAATAAGCCAAGGTGAGCGCATACCGGTACGCTACGCTCAACCAAGTGGGCAATGATCTCCACTTGCCAATCGCCTCCGCCCTCGAGCTTCACCATGTCGGCACCGGCGCGCATCAGTTCAGCAGCAGACTCTAAAGCAAGGTAGGGATCGCCATAACTGGCAAAGGGTAAATCGGCCATCAAAAAAGCTTTGGCGTTAGCCCGAGCAACACACTGGGTGTGATACGCCATCTCGTCAACCGTAACCGGTGTCGTGCTGTTGTGGCCTTGCACAACATTACCGAGGGAGTCGCCCACCAATATCACATCAATGTCGCAGCGATTCAGGAGTGCAGCCATGGTTGAATCGTAGGCCGTCAGGACAGCAATTTTTTCCTGCTCTGCATGCATCGAGAGCAGTTTAGAAATCGTAATGGGCTTTTCGCCTTGCAAATAACTCATACCGCCAGTGTAATGAATTAATGGGCCGAGGGGCGATATTCGGCTTTTTCGTCGCTGGCGCAGTTGCGGCAGGTCAGTTTTTCGATGCGCTGATGCGCCACTTGGGGTAGGTAACTTTTGAGTGCGCCAAATTCTGGCAAAAAGAAATCCGGCGCGATTTCTAAGAGGGGCAGCAAGACAAACGAGCGCTCGGTGATGCGAGGATGAGGCAAGGTCAGTTCGGTATCGCCCTGTGCAACCCCTTCAAAATACAAAATATCCAGATCTAAGGTGCGTGGCGCGTTTTCATAGGGACGCTCGCGACCAAATTGCTGTTCAATGGTTTGGCAAACATGCAACAAGCCATAGGGCGTTAAATCGGTTTCAATTTGGACTACGGAATTAATGTAGTCACCACCAGTGGCCTCCACTGGCGCGCTTTGGTAGAGGCAGCTTTTATGGATGATTTGCAGTTGGCTACGTAATGCCAAGCAAACCATGGCATCGGTAATGATTTGGCGCGTATCGCCGACATTGCCGCCAAATCCAATAAATGCTTTTGCCATAGTGAGTCCCAACTGAATATCTGAGTACTTTACTGAACATTTCCAAAACGTGCTTGGTAGCCCTAATTTAGTCGGTAGTAGCCTGATCAGGGGCTGCTGCAGCTGCCTTGGGTTTACGCCGCCTGCGGCGTTTGCTTGCTGGGCCGCCCGCACCCGAGAGGGAAACCTCCTCTTTGACGGCAGCTAAGAGTGCTTCTTGCTGCAGCGGATCGGCATCAATAAAGCGGGTCCACCATTGACCTAAGCTTTCTGGGCGTTCACCCGTGGCGCAGCGAAGCAGCATGAAGTCATAGCCCGCCCGAAAGCGCGGTAACTCCAGCATGCGTTGTGGGAAGCGGCCAATGCGCTTATCGAACCGAGGCTGCAGAGCCCAGATCTCGCGCATGTCGGCCTCAAAGCGCCGTTGAATCATCATGCCCTTGCTTTGGGTTGCGATCACGTCATCCATGGCAGCATGCAAAGCGGCAATATTCGCCATACCGGCAGCCAGATTTTTTTGCCATGTGCTAAGTAGCTCGGGCCACAGCAAGGTAGCAAATAGAAAGCCGGCAGAAACCCCTTTGCCATTCTGAATCCGTTCATCGGTATTGTTTAAGGCTAAGCGTATAAATGCTTCACTACCGGGAACGCCTACTTTGGGGTCGAGCGCGGCATCCAGCATGGGCAATACCCCGTGATGCAGACCTGCTTCCCGTAAGCCTTGAATGGCTTGCCACGAGTAACCCGACATCAGCAGTTTGAGGATTTCATCGAACAGCCGAGCAGGGGGCACGTCATGAATCAACTTGGCTAATTTGGCAATTGGCGCGCGGGTTTCAGGGGAGAGGGTAAAGCCTGTTTTGGCCGCAAACCGAATCGCCCGCAACATGCGCACTGGGTCTTCACGGTAGCGTTTGGATGGATCGCCAATCATGCGCAAGGTGCGCTGCTGCATGTCTGCCATACCGCCGTGGTAATCGAGGACGGTTTCAGTAGCAGGATCGTAATACATGGCATTAATCGTGAAGTCACGCCGCGTAGCGTCTTCTACTTGGGTGCCCCAAACGTTGTCGCGCAAAATGCGGCCGCTGTCAGCGACGTGGTCACCCGCGTTTTCAAGCAATGCCCTGAAGGTGGAGACCTCAATGATTTCAGGACGCTCTTTGCCGAAAAAAGTAACGTGCACAATCTGAAAGCGGCGACCGATTAGGCGCGATTTACGAAACAACTTTTGTACTTGATCCGGAGTGGCATTGGTTGCCACATCAAAGTCTTTTGGGCCAATACCGAGCGCGAGATCACGCACTGCCCCGCCAACGATATAGGCCTGATAGCCTGCCTGCTGCAAGGTATGCGTTACTTTGACTGCATTTTTGGAAAGGAGCTGCGGATCAATCCGATGCGCTTTTTTGCTAATGCGCTTGGGAGCGCCCGCCGCAGGCGATTGCGTTACCTTAGACCTTGGACTGCGGCGGAAAATGCGCTGAATTAACTTGGTAATCATGCGAACAGTTCCAAAATGGGCCACTGCCGTTTTTCTGCTTCTGCGCGCAAGCGGGGGTCTGGATTAGTTGCAATCGGATGACTCACCACTTCCAATAAGGGCAGGTCATTGAGTGAGTCTGAATAAAAATAACTTTTCTCCATCTGATCCATCGTGTGACCCAGAGAAGCCAACCAATCCTGCACTCGCTGAATTTTGCCCTCTCGAAAACTAGGAATGCCATGCACTGCACCCGTAAACCTTTGGCTCGCTTCATTATTGACGGTGGCAGGTTCAGTGGCCACCAAGTGCGAAATCCCGAATGCATTGACAATCGGGCGAGTAACAAAGCTATTGGTCGCAGTGACAACGCAGCAGAGATCGCCGGCATCTTGATGGCGTTTTACTAAAGCAATGGCGGCTGGATGCAATTTACCGATAATCACTTCTGCCATAAACGCATCATGCCATTGCTGCAGCTTTGCGCGGGGATGCTCGGAAAGCGGTTTTAAAGCAAAGCGCAAAAACGCATCGATATCTAACTTGCCGAGCTTGTAGTCCGCATAAAACTGCTCATTTTTCTGCGCATAGTCAACCGCGTCAACAACCCCTTGACGAACTAAAAATTGCCCCCACTCGTAATCACTATCGAAGGGCAGCAGGGTATGGTCTAGATCAAATAAAGCAAGTTGTGTCATCGGTTCGTCAATTCATTATTCGGACTGCTGGAAAGCTGCAGTAATTCGCGTACTAAGGGTAAGGTAACTGCCCGCTTTGTTTCCAAAGAGTAGGCATCCAAGGCATCGAGTAGCGCCATCAGGTTGGGCATATCCCGGTAAAACCGACTTAATAGCCATGGCAGCACATCAGGCGAGAGTACCAGTCCACGATCGCTCGCCGCCTGCTCTAATGCTTGTATCTTCTCATGGTCGCTCAGTAAATGGGTTTGAAACACGAGACCCCAAGCGAGGCGTGTCCGTACATCTTCCCGCAACTTTAGATTGGCAGGCGCATCGTTGCCCGCCATAAAGACGAACAGTTGCTGACTATCCCGTACCGTATTGAGAATGCGAAAGAGCGCGCTACTTGAACGCTCGTCAAGTAGGTCGACATCGTCTACGGCAATCACGGTTGGAGTAGCTGCCTTTAACTGCTGGGGCAGCTCTGCTTCAAGCTTCACCCAGGCACTGGGGTCATCATTACTTAAGTAGTAGCAAGCAAGCGAGGCGTTTTGCGCTGCGTGCATGAGGGCGCGTAATAAATGGCTTCGTCCTGATCCGGGCGCGCCCCACCAATAAATCCAGCGGTGGTTTAAGGGGTTTGTGTCGACTATTGCTGGGGTCGCCGGGGGTACAGCCCACTGCTCGGTAATCTTTTGTAAGGTAGAAATCAGAGCGCGATCACCGCCAGGCAAAAAATTACCCAAAGATGCTTGGTGCGCGCGACCAAGGTCTAAGGCAAATTGCCGCGGCAGGGCATTGGAACTCATTTGCCTTGGTACCAGCTACTCTTGATGTACAAAGACCAGCCAAATTGAATCAATACCAAGCTGACGGCACTAGCGGGTAATGCGAGTAAGACGCCAAAAAATCCAAAGAGCTTGCCAAAAATGATTAAGGCAAACAATACGGCAACGGGATGCAAGCCAATGCGCTCGCCCACTAGTCGCGGCGTGAGAAAAAAGCCTTCCAAAAACTGACCGATACCAAATATGGCCAGTACCCACACTAGCTCAGAGCCAAAGCCAAATTGCAGGATTGCAGACAAAATGCCAATACTGAGTCCTAAGGTAATGCCAATGTAGGGAATGATGATCATCAGACCCGTAAATACACCCAATGCAATAGCTCCATCCATTCCAACGAGGCTCAGCCCAATGCTATAAAACGTCGCCATCACCAAAATAACTAGAATCTGTCCGCGCAGGTATTGGGATAGCAGTCCGTCGGTATGCATGCAGAGATGACGTGCGGTATGCGAAAAGCGGGGAGGAATAAAGCCTTCCAGCAGTTTGAAAAAGTGATCCCAGTCGATTAAGAGATAAAACAAGACAAACAAAATCAAAATGAGATTAACAAAGCCATGCACGACTGAGCTACCCGACAAAAGAATCGTGTCGAGCGTAGAGCTGACTAGGGCATCGGCATTCGTGCTGAGGTGGCTCGTTACTTTTTGTGTCACGGTTTCGCGCAGCGCAGCCCAATCAAACTGAATGTGGTATTCGGCAAGGGTGGGCTCTAACCACGCCTGGGTGTTTTGCACCCAAATGGGCAGTTTCGTTTTGATTAGGGGGATTTCATGGCCAAGGAGATTAATAAGCAGCATGAAAAGCCCAGTAACGAGGCTTAGGCCAAAAATAATCGTCAAGGTCGCTGCCACGGCGCGGGGGATGTGTAGGCCCTCCAGCCGGCTTGCTACAGGGCGTAGGGCGTAGGCAAGAATGAAAGCAGCCAAAAAAGGGGTAAAAATTTCTGCCATGGGGCATTGATCCTCTAGAATTCAATGATTCTACCGATCAACGCATGCTTTTACCTTATTTCCAAACGGCCCCCCATGAGCTCCTCCCCTAATTCCCAAGCCCAAAGCCTCTCGTACCGCGATGCTGGCGTTGATATTGACGCTGGTGACGCCCTGGTCGACCGCATTAAGCCGCTGGCCAAGAAAACCATGCGCGAGGGCGTGCTGGCAGGTATTGGCGGCTTTGGCGCCCTGTTTGAGGTACCCAAGCGCTATAAGGAGCCGGTCTTGGTGTCAGGTACCGACGGCGTGGGTACCAAACTCAAATTGGCATTCGAATGGAATCGCCATGACACCATTGGCCAAGATTTGGTCGCAATGAGTGTTAATGATATTTTGGTGCAGGGTGCAGAACCCCTCTTTTTTCTGGATTACTTTGCCTGCGGCAAGCTGACGGTGGATACCGCAGCAACGGTAGTTGGTGGCATTGCGATGGGCTGTGAGCTGGCGGGTTGTGCCCTGATTGGCGGTGAGACCGCTGAAATGCCAGGCATGTACCCCGATGGTGAATACGATTTAGCCGGCTTTGCTGTGGGCGCGGTTGAAAAATCCAAGATCATTAATGGCAGCCGGATTGTGCCGGGCGATGTCATTTTGGCTTTAGGCTCGAGCGGCGCTCACTCCAACGGTTATTCCTTGGTGCGCAAGATTATTGAACGTGCTGGCGCAAAGCCAAATGATGATATTGGCGGACGTCCTTTGATTGATGTGGTGATGGCGCCTACCGAAATCTACGTCAAGCCATTACTAAAGTTAATTGGTGAAGTCGATGTGAAGGGCATGGCCCACATTACAGGCGGTGGACTAGTGGATAACGTGCCCCGTGTTTTGCCGGAACATACTCAGGCTGTTTTACATCGTGACAGTTGGGTTATGCCCGACTTATTCCGTTGGCTGCAAATGAAAGGCGGCGTGGTTGATGCAGAGATGGTTCGCGTCTTCAATTGCGGTATTGGTATGGTGGTTGTTCTTGCCAAAAGCGAAGCGGATAAAGCCCTCGCTTCACTCCAGGCACAAGGCCTAAAAGCATGGGTCGTGGGCGAGGTAGTTGAGCGCGCACCCAATGCAGCGCAAACGATTGTTATTTGATCGTACTGATTTGATCTAAGCAGTATTGCAGCGCTGCCGGTAAGCCACTTGCATCAAATGGATTAAATACAGTTCGGCCCTCAATTGCCCTGAGCCAGGTCAGTTGACGTTTACCCAGTTGCCGCGTTGCTGCTAAAGCCTTGTAACGCATTTCTTCTGCGTTGATATTCCCTTCTAAAAACTCCCACGCTTGACGGTAACCGACTGCGCGCATCGAGGGTAGGTCGGCATGAATACCCGGATGGGCGCGAAGCAAACGCACTTCATCAATCAATCCGGCTTTAAGCATGCCATCAAAGCGACTCTCCAAATTGTGATGGAGCTGCGCCCGCTCACTGGGCTCTAGAGAAACCAGGCGAAGCCAGCTCGGAATCAATGAACCCGCACGACCATCTTCGCTAGGCGATTCTGCAAGCCAGGCCGACATCGGTTTGCCGGTGGACTGCACGACTTCTAAGGCGCGCTGAATGCGCTGCGAATCATTGGGCTCTAAGCGCGCTGCTGTAATCGGATCACGTTCCATTAATTCAGCATGCATGGCTGGCCATCCGAGTGCCTTGCCTTGGGCATCTAGACTTGCCCGAATGACCGGGTCAGCAGGCGGCAGGCTAGATAAGCCATATGCAAACGCACGCCAATAGAGCATGGTGCCACCGACGATGACGGGCACATTGCCCCGCTCTCGAATGTCACTGACAAGCTGTGTGGTGTCGCTTGCAAAGCGTGCTGCGGAGTAGGCTTCGGTTGGATCGAGGATGTCGATGAGGTGATGTTTTACTGCTGCGCGTTCAGCTAGGGTAGGTTTGGCGCTTCCAATATCCATACCCCGATAGACCAGTGCAGAGTCCATGCTGATGAGTTCAACCGTGACGTTGCGCGCCTGTGCCGCCTCTGCGAGCAACATGGCTAGGTGGGTCTTCCCCGATCCAGTAGGACCGGCTATCGACAATAGGGGCTGTGGATGCGACTCAGTCGGCATAGCGAGTTGATCGCAATGGGTTAATGTGAGCGAGCTTGGCTTTCGAGGGTGGCAATGTGATTACGAATCTCTTCCGCATCGCTCGCCTCGGGCGCTTCACTAATGTACTGTTGCATGTCCTTGAGTGCCGGACGGAGGTATTCCAGCTGGGCAAAGATAAGACCGCGATCACGCACTTCCTCGATGGAGTCCGGTAACAAGATCACCAAGCGTTCTTGAATGCCAAGCAGACGTTCCCAGCGTTCATGTTCGGTATAGATTAATTTGAGGTTACGCAAAAAGCGCGAGAGAATTTCTCGGCTACTGGATGCGCGCAAGAAAATACTCAAGGGAAGTGCAGTTTCGCCCCGATAGCCTTTGGCATCGAGGTAGGGGTCGAGCATGGTTTGCAATTCATCTTTGGAGTAGGTGGCGCCATTGAGCGGATCCATGATGATTTCGCCTTGAGGCAGGGAGACGCGCATCATGAAGTGATTTGGAAACGAGACCCCCCGAATCTTCAAGCCAATTTGCTGACCCAGCTCCATCATCAGAATCGCAAGCGAGATCGGAATGCCGCGACGACTCTCCGTCACGTGGTGCAGATAGGAATTCTCAGGCGCATAAAAGTCATTTGCGTTTGGACCAAATCCTAGCTCGGTATAAAAGAAATGCTTGAGCAGTTGTAGGCGCTGTACTTGTGAGGTATCGGGAGTGATGCGTTTTTTTAGCTTGCTACCCAAGGCATCAATTTCATCGAGCGTGTGCTGTACATCCAAATCTGGAAAGGCGTGCTGTGCAACCGCAATCGCCGATTCAGTCAAAGGAAAATGATCATCCTCGGCAACGAGGGAAGTGAAGTAATCAAGTTGGCGTGTAGGCATACGGTCTATTTTGCATGACGCCGAAAATGCTGCCAGCGAATGCCCACAACCCACAGGGCTATGAAGTACACCACAGCAGCGCCCAAAATCCAGGCAGCCAATAAGCCAACACGTGTCCATGGCTCACTCTGCATGGCGATCCACTGGTGCAGATTGGCGCCGTAGTAGAGCAGCAGTGATAAAGGAATCAATGCAATGCCCAGTTGTATGAGGTATTTGGTCCAACCAAAGCCAGCTGCAATAGCGCCGCGCCGGTGCAGGCCAATCCAGAGTAGGGCGGCATTTAAGCAGGCGCCAAGACCAACGGAAAGCGCTAAGCCGGTATGGCCCAATAAGGGTACCAACACGATATTGGCTAGCTGGGTGGAGATCAGCACCAGCAACGCAATGCGCACGGGCGTACGAATATCTTGACGGGCATAGAATCCGGGCGCCAGAATTTTAATTAGGATCAGTCCAATCAGTCCAACGCCATAGGCGGCCAGTGCGTGCTGGGTCATGATGACATCAAGCGCAGTAAAGCGGCCATAGTGATACAGCACTGCAGCGATGGGCTCACCAAATAATAAAAGGGCGATTGCACACGGCGCAGCCAGTAAGAAGGTGAGTTGTAATCCCCAAACCAAAAGCTCACTCGCTTGTTTTGTATCTTGCTGGGCATTGGCACGACTGAGACTGGGCAGTAAGACGGTACCTAGGGCCACACCCAGTAAGGCGGTCGGAAATTCCATCAGGCGATCAGCATACGACAGCCACGAGACGCTACCGGTTTGTAAGCGAGAGGCAATGTTGGTATTAATCACCAGGGAGATTTGCGCAACCGATACGGCAAAGACAGCCGGCCCCATTAGTTTGAGCACTCTGCGCGCATCGGGGTTTAGCCAAGCGCTCCGAATGGCGCCCGGCAATAGGCCGATGCGGGGCAGTAAGCCCAATCGGCGCAGGGCAGGAATTTGAATCGCCAATTGCAACACGCCGCCCACCAGTACACCGAATGCAAGGGCATAAATCGGTTGATTAAGTTGGGGCGCAAGCCAGAGCGCACTACCAATTAATGCCAAGTTCAGCAAAACGGGGGTGAAGGCTGGAATCGCAAAGCGCTGGAATGTATTGAGAATGCCGGCTGATAGCGACACCATCGAAATCAGCCCAATGTAGGGGAACATGATTTGGGTCATGATCACGCTGGCTTCGTAAGCGGGGCTGCCGCTAAAGCCGGTGGCAATCGCCAGAATGAGGAGTGGGGCACCAACAATCCCTAGGCCCACGGTGAGCAAAAGGGCCCAAAAGAGCAGGGTAGCTACCGCATTAATCAGGGTTTTGGACTGGGCGGGATCGTCTTTGCTGGAAACTTCCCCCAAAATCGGCACAAATGCCTGGGAAAATGCCCCCTCGGCAAAGAGCCTACGGAGCAGATTGGGCAGCCGAAAGGCCACATTAAAGGCGTCTGTCCACTCGGAAGCCCCAAAACTACGGGCAATCAGGGTTTCGCGTAAAAGCCCTGTAATGCGCGATAGCATGGTGAAGGAGCTAACCTTGGCGGCAGCGGAGAGCAGGTTCATGGGTCAATTTTCACCTATTTATCAGGCAACTGGGCTTTTTAACTGCTTTCAGGTAAAATCTTGGGTTTTGGTGATCTGACTAAAGCAATCCACAAGAAAACCCTCAAAAAGAGGATTTACCTTGTAAAGGCAATTTAATCAGCTTGCTATCGAACGATTTAACCCATTGAAATTACAGAGGTAGGTTTAAACATGGCCAATACCGCACAGGCACGCAAGCGCGCCAGGCAAGCAGTAAAACAGAACGAGCACAACTCCAGTTTGCGCTCGAAGCTTCGCACTTCCATTAAGGCTGTGCGCAAAGCAATCGATACCGGCGATAAAGCAGCTGCTGCGAAAGTATTTGTCGCTGCGCAAGCAACCATCGACAAAATTGCAGACAAGAAAATTGCACACAAAAACACCGCGGCTCGTCAAAAGTCCCGTTTGTCTGCAGCGATTAAGGCGATGGCAGCCTAAGACGTTTTTGTTTGTTTAGTAGTACCCAGCCATAGCCCGCTCCTAATTAGGGCGGGTTTTGCTTTTTAAGTATGGGTTTGTGATTTAGGTTCGAATTCACATGCTTCTTCGATGGCCAAATCATTGTCTTTGGCAAAGTTGAGAACAAAGTCGAGGGCGCGCGGGTCGAGTTCATGCAGTCGAGTGTCTATCACGACGCATTTGATCTGTGCAATTTGAACCGGCCTTGCGTAGGGTGAAAAGGTAAAGCGCGGATCAGCATGATCGCCAGGCGGCCGGAATGAAGCCATGACCCCGCAGAGTCGCTCAGCCCAATCACTTGGCCGAAATGGCTTGCCGGTCGATGTAACGCCTTGGATAAACAGTTTTTTGTGTTTCAAATGGATGGGTATCTTAGTTGGAGCATTTGTACCACGTTACCCTATAGCTTAACAGTGCAGATTGCATTTAATCGCCCCATTGATGAAGGCGTCGTGTTTTGAAAATGAGATCAATACAAACTCCTCGGAGAGCCTCATGAATACCTCTTTAGCAAAGCCCCAATTGCCAGGCCAACTGAAGCATTATTTGCAATTCACTGATCTGACGCGCAGCGAATACGATTACCTCTTCGCGCGCTCTGCTTGGCTCAAGACCAAATTCAAGAGCTATGAAACCTGGCATCCTTTGCATGATCGCACCTTGGCGATGATTTTTGAAAAACAGTCAACTCGTACGCGGCTCTCATTTGAGGCGGGCATTCACCAACTCGGTGGTCATGCGGTTTACCTGAATACGCGCGATACCCAATTGGGTCGTGGCGAACCCGTCGAGGATGCCGCTCAAGTCATTTCTCGCATGACCGACATCATCATGATTCGTACCTTTGGCCAAGACATCATCGAGCGCTTTGCGGCAAACTCACGGGTCCCGGTTATCAATGGCCTGACCAACGAGTTTCACCCATGCCAGGTATTGGCCGATATCTTTACTTTTGTAGAGGCGCGCGGCCCGATTACGGGAAAAACGGTTGCGTGGGTGGGCGATGCGAACAACATGGCCTATACCTGGATTCAGGCGGCTGAAGTATTGGGCTTTCAGGTGCGCTTTTCTGCGCCCAATGGATACACCCTTGATCCCGCTCGTTTAAGTGCTGCGGCAGCCAAGCACCTGACGGTTTGCAATAGCCCCGAGGACGCATGCAAAGACGCTGACCTCGTGAGCACCGATGTTTGGACGAGCATGGGCTTTGAGGATGAAAACACCTCCCGAATGGCGGCGTTTAAAAACTGGATGGTCTCGGATAGCTTGATGGCCTTGGCTAAGCCCAATGCACTCTTTATGCACTGCCTGCCAGCCCATCGAGGCGAGGAAGTATCGGCCTCTGTGATCGACGGCCCGCAGAGCGTTGTCTGGGAAGAGGCTGAAAATCGCCTGCATGTCCAAAAGGCATTAATGGAGTACCTCTTGTGCGGCCGCCTGGATTAATGCATTGCCGTCTTGGCATTCCTTTTTTAAAATAGCACTTGAATCAAATTTTTACGTAAAGCGAACACCTACATCATGTCGGAAATTAAAAAAGCAGTTTTAGCGTACTCGGGTGGTTTAGATACCAGTGTGATCTTGAAGTGGTTACAAGATACTTACCACTGTGAAATCGTGACCTTTACCGCTGATCTGGGGCAGGGCGAAGAGCTTGAGCCAGCCCGCACTAAAGCGCTGCAATTTGGCATCAAGCCAGAAAACATCTTTATCGATGATTTACGTGAAGAGTTTGTCCGTGACTTTGTATTCCCGATGTTCCGAGCCAATACGGTATACGAAGGCGAGTATTTATTGGGCACCTCGATTGCTCGCCCCTTAATTGCGAAACGGCAAATTGAGATTGCGCGCCAGGTGAAGGCCGATTCGGTTTCGCACGGCGCGACGGGCAAGGGCAATGACCAGGTTCGGTTTGAGCTGGGCTATTACGCACTCGAGCCAGGGATCAAAGTCATTGCGCCGTGGCGTGAATGGGATTTGTTGTCCCGCGAAAAACTCCTCGCCTATGCAGAAAAACATGGTATTCCGGTCGAGATGAAGCACAAGCAAGGTGGCGCCCCTTACTCCATGGATGCCAACTTACTGCACATCAGCTTTGAAGGTCGCCATCTCGAGAATCCCAATGCCGAGGCAGAAGAATCGATGTGGCGTTGGACGGTTTCCCCTGAAAATGCACCCGATGCAGCAGAGATCATTGAGATTGAATTCCGTGCGGGTGACCCAGTAGCCATTAATGGCAAAGCCTACAAGCCCCATGAGCTCTTGGCTGAGCTCAATCGTTTGGGTGGCAAGCACGGCATTGGCCGCCTCGATTTAGTCGAAAACCGCTTTGTCGGTATGAAGAGCCGTGGCTGCTATGAAACCCCCGGCGGCACGATTTTGCTCAAAGCCCATCGTGGTATTGAGAGCATTACGCTCGATCGCGAAGTGGCTCATCTCAAAGATGATTTAATGCCTCGCTACGCCAGTTTGATTTACAACGGCTATTGGTGGTCACCAGAGCGCTTGGCGCTGCAGACTTTAATTGACCATACCCAAACCAGCGTCAACGGCGTAGTGCGCTTAAAGCTCTATAAAGGATCTGTCTCGGTGATTTCACGGGACTCTGCCAACACCTTGTTTGATCAAAACATCGCCACGTTTGATGACGATGGTGGCGCATACAACCAAGCCGATGCAGGTGGATTTATTAAGCTCAACGCCTTACGTATGCGCATTGCTGAAATTGCAAAACGCAAACGCGCCTCCAAGTAGTAAGTTCATCCTTCCCTAAATACGTATTTAAATTCAGATAAAGAACACCACCATGCAATTCGATCACGTCTCCGTAGGAAAAAAAGCCAACGTCTACTTTGATGGCAAGTGCGTATCGCATACCGTTACGTTGGCTGATGGCACCCGTAAGTCGGTGGGTGTTGTATTGCCGAGCACCCTTCGTTTTGACTTGAGCACCCGCGAAGTCATGGAAGTAGTTGATGGTACGGCTTATGTGAGCATCAACGGAGCGCCTGAACAAACGTTCGCCGCAGGTCAACGTTGGGAGGTTGCCGCAGGAGGTTTCTTTGTGATCCGTGCAGAATCACCCGTGCATTACGTTTGCCACTTCGATTAATTTATTGGCGCGGCAAGCCCTGGATCACGCTACCAGGGCCAATTGCCCGCTGACTAAACCATTGTCGGTTCATCTCTAAGGCATAGCGAACGGGCGCCTTAGGGCAGTGATTATTCAAGGTCTCTGCCTGCATCTCTTCAATGTTGACGATCTTGCCATCATCGGCAATAAAGGCAATCGCCAAGGGTATCTTGGTGTTGCTCATCCAAAAGCAATGCGTCGCTTTTTGATCAAAGATAAACAGCATGCCAGAGTCGGTTGGCATGGAGGTGCGATTCATGAGTCCAATCTGCCGTGCTTGCTGCGTACTGGCTACCTCAGCCTGTATGCGATAGATGCTCGTCTTTAGCTCAACAATGGGAAGACTGGTATTAATATTTTGGGCCAGACTCAGGCCCGTTGTCAGCGCGAGTAATCCAGCGAAAAGAGTGTGGCGAATGAAAGTCAGCATGGCTGCATTCTAAATAAAGAAGTGAGTTAACAAAAAATCAGGGCGAAAAAAAAACCCAGAGATCACCCTGGGTTTTTAATTTGATCAAGGACAGTGATCAAGCGCCTTGAATATTGGTCGCTTGTTTGCCTTTAGGACCTTGGGTAATGTCAAACGTTACCTTTTGGCCTTCTTTGAGGGTTTTAAAACCGCCCATAGTAATCGCGCTGAAATGCGCGAACAGCTCTTCTTCACCATCATCAGGTTTAATAAACCCGAAACCTTTTGCATCATTAAACCACTTAACAACTCCGGTCGCCATGCGAACTCCATTACATAAACTTGAAACAACCGTGAAAATGGGGGGAATACCTTTTAATCAGTCTCACTCCAAAACACGCCTAATAGAACCTCAACTTGAAGCACTACCCTGATTGTTTGCCCTTTTGGCAGGGGTGTCAAGGAGTTATGGTGTTATTCGTACTAGGAGAAACCCCTTTTTATCTCCAAAATCGTCCCCATATGATCATTAACCCCGGTTTTTGCCGTTTTTTTGCAACATAACGTGGTTTGAGTCAAGGTTTCTGCCTTGTGTTTAGAATGGTTCATATGAGTCGCGCAATCAAAATTCCAGGCAATACCAACCCTCTTGTCCCGGGTATCGGCGACACCGCATTACTCGAAAAACAGGCGGAGAAGCTCAAAGCCCCTGCCATGTTCAAAGTGATGCTTCTAAACGATGATTACACCCCCATGGAGTTCGTGGTGATGGTGATTCAGGAGTACTTTAATAAGGATCATGAGACGGCCACCCGGATCATGCTTCAGGTTCATTTGGCTGGCAAAGGCGTTTGCGGAATCTTTACCCGTGACGTCGCTGCCACCAAAGTGCACCAGGTTGTTGAGCTATCCCGTGAAGCGGGTCACCCACTACAGTGCACTATGGAGGAAGCATGATTGCCCAAGAATTAGAAGTGAGCTTGCACATGGCGTTTGTTGATGCGCGGGCCGCGCGGCACGAGTTCATCACCGTCGAACATCTTCTGGCTGCGCTCCTGGATAACGCGACTGCAGTGGAAGTCCTAAAAGCATGTTCAGTGAACATTGCTGAGCTGCGTGCTCAGCTTAAAAACTTTATTAATGACAACACCCCAGTTGTGCCTGGCACCGAGGAAGTGGATACACAGCCGACGCTGGGATTTCAGCGGGTGATTCAGCGCTCGATCATGCATGTGCAATCGACTTCCAACGGTAAGAAGGAAGTAACCGGCGCCAATGTCCTCGTTGCCATTTTTGGCGAAAAAGATTCGCATGCGGTGTATTTCTTGCAGCAGCAAGGCGTTACCCGTTTAGATGTAGTCAACTTTATTAGCCACGGCATTCGTAAAGATCAGGTCGAGCCAGCAAAGGCGGCCGATCCAAGCCAAGAGACTGAAGAGTCAGCGGCTAGCGGTAAAGAAAGCCCACTCGACCAGTTCACACAAAACCTCAATGCCATGGCACGCCAAGGCAAGATTGATCCCCTGATTGGGCGCGACAGTGAAGTCGAGCGCGTAGTACAAGTGCTCTGCCGTCGTCGTAAAAATAATCCGCTGTTAGTGGGTGAGGCCGGCGTGGGTAAAACCGCGATTGCGGAAGGCTTGGCATGGCGGATTACCAAGGGCGAAGTGCCAGATATTTTGGCAAATGCCACGGTCTACTCGCTGGATATGGGCGCACTGCTTGCGGGCACTAAATACCGCGGTGATTTTGAGCAGCGCTTGAAAGGCGTGCTCAAAGCCCTCAAAGATAATTCCAACGGTATTTTATTTATCGACGAGATTCACACCTTAATTGGTGCGGGTGCCGCTTCGGGCGGAACCTTGGATGCGAGTAATTTACTCAAGCCCGCTTTATCGAACGGTCAGCTCAAGTGCATTGGTGCGACTACCTTTACGGAATACCGCAGCATTTTTGAGAAAGATGCTGCACTGGCGCGTCGCTTCCAAAAAGTCGATGTGGTCGAGCCGACGGTTGATCAGACGGTGCAAATCTTGCGCGGTCTGAAGTCCCGCTTTGAAGAGCACCATAGCGTGAAATACGCTTCTGCCGCCTTGGTTGCTGCTGCTGAATTGTCCTCGCGCTACATCAATGATCGCCATTTGCCGGATAAAGCAATTGATGTGATTGATGAAGCAGGCGCAGCCCAACGTATCTTGCCTAAATCAAAGCAGAAGAAAACCATTGGCCGTCCTGAGATTGAGGAGATTGTGGCCAAGATTGCGCGCATACCACCGCAATCCGTCACGGTTGACGACCGCAGTAAATTACAAACCTTGGATCGCGATATTAAGAGCGTTGTGTTTGGTCAAGATCCAGCGATCGAAGCATTAGCCAGCGCAATTAAGATGACGCGCGCCGGCCTTGGCAAGATTGACCGTCCCATTGGCTCCTTTTTATTCTCGGGCCCAACCGGTGTTGGTAAGACTGAGGTTGCAAAACAACTGGCGTACATCCTTGGCATTGAGTTACTGCGCTTTGATATGTCCGAGTACATGGAGCGCCATGCGGTGAGCCGTTTAATCGGCGCGCCTCCAGGCTATGTTGGTTTTGACCAGGGCGGTTTGTTAACCGAGGCAGTCAACAAGAAACCTCATTGCGTACTGCTGCTCGACGAAGTTGAAAAAGCCCATCCAGATATTTTCAATATTCTTTTGCAGGTCATGGATCATGGCACGCTGACTGATAACAACGGCCGCAAGACGGATTTCCGCAACGTCATCATCATCATGACTACCAATGCTGGTGCTGAAGCCATGCAGAAGTCGGTCATTGGCTTTACCAATGCACGTGAGTCTGGCGATGAGATGGCCGATATCAAGAAGTTCTTCACGCCAGAGTTCCGTAACCGCTTAGATGCGATTGTGTCCTTTAAGGCCTTGGATGAGACCATCATCATGCGGGTAGTAGACAAGTTCTTAATGCAGCTCGAAGAGCAATTGCATGAGAAGAAAGTCGATGCCACCTTCAGTCCTGAATTGCGAGCACATTTAGCGAAACACGGTTTTGATCCGCTAATGGGCGCAAGGCCAATGCAGCGCATTATTCAGGACACCGTCCGCAAAGCCCTTGCAGATGAATTGCTCTTTGGACGCTTGGCGCAAGGCGGTACGGTTGCGGTCGGGATTAATGCGGATGGCAAGGTATTGCTGGATATTCATCAGGCTACCCCACCAACGAAGGCTAGCAAGACCGATGTAGCGCCTGCTGAGGAAATCTAACTTTTAAACACGCTACCTTGTAATAAAAAACACCAGCTCTTAAGCTGGTGTTTTTTCTTTTAGGCTCGACCCGTACTTCCAAACCCGCCTGTACCACGACTGCTTTCAGCGAACTCCTCTACTATCTTGAGCTCCACCTGCTGTATTGGGACGATAACGAGCTGCGCTAAGCGCTCCATCGGTTCTAGAGCAAAGGGCGTACTGCTGCGATTCCAGGTGCTCACCATGAGTTGCCCTTGGTAATCCGAGTCAATTAAGCCCACGAGGTTACCTAAAACAATCCCATGTTTATGGCCGAGGCCCGAGCGCGGCAGGATGAGTGCTGCGTAGCGTGGATCTTCCACGTAGATGGATAAGCCAGTTGGTACCAATACCGTTTGTCCGGGAGCAATCTCGATTGCGGCATCGATGCATGCACGCAGATCTAGGCCGGCACTACCGGGGGTTCCATAGCTGGGCATTTGATTGCGCATGCGTTCATCGAGAATTTTGACTTGCAGTGTTTGCATGGTGTTTTTAGAGTTGGGTTGCAACAAATTGAATAAGTTGACGGGCTAGCTGTAGTTTTGGAGCTTTTACTAATTTCTTGCTACCCCGCTCATGAATCAGGAGCAGTTGATTGAGGTCGCTACCAAAGGTATCGGGACCAATGTTGCCAACAATCAGCGGGATACCCTTACGCTTGCGCTTGTCATCTGCGTGTTCTTCCAGTTTGGTCGATTCAGCCGCAAAACCAACACAGTAGGGATGTGGTTTGCCCTTGGTCTTTTTGGCAGACTGAGCCATGGTCAACAAAATATCGGGATTGGGCGCAAACTCGATGTTCGGTAGCGATTTACTACTACCCTGGCGCTTGATCTTTTCTTTGGAGGGGTTGGCGATGGCCCAGTCTGCTACTGCAGCGACTCCAAAAAATAGATCGCAATTGGGCGAGGCCATCACTGCCTCATACATCTCTTTGGCCGACACCACATCAGTCCGTTGGATTTTTCCTGTAGCAAGAAGAGGAGTATCTAACTCACATGGGCCGGTAATCAGATGCACTTCTGCACCAGCTTCCAAGGCAGCTCTAGCAATCGCAAAGCCCATCTTGCCGGAGCTGCGATTAGTGATGCCCCGTACCGGATCAATTGCTTCAAAGGTAGGCCCTGCAGTAATTAACACGCGCTTACCTGCCAATACTTTTTTCTGAAAGAAGGCAATGAACTGTTCGGTGATTTCAGCAGGCTCAAGCATTCTGCCCATACCCACTTCACCACAGGCTTGGGCGCCGCTAGCAGGGCCGAGTAATTCAACCCGATCACTACGCAAGCGCTCCGCACTGCGCACGGTTGCGGGGTGTTGCCACATTTGCAAGTTCATCGCAGGCGCCAAGAGCAAGGGGCAGTCGCGCGCGAGGCATAGGGTAGTGAGGAGGTCGTCAGCAAGGCCGAGGGATAGCTTGGCCATCAAATCGGCGCTAGCAGGCGCAATCAAAATCGCATCCGCAGCGCGCGATAACTCAATGTGGGCCATGTTGTTATTGATGCGCGCATCCCATTGATTCGTGAACACGGGATTACCGGTTAGGGCCTGCATGGTCACAGGCGTGATGAACTGGGTTGCAGCCTCGGTCATGACGACCTGAACACTTGCCCCTTCTTGCATTAGTAGACGGGCGAGTTCAGCGGATTTATAGGCCGCTATCCCGCCAGAGATGCCGAGAACAATTTTTTTATGGAGAAGTGACTGCATAGTCGAAGATTAAACGGGTTTGAGCGGAATGGCTAGATTAGGTGGGAGTTGATGCTCTTTTGGGACGGATTTCACCCCAAATAATCAGGACTGCACCGAGCACAATGGCGCTATCGGCCAGATTAAATGCAGGCCAATGCCACTGCCCATAGTGCAGATCGATAAAGTCCACGACGGCGCCATAGACAAGGCGATCAATCACGTTGCCGACTGCGCCGCCCAAAATAAAGCTAATCGCAAATGCGAGTAAGGTCTCGTGTTGGTGGCGTCGTAAATACCAAATCATAAAAATAGCTGCGGCCGTACCCAGTACGGTGAAGAACCAGCGCTGCCAACCACCACTGCTGGCCAAAAAAGAAAACGCAGCGCCCGGGTTGTAAATTAAGAACCAGTTTAAAAAACTGGTAACGGGGACGGGCACAGCAAACTGCAGTGTCGTTTGTGCCCATAATTTGCTTGCTTGATCTAAAACGAGGACAAGGCAGGCCAAACTGAGCCAGCCATAAAAACGGCGCTTATTGTGGGGATCAGCCTTGGCGCTCACGGCGATACGATCTTGTTAAGCGAATGCACGGTGCTCGCCGCTACCAAATAAATTGCTGACGCAGCGACCGCAGAGTTCGGAGTGCGCAGGATCTGCACCCACGTCTGCGGTATGGTGCCAACAGCGACCACATTTTTTGTATTGGCTTGCGCGGACCAGAACCTCAAGTCCCGCACTGCTGAGTTCAATGTTGGCGCTGGACGTGATGGTGACAAAGCGCAGATCGTCTTCCAGAGAGTGCAGGATGGCAAAGTCGACATCATCGACTTTGATGGTGAGTTCTGCTTGCAGCGATGAGCCGACATGGCCTGCTTCGCGTTCAATTTCAATGGCTTTGGTTACTTCAGAGCGAATCTCTCGAATGCGATTCCATTTGGCGAGCAACTCAGCAGCATTGGCGACATCGGGGAATGTGCCGAACTCTTCGATAAAGATTGAGCCATTATTTTTGTTCTCAGATCCATGGGGAAAGGATGCCCACGCTTCTTCTGCGGTAAAGGACAGGAAGGGGGCCAGCCATTTCAGCAGATTGCGGGTAATGTGGAATAGGGCATTTTGCGCCGCACGTCGCTCTTTGGAATTGGGTGCACTGGTATACAGGCGATCCTTCAGAATATCCAAGTAAAAGCCACCGAGATCTTCGGAGCAGAAGGTCAACATGCGTGCAACCGCGGGTTGGAATTCGTAGGCCTGGTAGTGCGCCTGGATCTCCTCTTGCAATTGATTTGCCAAAGCGACGGCATAGCGGTCGATTTCCAGCCATTCTGTGCTCGGCATGCTGTGCTGGATTGGATCAAAGTCAGCCAAGTTCGCCAGCAAGAAACGCAAGGTGTTGCGCATGCGGCGATAGCTTTCAACCACCCGCTTCAGAATTTCATCGGAGATGGTCATCTCGCCTGAGTAGTCAGTGGAAGCAACCCAAAGGCGAATGATTTCAGCGCCTAACTTATCGGCCACCTGTTGGGGTGCGATGACGTTGCCTACGGATTTGCTCATTTTGCGACCTTGGCCATCGACCGTGAAACCGTGGGTCAACAATGCCTTGTAGGGCGGCTTGCCATCGAGCATGGCCCCAGTGAGTAGTGAAGAGTGGAACCAACCGCGGTGTTGGTCTGAGCCCTCTAAATACAAGTCAGCCAAACGGCCATCGGCGTTCTCCGCTTCGGGACGATAGAGCTCATTACGGTGTGAGCCGCGAATCACATGCCAGTGGGTTGTCCCCGAATCAAACCACACGTCTAAGGTGTCGCGGTTCTTTTCATAGAGAGCGGCTTCTTCGCCGAGCAACTCAGCCACATCGAGTTTTTGCCAGGCCTCAATGCCATTTTTTTCAACGCGCTTGGCAATTTCTTCTAAGAGTTCAGCTGTGCGGGGATGTGGCTCACCTGTTTCTTTGTGCACCAAGAAGGCCATCGGTACGCCCCATTGGCGTTGGCGCGACAAGGTCCAGTCTGGGCGGTTGGCAATCATGCTGTGCAGGCGTTGCTTACCCCAGGCAGGATAGAACTGCGTATTGTTGATGCCTTCTAGGGCAGCTTCACGCAAGCTGGCTTTGCCATCGGCCGGTTTTTTATCCATGCTAGCGAACCACTGTGAGGTGGCACGATAAATGATCGGCGTTTTATGGCGCCAGCAATGCATGTAGGAGTGGCTATACGATTTGTCTTTTAAAAGACTGCCAGCGCTGCGTAGCGCTTCCACAATTTTTGGGTTGGCTTTCCAGACAAATTCATTGGCAAACAGGGGCAGCCAGGAGGCATAAACACCATTGCCCATCACTGGATTCAAAATATCCTTATCGACTAAGCCATTGGCTTTGCACGACTTAAAGTCTTCCTCACCATAGGCGGGTGAGCAGTGCACTAGGCCGGTACCCGTATCGAGCGTGACGTACTCTGCTGGATAGATCGGCGAGAGGCGACGGTAGCCTTCATCGAGCGATGCGAGCGGATGCCAAAACGAGATGCCGGCTAATTTTTGGCCAGCACAAGTCGCAATAATCTTGCCTTCAAGACCGTATTCTTGCAGGCAAATTTCGACGCGGTCTTTAGCCAAAATAAGCAGGGCTTGATCCGTCTCGACCAAGGCGTATTCCAGCTCGGGGTGGACATTCAGTGCCTGGTTAGCAGGAAGTGTCCACGGTGTGGTGGTCCAGATCACGACCATGCCTTTTTTCTCTGGCAAGTGTGGGAGGCCAAACGCCTTGGCTAAGCTGCCTCGCTGAGCATCATCAAACGCAAAACCAACATCGACCGCAGGGTCGGTTTTATCTTGGTACTCGACCTCGGCTTCGGCAAGTGCAGAGCCGCAATCAAAGCACCAGTTAACCGGTTTCAGACCACGGAAAACATAGCCCTTTTTCCAAATGGAGCCGAGCGCACGAATCTCATCCGCCTCATTGCGGTAGTTCATGGTGAGGTAGGGGTTGTTCCAGTCGCCCAGAACGCCCAAGCGCTCAAAGTCGGTTTTCTGTTTCGCAATTTGCTCGTTAGCGTATTCGCGTGCTTTGGCTTGGACTTCGGCAGTGGGTAAATTTTTACCAAACTTTTTTTCAATTTGGATTTCAATCGGCATGCCGTGGCAGTCCCAGCCGGGAACGTAGGCAGCGTCAAAACCCATCAGCCAGCGGGATTTGACGATCATGTCTTTGAGAATCTTATTGACCGCATGACCAATGTGAATATCGCCATTGGCGTATGGGGGGCCATCGTGCAGGATGAATTTGGGTTGCCCTGCATGCGCCGCCCGAATGGCTTCGTAGAGTTTATTTTTTTGCCACTGCGCTACCCATTGCGGCTCACGCTTGGGTAAGTCACCGCGCATCGGAAAGGCGGTTTCCAGAAGGTTAACGGGATAAGAATTGGATTTATCAGACATGGACTTTTTTCTGGAAATAATCACGCGCACATTGCGCATCGTTTTGGATAGCAGACTGCAGCGAGTCGAGGTCAGGGTATTTTGCCTCGTCCCGCATTTTTTCTAAGAGTTCAACGCGAATAATGCGGCCATACACCTGGGCGTTGAAATCAAATAAATGCACCTCAAGTAAAACACGCCCGGCATCTTCTACCGTCGGCCTGACTCCCAGGCTGGCAACGCCTGGCAATGGAGTGTCTCCAAGGCCATGAACGAGGACGGTAAAGATGCCAGTCATGGCAGGCTTTCGTTCGTTCAGGTGATTTGCTACAGCGAGGTTCAAGGTAGGAAAACCCAGTGTTCTGCCGAGTTGACGACCATAAATCACGTGCCCAGAAATCATGTATGGTCTGCCCAGTAGTAGAGTCGCCTTGGCCATATCGCCTTCGGCTAATGCGCTACGCAGCGCTGAACTGGAGATGCGTTCTTGATTCTCTAAAACAGTATTGATATTCGAAACCTCAAAACCAAATTCCTCACCGGCACGCTTGAGGCTGGCAAAGTCACCGGCGCGTTTTGCGCCGTAACAGAAATCATCGCCAATCAAAATCCATTTGGTGTTCAGGCGCTGCAGCAGAATTTCAGCAACAAATTGTTCCGGGGTCAGCTTGGCATAAGCAGCATTGAAGCGCTCAATGATGACGCGGTCAATACCGATGTCGGCAAAGGCAGCTAACTTATCCCGCAAATTTAAGATGCGGGGCGGCGCCTCAGCGGGAGTAAAAAATTCTTTGGGGTGTGGCTCAAACGTCATCACACAGGATGCAAGGCCACGGGCGCGCGCACCCTTAGTCAGGGCCTGGAGCAGGGCGTGATGACCCCGATGCACGCCATCGAAATTACCGATGGTCAGAGCACAAGGGGGTGCGGCACGAAGGTGGGCAGAGCCTCGGAATACGTTCACTAGTCGCTTTCAGGGTAGCCTTGAATTATATTGTGGGCATGCACTCCATCGTTACCTTAATCTCTGGGCGCGGATCGAATTTCGAGGCCATCGTCAAAACAGCTCAAAAAGAGAATTGGGCAGTCCAATTTAGTGGGGTGATAGCCAATCGCCCTGAAGCCAAGGGCCTTGATTTTGCTCGCTCCGAGGGCATTCCTGCGCTCGCTCTGGATCACAAAGCCTACCCAGACCGGGCTGCATTTGATCGGGCATTAATGCAGCAAATCGACCTTCTCAAGCCGGATTTAGTGGTTTTGGCTGGATTTATGCGCATCTTGACGCCCGAGTTTATTCGGCATTACGCCGGAAAGTTGATCAATATTCACCCATCCCTGCTGCCCAGCTTCCCCGGTTTGCATACCCACGAACGGGCTTTGGAGGCAGGAGTGGAGACGCATGGTGCCAGCGTGCACTTTGTTAGCGAGGGGGTGGATGAGGGCCCCATCATCTGCCAAGCCACTGTTCCTGTGCTTCCAGGCGATTCGGCAGCGCAATTGGCTGCACGGGTTTTGCAAATGGAGCATCAAATCTATCCGCGGGCCGTAAAATGGTTCCTTGACGGTCGATTGCGAATAGAAGGAAATCAAGTGAAGGTGCAACCCCCAGAGTCGCAGTTGTTTACCCATGAGTAAAGCTAGACCCGAGCGCGGCGCCAAGCCGACCCGCAGTAGAGCATCCGATCGATCCCCATCCTCTGGTGCTAGGACGCAAAGCCGTCCCCAGCGACGCGGTCCTGAGGCTGCTCCCGTGAGTGGGCAGAAGAATTTCTCCCATGCCAAAGCCTTGCCCCAACATGCCGCCCATTTAGAGCGCCTGCTTCCTGAGCTCTTGAGTTTTGATCAGCCCTCGGATCGCGTGGTCAGTCGCTACTTTCGTGCGGAGCCCCAACTCGGTAATCGTGATCGCGCCTTAATTGCCGAGAGTGCCTTTGCTATTCTGCGCCGTAAAAATGAGATGTCGCAGTTTGCTTCGAGTGGGAGCGGAACCCAAGCAAGGCGCCTTGCTCTGCTTGGCATGATGTCCGCATTGTCTGAAGGCGGTCTTGGCTCTGCCAATCGCCCAGAGAGCGCGCTAGCCGACTTGGCTCACGTTATTCAGCCCAGTGAATATGACTGGCTCAAACGCTACTCTGAACTCGATCGCGATACCTTGGCGCCGATGGTGCGCAACAACTTGCCTGAATGGCTGTGGAATGCATTTGAATCATCGCCCGGCGAAGCCCAGCGTCAAGAGCTCGCGATCGCATTGATGCGCCCAGCGCTCCTGGACTTGCGCGTCAACACCATTAAGGCCAATCGCGATACGCTGCTCGAAGAAATGAATGCATTGGGTGGTCGCTATCAAGCTGTAGCAACGCCTTTTTCGCCGGATGGCATTCGGATTATGGGTAAGCCTGCATTGCAGAATTCCAGCTGGTTTAAGGAAGGTCTTTTTGAAGTGCAGGACGAAGGCAGTCAATTACTTTGCCATTTACTGGGCCCCAAGCGCGGCGAGATGGTAGTGGATTTTTGTGCAGGCGCTGGCGGCAAGACCTTGGCCTTGGGCGCCTTAATGCGCTCGACTGGGCGCCTGTATGCCTTTGATACGTCGGAGCGGAGGCTTGCTAATTTGAAGCCTCGCCAAGCTCGTAGTGGACTATCCAATGTGCACCCAGTATGGATCGATAGCGAGAATGATTCGAAGGTCAAGCGCTTGGCTGGCAAGATCGATCGAGTACTAGTAGATGCCCCTTGCAGTGGTATTGGTACCTTGCGCCGCAATCCCGATTTGAAGTGGCGGCAAACGCCTGCTGCGGTTGCTGAACTGAATGCAAAGCAAGCCAGCATTCTGGCTTCAGCCAGTCGCCTACTAAAACCCGGCGGCCGTTTGGTCTATGCAACGTGCAGCTTATTACCCCAAGAAAATCAGGCCATTGCCTTACAGTTTTTAGAAAAACACCCTGAGTTTGAGTTAATTCCTGCTGCTGAAGTACTCAAAGACCACTTTTTGGATGGCGTGCAGCCGATTGGGACGAGTCCAGATAACCCCTGGTGGCAGCTATGGCCCCATTTACATGGCACCGATGGTTTCTTCGCGGCAATTTTTAGGCGAAAAGCTTAAAATAGAGGGTTACTGATTCCGTTTAGGGGATGCTTTGAACTCTAGCTTTGACATAACTGCCTTGCACGATGGATTGATCCAGTGGTTGGCCCATGGCTACCTTGATTGGGCTTGGTGGCAAATTGTGCTGTTTACCTTGGCGTTAACGCACATCACCATTGCTGGCGTCACCATTTTTCTGCACCGCTGCCAAGCGCACCGTGCGCTCGATTTGCATCCGATTGCTGCCCATTTTTTCCGCTTCTGGCTTTGGCTTACCACCGGCATGGTCACCAAAGAGTGGGCCGCAGTTCACCGCAAGCACCACGCCAAATGCGAAACCATTGATGATCCCCATAGCCCGCAGGTTTTAGGTATCAATACCGTATTGTCACGCGGCGCTGAACTCTACAAAACCGAGGCAAGTAATCAAGAGACTCTGCAAAAGTTTGGTCATGGCACGCCCGATGACTGGATTGAACGCAATATCTATTCCAAGTTTTCTTGGCAGGGCGTTGCGCTCATGATGATCATCGACCTATTCTTGTTTGGTGCGATTGGAGCAACGGTATGGGCAGTACAAATGCTGTGGATTCCCATTACCGCTGCTGGCGTGATTAATGGTATTGGCCACTTTTGGGGCTACCGCAATTTCAACAATGAAGACGCCTCCCGCAACATCGTACCGTGGGGTATTTTGATTGGCGGCGAAGAGTTGCATAACAACCATCACACCTATGCCACTAGCGCAAAGCTGTCGAACAAGTGGTATGAGTTTGATATTGGCTGGCTCTATATTCAGATGATGAGTGCCGTTGGTTTAGCTACTGTAAAAAAGGTGCCACCCAAGCCAGTGCTGTCGGAGGTACGCCCTGCAGACCAAGATACGCTAGAGGCTGTCATCGCCAATCGTTATGAAGTGATGGCGCGCTACAGCAAATCTTTAAAGAAGTTCTTCACGAGCGAAGTGCAGCACATGCAAGAGCTTGCTGTCCATTTGAATGATGCGCGCACATGGCTCTGTAAGGATGAGGTCCAACTGACGGCTGCCGAAAAGCACAAGCTAGAAGAGTTAATTCAGCAAAATGCACAACTGCGCAAGATGATTGAAATGCGCCGTGATTTGCAGGCGCTGTGGAGTCGCTCCAACGCGACTGGCGAGCAACTCTTAACTCAGCTGCGCATCTGGTGTCAGCAGGCCGAGGAAAGTGGCGTATCGACCTTGCGTGACTTCTCGATTCGCTTGCGTCGCTACAGTTAGTCATCCGCATAAACGAGGTAATAAAAAACCCGCACGTAGCGGGTTTTTTATTGAGATAAAACTGAATTTACTTCAGCTTGGTCTCTTTGTACGCAACGTGCTTACGAACGGTAGGATCGAACTTCATGATCTCTAACTTCTCAGGCTTGGTACGTTTGTTTTTGGTGGTTGTGTAGAAGTGACCAGTACCTGCTGATGACTCTAACTTAATCTTTTCTCTGCCGCCCTTAGCCATTTCAATATTCCTTTAGATTTGGCCGCGTGCGCGCAAGTCGACTAAAACAGCATCGATGCCATTCTTATCAATTACACGCAAACCTGCGTTGGTTAAGCGAAGGCTGATCCAGCGATTTTCTGATTCAACCCAGAAACGGCGATTTTGCAGATTAGGCAAAAAGCGACGCTTCGTTTTATTGTTTGCATGGGAAACATTATTGCCAACCATCGGCTTTTTCCCAGTGACTTGGCAAACTTTTGCCATGACACGACTCCTTAATTGCGAAAAAAGAAGATTGTAGCAGGCGAATGGCTAAATGAGCCAGCCCTTTTGTAGATTGCCAAATACGACTGGATTATTCCTTACAATTCAATAGATAAGTTAGTGTTCACTACTAATTTGGGTCAATATCCATAATGCCAGCCTCCACGAAAGAGAAGAAGCTGTTCTGACTAACGATGCAATGGTCTAAAAGACCAATCGCAACCCATTGCAATGCTTGCTGGAGGGTGCGGGTTAATTCAATGTCCTTTTTACTGGGATAGGGGTCGCCGCTGGGATGGTTGTGGGCAACAATCAGGGCGCTGGAATTGCGAATCAGCGCCTCTTTCAGGATTTCCCGGGGGTAGATGGCTGTTTGTGCAACGGAGCCCCGAAACAGCTCCTGGCACTCGATTAAACGGTTTTTCGAGTCCAGATGAAGGCAAAGAAATACCTCATGGGGTAGCTGACCGATTTTGGCCTGAATCAACTCGCGCATTTGTGCTGGCGAGCCCAGAACGGAGTCGTGCATTAGCTCATGTTCTAAGCTGCGTTTGACTAGCTCATAGGATGCCTGGATTTGTGCCCACTTGGATATTCCCATGCCGTAGCAGCGGGTAATTTCCTCGGCGCTTGAGTTAAGTAAACGAGGAAGGCTGCCAAAAGTACCCAAAAGGTCTTGAGCAAGCGTTACAGCGGTTTTCCCCTTTACGCCAACCCGCAGGAAGATCGCCAGCAATTCGGCGTCTGAGAGCGCCTCAGGGCCGGCCAGGCGCAGTTTCTCTCGGGGCTGCTGGCCTTTGGGCCATTCGGAAATCGGAGAATGTACTCCGCCCGTTGTCCTAGCTACAATATTCTGATGATGACTGCGACTGTTCAACCCGACTCCTACTTGACCCTCAACTACCGCTTGGTTTTGCCTGGTGGGGAGGACTACATCAACACCTTTGAGGACAACCCGGCGACGGTGATGTTTGGTACTGGTCAATTTGCCCCCTGTTTTGAAAAGGCGTTGTTTGGCATGACGACCGGCGAGCGCAGGACGGTGGTGATTCCTCCCGAGGAGGGCTTTGGATTACACAAGCCAGAATTAGTGCAGTGGGTCACGATGGAAACCTTGAAAGACAATACCGATGAAGCCCCGAGCTTTTCTCCAGGCGATGTGATTGAATTCAATGCGCCCAGCGGCGCTCAATATGCTGGTGTCTTGCAATCGATGACAGACGAGGGCGCGTGGTTTGATTTCAACCATCCTCTGGCTGGCAAGTCCATTACCTTTGAAGCAGAAATCGTAGCCATTCTGTAGGCCACTATGAACCAAACCGATCAGTCCGAAATTTTGCTCGCCCAACCCCGGGGATTTTGCGCGGGCGTTGATCGCGCGATCAATATTGTGAACGAGGCCTTGAGCCGCTTTGGTAAGCCCATTTATGTTCGGCATGAAATTGTGCATAACAAGTACGTGGTGGATGAGTTGCGCACCAAGGGCGCGGTCTTTGTGGAAGAGTTGGCTGAAGTGCCGCGCGGCGGGATTGTGGTGTTTAGTGCCCACGGCGTTTCGCAAGAAGTCAGGCGCGATGCCGAAGCCCGTGGTTTGCAGGTGTATGACGCCACATGCCCACTCGTAACTAAGGTGCATTTGGAAGTGGTCAAAATGTGCAAAGAAGGCTTTACCGTCTTGATGATTGGTCATGCTGGCCACCCTGAGGTAGAGGGCACGATGGGCCAGGTGGGCGAAGGCATTATCTTGATAGAGGACTTGGAAGACGTAGCCAAGCTCAATCTGCCCGCCGATGAAAAGGTAGCCTTTGTTACCCAAACCACCTTATCGGTCGATGAGACAAAAGAAATCGTTGACGCCTTAACCACCAAGTTTCCTCACATTACAAAGCCACGCAAACAAGATATTTGTTATGCGACGCAAAATCGCCAAGACGCCGTTAAATTCATGGCGCCGCAAGTTGATCTTGTTATTGTGGTGGGCAGTAAGGCGAGCTCGAACTCCAATCGCTTGCGGGAACTATCTGAAAAGCTGGGCGTACCTTCCTACATGGTCGATGCACCCGAGCAGCTGGAAGAAAAATGGTTTGAAGGAAAAAAACGGATTGGCTTAACTGCAGGCGCATCCGCACCAGAGAGCCTAGCGCAGTCGATTGTTGCGCGCATTCAGGAATTTGGTCCGCGGCAAATCCGTTCATTGCCAGGGGTGGTGGAAGACGTTACTTTTTCACTGCCCAAAAACTTAACGAACTAAGTTTTTAATGGGTCTGCCGTAAGAGGCCGCGCAGCATACCGCACATCTGCATAATCTCAGCATCGCTGACTGCGAGCGATGGCATAAAGCGCAGTAAATTGGGTCTTGGGGAATTAATCAGTAAGCCTTCAGGACCCTGATCACGCGCCATCTCAACGAGCTTGGGCCCAATATCGCTGCCCAGCATCAGGGCCCGCAATAAACCTTTACCGCGTTCACCTTCGAGATTAAATTCAGTTGCAAGGGTTTGCAGTTCACGGCTCAGTAATTCACCCTTACGAACGACCTCATCTAAAAAGCCCGGGGCCAGTAGTTGCTCGATGACGCTGATACCAACCGCAGTCATCAGTGCGTTGCCGTTGTAGGTACCGCCTTGATCACCTGGAACAAAGCAGGCGACTTCCTCGGTCGCTAGCAATGCAGCCAAAGGAACGCCACCACCAATACCTTTACCTAAGGTCATGATGTCGGGTTTGATGTTGTAGTGCTGGTAGGCAAATAGTTTGCCGGTACGCCCACAGCCTGCTTGGACTTCATCAACGATGAGTAGCACCTTGTGCTCTCGTGTCAATGCACGCAAGCCTTCCATGAACTCAGTCGTGGTGGGTATCACGCCACCTTCACCTTGCACTGGCTCGACCATGACAGCTACGGTCTTAGGGCCAATTAATTTTTTAACGGACTCAAGGTCATTTAATTCTGCTTTTAAAAAGCCAGGAACCTGCGGCGCAAACATGGTGTCCCAGCCTGGCTTACCCGAGGCGCTCATGGTGGCTAAGGTTCTGCCATGAAAGGAGTGCTCAAAGGTGATGATCTCGTGCGCGCCAGACTTATGCAGTTGCCCCCATTTGCGGGCTAACTTAATTGCACCCTCATTCGCTTCGGCACCGCTATTGGCAAAAAAGACGCGATTAAAGCAGCTCTGTTCCGTGAGTAGATTCGATAAGCGAATCATCGGCTCGTTGTAAAAGGCAGGGCTTGGATTAATTAATTTACGCGCTTGGGCATTCATCGCGGCGATCATGCCGGGATTGCTATGACCTAAACAATTGACAGCCCAGCCTTGCAAAAAGTCGAGGTAGCGTTTGCCATTGTGATCAACTAACCACGAACCCAGTCCTTCAGTCATCACAAGCTCAGGGCGCTGGGTGATGAACATCACGGAGTGACTGTCAACCGCAGTTGAGCTCGGTGAGGTAGAGGGGATGTCGTGCGGCTTATTCATGGCTCAATCATACAAAAAGGCAGGGATTGCTGCTGGGGTTTTTAGAATTAGGCACTTGCAGGAAGTAAATCGGCAGCAGTCGTAAACGAATCAGCAAAGAAGGCGTCGCTAGGTAGTTGGCATGCCGCGACAAAATCAGCACGTGCCGCGTTGATCACGACGGGCGCGCCGCAGGCATAGACCTCAACACTGCGCATGTCAGGGAAATCAGCCATGGCTGCCTGGTGAACAAAGCCATCTCGGCCAGTCCATTGGTCTTCTGGAAGCGCATGGGAAACGACTGGAACATACTTAAAGTGGGGCATGCTATCGGCCCAGCTGCGGCAAAGGGCATCTAAATACAGGTCGTGCGGCCGACGTCCACCCCAGAATAGGGTCATTGGACGCTCTATTTTTTTGGCTTGCATGTGTTCGATGATCGATTTGATCGGAGCAAAGCCGGTTCCTGCGGCCACAAAAATAATCGGACTACTGCTGTCTTCGCGTAAAAAGAAGCTGCCCATCGGCCCCTCAAATCGCAAGATGTCTTTTAGTTTGAGTGCGGGTTTATCGGGCACACCAAAGACAAAATCGGTAAATAGACCGCCTGGGGTATGGCGAATATGGAGCTCTAGTGGGCCTTCAGCCTCTGGCGCAGAGGCAATCGAGTAGGCGCGCCGTTGCCCATCTTTGAGTAAAAATTCAAGGTACTGACCCGCTAAAAACTGAAATCGTTCGGCTGCAGGCAGTTGCAGTTTCAGAATGGCAACATCGGGACTGGGGTGTTCGATTTCATTGACGCGGCAAGGGACTTTCCGAATCGATAAATCACCAGCACCCTGCACCTCACGTACTGCAATTACCAGATCGCTTTGTGCGTTGGCGCAGCAAAACAGGGCATTGCCCGCCGTTTTTTCAGCGGCAGTGAGGGCGCCTTCATTGTGGTTGCCATGACTTACAGAACCCTCAGTCACCTGACCTTTGCAGGAGCCGCAGGCACCATTTTTGCAGCCATAGGGCAGGGTAATGCCTTGCCGCAGGGCGGCTTGCAAAATGGTTTCATCCGGGCTGGCCTCAAACTGTTTGCCGCTGGATTTCAGAGTAACTTGATAAGGCAATCTCATTCCTTTAAATAAATCGGTACGATAGTAGGTATGCCATCGTCACATCATGCTCTAGCAGCCCCATTTCAGCGCCCCCGCGTTTTAATCGTAGGGTGCGGCGATATCGGTATGCGGGTACTGCAACAGCTCACTCGCTTTCAGGCGTACCGCGTTTTTGCATTGACCTCACAAAGCAGCCGTTTTCCAGAAATCAGGGCAATGGGCGCTATTCCGATGCTGGGCAACTTAGACCAGATAGATACACTGTGGCGTCTGCGTGGTTTAGCCAGCACGGTGGTCCATTTAGCGCCGCCACAAACGACTGGCGCAAGCGACCTGCGCACCCAAAACCTATTACGGATTTTATCGCAAGGCGCAGTCACTGTCAGGCAGCTGGTCTATGTCAGTACCACCGGGGTATATGGTGACTGTGGCGGTGGTGATGCGATTGAAACGACCACGGCAAACCCACAAAGTGAACGGGCGATGCGACGCTGGGATGCTGAATGGCAATTGCGCCAATGGGCTCTGCTGCATCACGTGCGACTCACGATATTGAGGGTTCCGGGGATTTATGATGCCAATCGATTACCGACGGAGCGGATAAAAGCCGGAACACCTGCTTTGTTGCCCGAGGTAGACGCTTATTCGAATCACATTCAGGCCGACGATTTGGCGCGGATTGTGTGCGCCGCCATTTATCACGGCAAGCCGCAGCGCGTGGTGAACGCCTGCGATGGTGCGCAAACCAAAATGGGTGACTACTTTGATCAAGTTGCCGATGCATTTGGCTTGGAGCGCCCACCGCGTTTGCCGGCAGACCAAGTGCAACAGTTGGTCAGTCCTATGCTGTGGTCTTTTATGCGTGAATCCAGGCGTGTAGGTAATGACCGCCTGAACGAATTAAAAGTACAACTGCGCTACCCCAGTACCGAGGCTTTCTTGAGTGAACTTACTTCCAAGAATCCTTTAGTCCAACCGCGCGATTAAAAATCGGTTTGCCGGGTTTAGAGTCAATTGCATCTACGACAAAGTAGCCATGCCGCTCAAACTGAAAGCGGGATTCTGCCAACGCATCCACCATCGAAGGCTCTAAGTAGGCAGTGATCACTTCTTTGGAGTGGGCATTGAGGTAGTCTAAGAAATTCTTCTCACCACTATCGGGATGGGGATCAGTGAAGAGGTGCTCATACAAGCGCACCTCCGCTGCCAGCGCATGCTGCGCACTGACCCAATGAATATTGCCTTTGACTTTGTAATTATCGGAACCGGGCGTACCGCTCTTGCTATCCGGAAAATAACGCGCATGCACTTGCGTCACTTCGCCATTCGCATCCAATTCAAAGCCAGTGCATTCAATCACAAAGCCGTAACGTAAACGCACCCGACTACCCGGCTGATCACCGATCGGTGGATACAGTCGGAAAAAGCCTTTGACCGGCTCGATCATGAAATCGTCTGCTTCAATCCAGAGTTCGCGCGTAAACGGAAATTCACGGCGACCCCAGTCGGGGTGATGGGGATGGCGTGGTGCTGAGCAGATTTCGCTGGCGCCCGGATCCATGTTTTCAATCACCAATTTGAGGGGCTTTAAGACTGCAATCGCACGCGGCGCTTTTGCATCTAGGTCATCCCGCAGCGCCCCTTCGAGCGTACTCATATCAATCCAGCTATCGGCCTTGGCTACGCCAATGCGCTCGCAAAACAAACGAATGCTTTCGGGTGTGTAGCCACGGCGACGAATGCCCACAATCGTTGGCATGCGTGGATCATCCCAGCCATCTACTTTCTTTTCTTCGACTAATTGCAATAGCTTGCGCTTGCTAGTCAGGGTGTGCGT
Source organism: Rhizobium sp. Q54 (assembly GCA_943371165.1). Lineage (GTDB taxonomy): Bacteria > Pseudomonadota > Gammaproteobacteria > Burkholderiales > Burkholderiaceae > Polynucleobacter. Next base: position 95,498 of record CALRTW020000003.1, read on the forward strand.
TAAATTGAGGCGGGCGAATTCATGCTGGTGAGGTAAGGGTTCCGTGAACACACCAAGCTCTTTGAGTGCATTCAGAATCCAGTCATAGAGGGGGCGGTTGTTTTCAAACTCCAACGTACAGATCGAGTGCGATACATTTTCAAGCGCATCGGAGATGCAGTGCGTGAAATCGTAAAGGGGATAGATACACCAGGTGTTGCCGGTACGGTGGTGCTCTACATGTCGAATCCGGTAAATCACTGGATCACGCATCACGATATTGGGGTGGGCCATATCAATCTTCAGGCGCAATACATGAGTGCCATCGGCAAACTTCCCATCCCGCATATCGCGAAAGAGTTGCAGGTTTTCTGCGGGGCTGCGATCACGAAATGGGCTGGGTGTGCCGGCTTGATTGAAGTTACCGCGGTTGGCATGAATGGCATCCGCACTTTGACTATCAACGTACGCTTTACCGCTCTCAATTAAGAGTTCAGCAAATTCGTAGAGGCGATCAAAATAATCGCTGGCGTGATACAGGTGCTCTTCACCTTGCGCGTTCCAGTTAAAGCCAAGCCACTGCACCGCATCCAAAATACTGTCGGCATATTCCACATCTTCTTTGGTGGGATTGGTGTCATCTAAACGCATATTGCAGCGTGCGCCGCCGGGTAGGAGGCTGTAATCAGCGGCTAAACCAAAATTAAGGCAGATGCTTTTCGCATGACCGATGTGCAGGTAGCCGTTGGGTTCGGGTGGAAAGCGGGTAATGATGGCGGGAACGCTTGCGCCAGCCCGATTGGTTCTGCCTTGGTAGCGCCCACTGGCCAAATCGGAATCAATGATTTGACGTAGAAAATTAGACGGCTCTACAGGCGGAGTCGTCGCTTTAGGGGGTTTGCTATCAATAGCCATGCCTCTATTGTAGAGAAGAAAATGCGCCTGCCCAGAAAGACAAAGCCCGCAGGGTGACTGCGGGCCTTGTCAAGGGATGCAGTAGATCGGATTACTCTTCGACAAAAACCTCTTCGCGGCTCTTCTTCACGGCAGGAAGCATAACCACAATCACCAGCAATGCTGCTGCAATCAGTAAGCCAAGTGACAGTGGGCGGGTCACGAAGGTGGTGAAATCCCCGCGCGACAGCAAGAGTGCACGGCGGAAATTTTCTTCCATCATGGGCCCCAGCACGAATCCCAAAAGCAGTGGCGCGGGCTCGCAACCCAACTTGAAGAACAAGTAGCCAATGATGCCAAAGGAAGCGGTGATGTACACGTCAATAATTGAGTTATTCACGGTATACACGCCGATACAGCAGAACACCAAAATTGCGGGATACAGATAGCGGTATGGAATTTGCAATAACTTCACCCAAATACCAATGAGGGGTAAGTTCAGCAAAATCAGCATCACGTTACCAATCCACATCGATGCAATCAAACCCCAGAATAGGGTTGGATTGCTGGTCATTACTTGAGGACCGGGCTGAATGTTATGAATGGTCATTGCGCCGACCATCAAGGCCATCACAGCGTTAGGAGGAATGCCCAAGGTCAAGAGGGGGATGAACGAGGTTTGGGCTGCAGCATTGTTGGCCGCCTCTGGACCAGCAACACCTTCAATTGCGCCCTTACCAAATTCATCACTGTATTTGGACGATTTCTTTTCAACAGAGTAGGCACCAAAGGCCGCCAAAGCAGCGCCGCCGCCTGGCAAGATACCTAAAATCGAGCCAATAGTAGTACCACGCAGAATCGATGGGGTCATGCGCTTGATGTCATTCCACGTTGGAATGAGGGTGGTGACTTTATTCAAGAATGACTCGCCGGTCCCCTTCTTTTCCAAATTCTGCATGATCTCGGCAAAACCAAAGACACCCATGGCAACGGAAACGAAACCAATGCCATCGCTTAATTGAGGAACGTCAAAGGTGTAGCGCGCAACGCCGGAATTAACGTCGGTACCAATCAGTCCCATTAAAAGGCCCAAGATGATCATGCCGATCGCCTTGAGGAGCGAGCCTGATGCCAACACAACCGCACCAATCAAACCCAGAACCATTAAGGAAAAATATTCTGCGGGACCGAATTTGAAGGCCACTTCTGCTAAGGGCGCAGCAAAGGCAGCCAAAATCAGTGTAGCGACGCAGCCCGCAAAAAACGAACCCATACCAGCGGTAAACAGCGCCACACCACCGCGACCGCGGCGTGCCATTTGGTAGCCATCAATGGCGGTAACCACCGACGCAGTTTCGCCGGGTATGTTGAGCAGAATCGCAGTAGTTGAGCCGCCGTATTGTGAGCCGTAATAAATACCGGCCAGCATGATTAGGGCGGCAATCGGAGGCAATGCATAGGTTGCAGGTAGCAGCATCGCAATCGTAGCCACTGGACCCAGGCCTGGCAGCACGCCAATCAAGGTGCCCAGCACGCAACCAATAAAGCAGTACATCAAATTCTGCAGAGTAAATGCCGTGTCAAAACCAAGTGACAGGTTAGCTAATAATTCCATTTTTTTGTCTCGTCAACTTAGTTCATGAAGAATGGCAAAAGCGGGAATGACAGCCCCAGTCCTTTTACAAACGCCAAATAGGTAAATCCAACCAGGAAGAGCGCATTGAGTGCGGTACCCTTCCAGCCAAAATCATGACTGACTGAGGAGGAGACAAATACCAGTGCAAAAATCGCAACAATGAATCCCATGGTGGGCAATAAAAGGCCGTAGAGCACTACCGACCCGGTGATCCAAAGCATGATTTTAAAATCCCACTTGGGCATTTTTTCTTCAACGGACTTTTTGGATAGCGAGCCGAACAAAATAATCAGTCCGATCACGGCCATTAAGACGCCTAGCCAGAATGGAAAATAGCCCGGGCCCATTTTGGCTGCGGTGCCCATGCGGTACTGGGTTGCGATAAGGGCAAAAAAGACACCAACAACAATAAACATGATGCCGGCACCAAAGTCCCTTTGGTTGCGAATCTTCAAAGCGAGGCTCCTTATAGCTACTGCGTAGCTAATTTAATTTTTTTAATGTTGTGCGATTGTAAGGCACAGATTCTGCCACATATAAAGGGTTTACCCTAGTATTCGGTCAATGCCATAATTGAGGGTATGAAAGTTACCGAAATTCGCCAAGCCTACCTCGATTTTTTTGCCGCAAAAGGCCATCAAATCGTGCCCTCGAGCCCGGTTGTACCGGGGGATGATCCTACATTGTTGTTTACCAATGCGGGCATGAATCAATTTAAGGATGTGTTTCTGGGTTTTGATAAGCGCCCATATCAGCGCGCAACCTCCGCCCAAAAGTGCATCCGTGCAGGCGGCAAACACAATGACCTCGATAACGTGGGTTATACCGCCAGGCACCATACTTTTTTTGAGATGTTGGGTAATTTTTCGTTTGGCGACTACTTTAAAAAAGATGCCATCACATTTGCATGGGAATTACTCACCGAAGTATTGAAGCTACCCAAAGAAAAGTTGTTGGTAACGGTGTATGCCGAGGATGACGAAGCATACGAAATTTGGAACAAAGTCATTGGCGTTCCAGCGGACCGCATTATTCGGATTGGTGATAACAAAGGAGCCCGTTACGCTTCCGATAATTTTTGGATGATGGGCGATACCGGACCGTGCGGACCTTGCACTGAGATTTTTTATGATCACGGCCCCGAAATAGCGGGCGGCCCCCCTGGAAGTCCTGATGAGGATGGTGATCGCTACATCGAAATTTGGAATAACGTGTTTATGCAGTACAACCGCGATGAAGCGGGCGTGATGCATCCACTACCTAAGCCTAGCGTCGATACTGGTATGGGCCTCGAGCGGATTGCCGCAGTGCTGCAGCATGTGCATTCCAATTATGAGATTGATTTGTTTGTGCATTTATTGCGGGCTGCCAAAACAGCCGTAGACAGTGCGGGCGGCGGTAATTGCGATGCAACTAGCCCGTCCTTAAAAGTCATTGCAGATCACATTCGTGCCTGTAGCTTTGTGATTGTGGACGGTGTGATTCCAGGTAATGCAGGCCGTGGTTATGTTCTGCGCCGCATTGCGCGTAGAGCGATTCGCCATGGTTACAAACTAGGCGCACGCAAACCATTTTTCTATCAGTTGGTTCCGGCCTTGGTGGAGCAGATGGGTGATGCTTATCCGGAATTGCGCCAAGCCCAAGAAAAAGTGGCAGCGGTAATCCAGCAAGAAGAAGAGCGCTTCTTCCAAACGATTGCCAACGGCATGGAAATTCTCGAAGGTGCTTTGGCTGGGGGTAGTAAAACGCTGGATGGCGAAACCGCATTTCGATTGCATGACACCTTTGGCTTTCCACTCGATTTAACGGCCGATGTGTGCCGCGAGCGCGATGTCACGGTGGATGCCGCTGGTTTTGAGGCGGCCATGCAACAGCAGCGTGATCAGGCGCGCGCTGCAGGCAAATTCAAAGTTGCGCAAGGGTTGGAGTACAAGGGTGTGCCAACCCAATTTCATGGTTACGATGGATTACGCCATGAGAAAGCCACTGTGCTTGCCTTGTACCTGGATGGTGCTGCGGTGCAATCGATTCAGGCAGGCGATGCTGCGGTCGTTGTTTTGGACAACACCCCGTTCTATGCGGAGTCGGGCGGACAAGTCGGCGATCAAGGCGAGTTACGCAATGATGCAGCCCGCTTTGAGGTTGCTGACACATTTAAGATTCAGGCGGATGTCTTTGGGCACCAAGGTGAATTACTCGAGGGCAAGTTAAGCGTTGGTGATCATTTGGATGCCCTGGTAGATGCGCAGCAGCGTTTTGACACCATGCGCAACCACAGTGCCACCCACATCATGCACAAAGCCTTACGCGAAGTACTGGGCGATCACGTGCAACAAAAAGGCTCTTTGGTGGATGCCAGCAAAACGCGC
>CALRTW020000004.1:0-90786 GCA_943371165.1 Rhizobium sp. Q54
CCAAACCCATATAAGTAGTATCCTGCTCATAGAAATACCCCTTTTAAGTAGCTTTTGGTACTTTTGAGATTTTTTTGAGCGTTTGACTACTTTGGAGGATTCGCCCCATGCCTGGCCATTTATTACTACCCTCTGAACCGATTCAACTGCCTTTGCTCCCCTTGCGGGACGTAGTTGTCTTTCCCCATATGGTGATCCCCTTATTCGTAGGGCGTCCCAAATCAATCAAAGCACTCGAAGCTGCCATGGAAACGGGCAAAAGTGTTTTACTGGTTGCCCAAAAAACAGCCGCAAAAGATGAGCCCTCGGTTGAGGATTTATACGATGTGGGCTGCATCGCCAGTATTTTGCAAATGCTCAAATTGCCCGACGGTACCGTGAAGGTACTGGTTGAGGGTTCGCAACGCGCCGAAGTGAGTCAAATTGAAGACGCACTCGGTTACTTTAGTTGCGAAGCAACGCCCAAAGCAATCGATACACTCGATGCACATGAGACTGAAGCGCTACGCCGCGCGATCATGGCGCAGTTTGATCAGTACGTGAAGTTAAACAAAAAGATTCCACAGGAGATTCTGGCTTCCTTGGGTGGTATTGATGATCCCAGCCGCCTAGCCGATACCATCTGCGCGCATTTGCCCGTAAAGCTCGAGCAAAAACAGCGCCTACTGGAAATGACCGATGTGGTGAAACGCCTCGAGAGTTTATTAGCTGACTTAGAGAGCGAAATCGACATTCTGCAAGTGGAGAAGCGCATCCGTGGCCGTGTGAAACGCCAAATGGAAAAGAGCCAACGCGAGTACTACCTCAATGAACAGGTTAAAGCCATTCAGAAGGAGTTAGGCGAGGGCGAAGAGGGTGCTGATCTAGAGGAATTAGAGAAGCGCATCAAAGCAGCGAAGATGCCGAAAGAGGCGCTGAAAAAAGCCGAGTCAGAACTGAAAAAACTAAAGCTGATGTCGCCGATGTCGGCTGAAGCAACGGTCATTCGTAATTTCATCGACACTTTAGTTGGTCTGCCTTGGAAAAAGAAGAGCAAGGTCAACAACGATTTAGGAAATGCCGAGAAGGTGCTGGATCAGGACCACTATGGCCTTGATAAAGTGAAAGAGCGCATCTTGGAATACCTTGCGGTCCAACAACGCGTCGATCGCGTAAAAGCCCCCATCTTGTGCTTAGTTGGCCCTCCTGGTGTCGGCAAAACATCCTTGGGTCAGTCGATTGCCCGCGCTACGAACCGGAAGTTTGTACGCATGGCCTTGGGCGGCGTACGCGATGAGTCAGAAATTCGCGGCCATCGTCGTACCTATATTGGCTCGATGCCGGGTAAGATTTTATCGAGCCTGGCTAAAGTGGGTGTACGCAATCCTTTGTTCCTATTGGATGAAGTTGATAAGATGGGTATGGACTTTCGGGGTGACCCAGCTAGTGCCTTATTAGAGGTACTCGATCCGGAACAAAACCACACCTTTCAAGATCACTATGTCGAGGTTGACTTTGATCTATCCGATGTAATGTTTGTGGCCACTGCGAATTCTTTAAACATTCCAGGACCGCTCCTCGATCGCCTTGAGGTGATTCGCCTTGCTGGCTATACCGAGGATGAAAAAACTAGCATTGCTACGAACTATTTAATTCCAAAGCAAATCAAAAACAATGGTTTGAAAAAAGGTGAGCTGCAGATTGAGGAGAGTGCGATTCGCAGCATGATTCGCTACTACACCCGCGAAGCCGGTGTGCGCTCGCTTGAGCGTGAGATCAGCAAGGTTTGCCGCAAAGTGGTGAAGCTGTTGCTGCTCAAAAAAGAAGCTGCACCCATTACCGTGGATGCGGATAATTTAGAAAAGTTTCTCTCTGTGAAGATCTTCGATTACGGCTTGGCCGCAAAAGAGAATCAGCTTGGCCAAGTGACGGGTTTAGCGTGGACTGAGGTGGGTGGTGATCTGCTGACCATTGAAGCTGCGCTGATGCCAGGCAAAGGCGTCATCACACGTACCGGATCCTTGGGTGATGTAATGAAGGAGTCAGTTGAGGCGGCTAGAACCGTAGTGCGTTCACGTGCTCGCGCATTGGGCATTACCGACGAGGCCTTTGAGAAAAAAGACATTCACATTCACTTTCCTGAGGGTGCAACCCCGAAGGATGGACCTTCGGCAGGTATTGCAATCACTACTGCCTTGGTTTCTGTGTTTACTGGGATTCCAGTGCGCTCTGACGTTGCCATGACAGGGGAAATTACGCTGCGTGGTGAAGTCTTGCCGATTGGCGGCCTGAAAGAGAAGCTATTGGCTGCCCATCGGGGCGGAATCAAGCTGGCTTTAATTCCCGAAGAGAACGTCAAAGACTTAATTGACATCCCAGATAACGTTAAGAATGCGATCGAGATTGTTCCCGTGCGCTGGATCGATAAAGTTTTGGAGCTTGCTTTGGAGCGTAACCCTGAAGCACTGCCGGATCCGAGTCCGGACGAGTTGGCCAAAAAGGCAGCAGAAGCCAGCAAGGCTGCCCCTGGTATATCGGGCGGGGAAGTCCTTAAGCATTAATCGGATAACCGAAACCTACCCTTTGTGCGCCGTCGGCATGGGCTTAATCTAAAAAATGAGCGCCCATGCTGGACTAAGGGTACAATTTCGGTTGATTTATGGGGCGCTTAGCTCAGTTGGTAGAGCGTCTGCCTTACACGCAGAATGTCGGCGGTTCGAGCCCGTCAGCGCCCACCATGCCCTATATGTGATCTCGATTGGATTTCCTCATTTTTCGACTGCTCACCGCTTCCCGACATTTTTATAACCCCTGCGATCATTAATCGGTAAACCCCATTCATGTTAGATTCCATACGCCAGCACCGGCGATTCATGATGTTCTTTTTGCTGTTGTTGATTTTCCCTTCCTTTGTTTTTTTTGGGGTATCTGGCTACACCGATTTCTTTGAGCAAGAAACAGACTTAGTTAAGGTCAATGGCAAGGCCATTACAGCCCAAGAGGTCGACAATTCAGCTAAGCGCCAGTCTGAGCGCGTAGGGGCGAATTCCCAAATTGCACAAAGCCTGCCATTTCGCCAAGCAGTATTAGATGAACTATTACAGCAACGCCTCTTAGCTTTTGCCGTCAACAAACTCCAGTTGCGCATTAGCGACCAAGCACTGACAAAAAATCTAGCGACCATTCCCGAGATCAAAGCCCTCTATAAACCCGATGGCAGTTTCGACAACACCCGCTATCGCCAGCTCTTAGCCAATGCTGGAATGACCATTGAGCAATTTGAGGGCGGCCAACGTTTTGACTTGATGATTCAGCAATTTGTTACGTCTGCAGCGCGTACTGAATTGCCAGCGCCAAAATTGGCCGGTTTAATTTCCGCCCTGTATGAGTCGGAGCGCCAAATCCAATCGATTCAATTCACGGCCGCGGATTTTGTCTCCAAGGTGACACCAACAGAAGCCGAGCTGCAGGATTTTTATAAGGCAAACTCCCGTTTATTTGAAACCCCAGAACGCATTGATATTGAGTTTTTAGTATTGCGTGCTGACCCCAAGGAAGACGCTAAAGCCTTTGGAGATAAAGCGGATCAGTTCGCTAATCTGACCTACGATCAGTCCGATAGCCTAAAACCTGCTGCTGACAAACTGAAGCTGAGCATTCAGTCGGTTAAGGGAGTGTCCCGCGGTGGTAAGGCAGGACTTCCTGCTGATCACCCCCTGAATAACAAAAAAGTGATTCAGTCGCTTTTTGGGGACGATGCCTTAAAAAATAAACGCAATACCGAAGCAGTACAAATTGCTCCTGGAGTCTTTGTATCAGCGCGCGTTACCCAGCTGCTTCCCGCAGAAGTATTGCCCTACAGCGCGGTGGCGGGTGAAGTCAAACGTCAGGTTACTGTGCGTAGCGCCGAAAAGCTCGCTAGCGCCGCTGCAGCCGAGCGCTTTATTGTTGCAGAGAAAAATCCATCGAGTACTGCTGGATTTAGTGCCCCCATTTGGGTCTCGCGTAATAAACCTACTAACTTAGGCGGCCCCGCACTCGATGCCGTTATGGCTGTCGATCCAAGTAAGTTGCCAATGGTTGTCTCGATTGCGAATGCCGGATCGGGCACTACCTTGTATCGAATTGATCAAGTGCGTCAGCCACCTGCAGCCGATGCCAAAGTTCGCCAAGCGCAATCCCAACAAATTCAAGCTCTTGCTGCACAGGCCGAGTTTGTTGGTTTTATGTCCTACTGGCGCAACGAGGCTAACGTCAAAATCATTAACCCGCTAAAACAATCCGGCTCTAGTAGCTCAGGCGGTTAATTCTTTTTGGGCATCAGTTGCCCATAAAACGGGGTGAGGGCGGTCCAAACATTCTGAAATAGGATGCTTTGCGCTGCCTCATTCGGATGAATTCGGTCTGCCTGAAATAATTCATTGCGCTGAGCGACGCCCTCTAAGAAAAATGGCAGCAGTGCAACTTGCTGACTCTTTGCAATCCGCACAAAAAGCCCAGCAAACTGCTGGGTATATTCTTGGCCATAGTTCGGCGGGATGCGCATACCAATCAACAACACCTCAGCACCTGACTTTTTACTTAAATCGACCATAGTTCGCAGGTTTTTTTCAGTCTCTGCCAGCGGTAGTCCGCGCAATGCATCGTTTGCCCCCAATTCAATAATGACCAGCTTGGGTTTCTTCTGAGCCAATAACTTAGGCAGGCGCGTTAACCCACCTGAAGTTGTCTCGCCGCTGATGCTGGCGTTCATAATCTCCCACGGACTTCCCTCCTGCTTTAGGCGGCTTCCCAATAAGGAGACCCAACCACTGCCACGTGCAATGCCATACTCTGCCGAGAGGCTATCGCCGGTGACCAAAAGGGTCGGTTTAGTAGGGTCTTGTGCCTGGGCCGGGCCGATTAAGGTCAGCCCGAGTAAGATGGTAGCAATGCAAAATTTCAAGCGATCTTCCTTATGAGCAATCAATCGGTGGTGCTGCATGCTCGGCAGCTGGGTAAGGCGGTCCAGACCAGCGATGGGCCGCTCACTATTTTGCATGACATTTCATTTAGCGTCTGCGCCGGAGAAAGCGTTGCGATTGTGGGTGCATCTGGCTCAGGGAAAAGCACCTTGCTCAGCATATTGGCTGGCTTAGATACTCCCAGCAGCGGTCTGGTTGAGCTGGTGGGTGAAAATCTCGCCCAGTTGAGCGAAGATGGCCGAGCCCAACTCCGCGGTAAACACGTTGGCTTTGTATTTCAATCGTTTCAGCTGATACCGCACCTCAGCGCACTGGAGAATGTGATGCTGCCCTTGGAGTTGCGCGGTGTATCGCTGAATGAAGCGCGTGAGCAGGCCCATTATTGGCTGGATAAAGTCGGCCTAAGTGCCCGGCTTAATCATTTCCAAAAAACCTTATCGGGCGGCGAACAGCAGCGCGTTGCCTTAGCCCGGGCGTTTGTCGGCAAACCGGCCATTTTGTTTGCGGATGAGCCTACTGGCAGCCTGGATCAGGCCAGTGGTGGCAGGGTTATAGACCTCTTATTTGACCTAAACCAGGCCAGTGGATCGACCCTGATTTTGGTCACGCACGATGCCGTTTTGGCCGGGCGCTGTGCCCGCCAGCTACACCTTCAGGGCGGAGCCTTGCTGGCCGAGTAAAAATACGGGGTTTTTTGGTCCAAACCTTATAATTACGGCATGTCTTTTTTCCGTTGTTTGCCTGGGGCTGATGCCCTCTCAGCCTTCCGCCAGCAGCGGCTTTTGGCTTCGCTTGCAGAGCAAGGTATTTCCCTGACGGCAATTCAAGCCCAATACCTTCATTTCGTATGGTCAGAGACTGAACTGGATAATGCCCAGCTTCAGATGTTGCAAGGCCTCTTAACATACGGCACACCTTTTACTCGCCTAGAGCCTAAAGCAGGGTGGTTAGCTAGCCTAGGTAAATCTCCACAACAATTACAGGCAATTGCGATTCCTCGCTTTGGTACGGTATCGCCATGGGCTAGTAAAGCCACCGATATTGCGCATCAATGTGGTCTACCTTTACTCCGCATTGAGCGCGGCATTCAATTTACGTGGTTTGCTGAGCGAGCCCTTAGCGCAGATCAGCAGCAAACCGTATTGGCCGCCTTGCATGACCGCATGACTGAAACCCTAGTAGATTCGGTTGAGGCGGTTGCGCCACTCTATCAAACCCTAGCCGATCGTCCACTGCTGCGTATACCCGTGATGGCCGATGGTGAAGCTGCTTTAGAAAGAGCCAACATAGAGTTGGGTCTTGCGCTATCGGAAGATGAGATTACGTATCTTGCTGAGAACTTTAAACGCCTTGGTCGTGACCCAAGCGATGTTGAGCTCATTATGTTTGCGCAAGCCAACAGCGAGCATTGCCGTCACAAAATTTTTAATGCCTCATGGACGATCGATGGCGAGCAGCAGGACATATCTTTATTTGGCATGATTCGCAACACCCATCGCCTGCAAACCAAGGGGACGATCGTTGCGTACTCGGATAACTCGGCTGTCATGGAGGGTTGCGAAGCAGAAACCTGGGTGCCACAGGGTGCTGATCAGCGCTACCAAAAAGAGCAACGACTGACCCATACCTTGATGAAGGTCGAGACGCACAATCACCCCACGGCGATCGCTCCTTTTCCTGGGGCATCTACGGGTGCTGGTGGCGAAATTCGCGATGAGGGTGCAACGGGCATTGGCGGTAGACCGAAGGCTGGTCTTACTGGCTTTTCCGTATCTAATTTAAATATTCCTGGAATCAATTTACCGTGGGAGGCGCCGCACTACGGCAAGCCTGAACGGATTGCGACGCCACTGCAAATCATGATCGAAGGGCCGCTGGGCGGGGCTGCCTTTAATAATGAATTCGGTCGGCCGATTCTGGGCGGGTATTTTCGGGTGTTTGAGCAAACCATCAATGGCTTGCGCCACGGCTACCATAAGCCCATCATGATTGCCGGTGGCATTGGTAACATTGATGCGATCCATACAGCTAAAAAAGAAATCAAAGCAGGGCACTTGCTGGTTCAGTTAGGCGGTCCTGGTATGCGCATTGGCATGGGCGGCGGTACTGCTAGCTCGATGGCAACCGGTAGCAATGCCGCTGATTTGGATTTCAATTCAGTGCAGCGCGGCAATCCTGAAATCGAACGGCGTGCACAAGAAGTCATTAATGCTTGCCGCGCAATGGGCGAAGCAAACCCCATCATTTCCATTCACGACGTTGGTGCAGGCGGTCTATCCAATGCCTTCCCAGAGCTGGCCGATGGCGCTGGCCTAGGGGCTGACTTTCAGTTACGCAGCATCCTACTGGAAGAAAGCGGCATGAGTCCTGCCGAGATTTGGTGCAACGAATCGCAAGAGCGCTATGTCTTGGCGATTGATGCGGCCCATTTGGATTTATTGACTGCTCTATGTGAGCGTGAGCGTTGCCCGATCTCTGTAGTGGGACATGCAACTACTGAGCGTCAATTGCGTCTCGGCGATAGCAAGCAGCAGCCGCATTCGGATGCAGCGTTTCCAATCGATATGCCGATGGAGGTGTTGCTGGGCAAGCCGCCGAAAATGCACCGCGATGTTACTCATGTTGAGCAGCAATTTACTGAGCTCGATGTCACCGACGCCAAGCTCGAAGAATGCATTGCCTGGGTTTTACAGCAACCGACCGTAGCGAGTAAATTATTTTTAATCACCATTGGCGATCGCACCGTGGGTGGCCTTAATGCCCGCGACCAACTGGTTGGCCCCTGGCAAGTTCCCGTTGCCGATTGCGCCGTGACACTGATGGATTATGTCGGTTACCGCGGCGAAGCCATGTCGATGGGTGAGCGTACCCCAATCGCTGTGATCGATGCGCCTGCAGCTGCGCGTATGGCAGTCGGTGAGGCCATTACCAATTTATTAGCGGCCGATATTAGCGGACTCGATACGGTGAAGTTATCGGCCAACTGGATGGCGGCATGCGGCAAGCCTGGCGAAGATGCCAAACTCTTTGACTCCGTGAAGGCAGTCGGCATGGAATTGTGCCCTGCATTGGGTATATCGATTCCGGTAGGCAAAGACTCCTTATCGATGGCAACCGAGTGGCGTGATGGGGATAGCACTAAAAAAGTGATTTCGCCCGTTTCCTTGGTGATCTCGGCATTTGCGCAGGTAGCCGACGCACGCAAAACCAGTACACCGCTTTTGCAACGCGAAGAACATGGACAGCCCCTCGAGACCGAACTGATTTTGATTGATTTGGGTCGCGGCAAAAACCGCATGGCCGGCAGCATACTGGCTCAAGTGTTAAATCAATCCGGCAAAACTGCTGCGAACCTAGATGATCCTAATGACCTCAAAGCGCTTGCAACTGCAGTGATTGAACTGCGCGCTGCAGGTCAGCTCTTGGCCTATCACGATCGATCGGATGGCGGTCTTTTGGCCACCATTGCTGAAATGGCCTTTGCTTCCCACTGCGGCATTTCGATGAATGTCGACATGATTGCGGTCGATTTGAATCAAGAGCCGGATTATGGGGATGCGAAGAATTGGGCGCAGCAAGTATCGGGCCGCCGTCATGAGCAAACGATTCGAGCCCTGTTTAATGAAGAACTAGGCGCCGTAATTCAGATTCGACGTGCAGATCGCGATTCCGTGTTTGCGGTATTGCGCAAAGTAGGTCTCAGCGCCTGCAGTCACGTGATTGGCAAACCCAATATCACGGGCCGTATTGAAATTTGGCGTGACGCGAAAAGCATTTATGCAGAGCCTCGCGAAGTGCTCCATAAGGCATGGCAAAACACCAGCTGGCAAATTGCCCGGTTACGCGACAACCCATCCTGCGCTGATAGCGAATATGGTTTGCTCGATGACATCACCGATCCAGGTCTGACACCGAAACTGACATTTGATGCGGCAGAAGATGTCTCTGCTCCATTTGTAAATAAAGGTACCCGCCCCAAAATGGCTATTTTGCGCGAGCAGGGCGTTAACTCCCATGTGGAAATGGCCTATGCGATGGATTGGGCTGGGTTTGATGCGTACGACGTCCATATGTCGGATTTAATTTCTGGTAAAGCCAAATTAGCCGACTTCCGTGGTCTAGTTGCCTGTGGCGGATTTAGTTACGGTGACGTACTCGGTGCCGGCGAGGGCTGGGCAAAAACCATTTTGTTTAACGCGCAATTGCGTGATCAGTTTTCTAGCTTCTTCAATCGTTCGGATAGCTTTGCTTTGGGCGTCTGCAATGGTTGCCAGATGATGAGTAATCTGGCGGGGATTATTCCGGGGGCGGATGCCTGGCCCAAGTTCACGCGCAATCAATCGGAGCAGTACGAAGCCCGTCTCGTGATGGCAGAGGTGATGAAGTCGCCATCCATCCTTCTCCAGGGCATGGAAGGTAGCCAGATTCCGATTGCCATTGCGCATGGCGAAGGCTTTGCCAACTTTAGTCAGCAGGGCGATTTAGCAGCATTGCAAAGCAGAGGCTTAAGCGCTTTGCGCTTTGTCGATCACCGTGGCAATCCAACCGAAACCTACCCAATGAATCCCAATGGCTCGCCTGGCGGACTAACCGGCGTAACCACGGCCGATGGTCGCTTTACGGTGATGATGCCCCATCCCGAGCGCGTTTTCCGCACGGCGCAGATGAGCTGGTCACCAAGCCATTGGCAACAAACCCCCGACGGGGCAAGTCCATGGATGCGCTTATTCCGTAATGCCCGCCGCTGGGTAGCGTAGTGCAATCATGTTGATGGAGCCAGTCACCTTTTCAGAATCGGGCGGCATTCGGTATTTGCATTTTGGCACTGAGTTAATTCAGGGGGCGATGCGTTTACGTGACCCCAATGAAATCTACCTGGAATACAACCAGCAGATGATGGCTTGGCTTTTGTTTTTAGAAACTAAGCCCGGAATGCAGGTTGCTCAATTGGGTCTTGGCACCGGCGCATTAACCAAATTTACACACTTGCATTGCCCAGCCGTCAAAAATACAGTAGTGGAAGTCAACCCTGCCGTGATCGTTGCAGCACGCAGTATGTTTAATACCCCGAGCGATGATCGGCGTCTCAAGACCCTGCAAATCGATGCGCATGCATTTGTGCATGATGAGCAGCTTCATAATCGCTTTGATGCCTTGCAAGTCGATTTGTACGACGCTATCTGCGATGGTCCATCGGCTAGCTCGCTTGATTTTTATTCCGGCTGCTATGACTTGCTGAAGTCGCCTGGTGTCTTAACGGTTAATTTATTTTCTCGGCACAAAAGCTTTGATATCAACCTGAACAATATTTGCGAAGCTTTTGACAATCGCGTCTTGTTGTTTCCGGAGTCCCATGACTGCAATGTAGTAGCTATGGCATTCAAGGGGCCGCCATTGTCCGTGGAGTGGGTAGATATCGCCAAGCGCGCCAAACTCATTCAGGAAAAAACGGGCTTAGCAACCGCATCGTGGGCATCGGGTTTGAGCTATGCCAATGCCCGGCAAGAAACTGCGCTGGCTATTTAAAGCGCGATACCGCAATCCGATTGGAGTAAAGAATAAGGGGATCATTGATCCCCTTATTCAATGCAAGCAACTACGCCTTGCTCAGTTCTTGGCTGCCTTGATTACACCGTGACAGTATCAGCAACATCGCTAAAGGACTTGATCTTGTCAAAGTTCATGTAGCGATACACCTCACTTGCTTTGGCATTTAGGCTACCCAATTGATCAAGGTACTCCTGCATGGTCGGAATGCGGCCCAAGAGCGCAGCAACCGCAGACAATTCAGCAGAGGCTAAGAAGACATTAGTATCAATGCCTAAGCGATTGGGGAAGTTGCGAGTCGAGGTCGAAACGGCTGTGGCGCCTTTGCGCATCGATGCTTGGTTACCCATGCACAGGGAGCAACCAGGGGCTTCCATGCGGGCACCCGTGCGACCCAAAATGCCGTAATAGCCTTCTTCGGTCAGAACCATCGCATCCATTTTGGTTGGAGGCGCAATCCATAAGCGGGTTGGGATATCGGTTTTTCCTTCCAACACCTTACCGGCAGCGCGGAAGTGGCCAATATTGGTCATGCAAGAGCCGATAAAGACTTCGTCGATCTTCGTTCCCGATACTTCCGAGAGAAACTTCACATCGTCTGGATCGTTGGGGCAGGCCAAAATCGGTTCTTTGATTTCGCTAATGTCGATTTCAATGATCTCGGCATAGTCTGCATTGGCATCGGCTTTGAGTAACTGCGGATTCGCAATCCAGGCTTCCATCGCTTTAATGCGGCGGCCTAAAGTGCGTGCATCCTCGTAGCCATTGGCAATCATCCACTTCATTAACGTGATGTTAGAGCGCATGTACTCAATAATTGGTTCTTTATTTAAATGCACGGTGCATCCACCAGCAGAGCGTTCAGCCGATGCGTCCGACAATTCAAACGCTTGCTCTACCTTGAGATCAGGCAAGCCTTCGATCTCCAAAATACGGCCTGAGAAAATATTCTTCTTGCCCTGCTTTTCAACCGTGAGTAAACCGCGCTTAATCGCATAGAGTGGAATCGCATTCACTAAGTCGCGCAGCGTGATACCTGGCTGCATATTTCCTTTGAAGCGAATCAATACCGACTCTGGCATATCCAGTGGCATCACACCGGTTGCCGCAGCAAACGCAACTAAGCCAGATCCGGCAGGGAATGAAATACCAATTGGGAAACGGGTATGGCTATCACCACCCGTGCCGCAGGTGTCGGGTAAGAGTAGCCGATTGAGCCAGCTGTGAATCACGCCATCGCCCGGACGCAAAGAAACGCCGCCGCGATTAGTCATGAAGGAAGGCAACTCGTGGTGGGTACGAATATCCACTGGCTTGGGGTAGGCCGAGGTATGGCAGAAGGACTGCATCATCAGGTCGGCTGAAAAGCCGAGGCAAGCTAAATCCTTGAGTTCATCGCGGGTCATTGGGCCGGTCGTATCTTGCGAGCCAACGGTGGTCATGTGGGGTTCGCAATAGGTGCCAGGACGAACGCCTTGACCTTCAGGCAAGCCGCATGCGCGACCCACCATTTTCTGCGCCAAGCTAAAGCCTTTTTTGTTATCAGGCGGGCTAATCGGCAAGCGGAATTCAGTAGATGCGGGTAGGCCCAAGGCTGCGCGCGCCTTAGCGGTAAGTCCACGACCCACGATCAGCGGAATACGGCCGCCGGCACGGACTTCATCCAAAATCACAGGTGACTTGAGTGAAAACGCAGCAATCTCTGCTCCGTTTTTAAACGCCTTACCTTCGTATGGACGTAATTCAATCACGTCGCCCATATTCATTTGGTTGACGTCGAGCTCGATTGGCAATGCGCCGGCATCTTCCATGGTGTTAAAGAAGATTGGAGCAATCTTGGTGCCAAGGCAAACACCGCCAAAGCGTTTGTTGGGCACAAAGGGTATATCTTGGCCAGTCCACCAGAGCACCGAGTTGGTCGCTGATTTGCGGGAAGAACCTGTACCGACGACATCGCCGACATAGGCAATTTGATGGCCTTTTTTCTGCAAAGCCTCTATTTGTTTCATGGGGCCGCGTACGCCGGTCTCATCTGGCTCGATGCCGGCACGGGGATTTTTCAGCATGACGGTTGCATGCAGCGGAATATCAGGACGGCTCCAAGCATCCGGAGCAGGGGATAAGTCATCGGTATTGGTCTCACCAGTGACTTTAAATACAGTCAAGGTCATGCTTTCGGGAACGGCAGGGCGACTAGTAAACCACTCTGCATTCGCCCAGCTTTGCATCACCGACTTTGCATGGGCATTGTCTTTCTCGGCCATCTCTTGCACGTCATTAAAGTAATCAAACATCAAGAGGGTTTTCTTCAGGGCCTCGGCTGCAGCAGCTGCGCACTCGCTATCCGCCAACAACTCAACTAGGGGGGCAATGTTGTAGCCGCCCAGCATGGTGCCGAGCAGCTCAGTGGCTTTAATACGGGAAATGAGGGGGGATTTATCAGTGCCTTTGGCAACTGCGGCTAAAAATTCAGCTTTTACTTTGGCAGCCTCATCAACGCCAGCAGGAACACGGTAGCTTATAAGATCAACCAGCTCCGCCTCTTTACCCTTAGGGGGGTTTTTCAACAAACCAATCAGCTCAGCGGTCTGGTCTTTGGTTAAAGGCAGGGCGGGGATGCCAAGTGCTGCACGTTCTGCAACATGGGCGTTGTAAGCTTCTAACATCGCGTTTCCTATGAATAAGGGGTTATCAATCGAATGGCAATGCGAGATCGGTAAAGGACTTGACCTCGATCAAGTCAATTGTAATGTTTTGGCTCGTTTATGGACAATAAAATTTGTAAAAAACGCTATTAAATAAGGCTAAATTGCGATTTTCAGGGTCCTTAAGGCCCTAAAGGGTGTGTTCGGCCTTGAGGGCCCAAACGAGGGCAATGACCCATCCAATTAAAGACCAGCCCAAAAACAGATTTAGGGCAAAAATAGCCCCGGTATTGATCCGTTTTTTGTAAAACGCAATAGCAAAGGGCAAAAAATAGAATAGGGAGAGAACGCTGATTAAAAGGGCAAATACAAAGCGCATGTCTTCTTACTCGAGTCGATTGGGGCCAGACTGGCCTACATAACGGATTTTACTGACAGGTCAAATTCTGGACTCGGGTGGAGGTATCGTTATAATTAGAATTTCCAACAGAGCCAAAGCGCGATGACCAAATACGTTTTTGTCACTGGTGGCGTAGTTTCTTCCCTGGGGAAAGGAATTGCAGCCGCCTCGCTTGCCGCGATTCTCGAATCCCGCGGCCTGAAAGTCACCCTCCTAAAACTCGATCCCTACATTAACGTTGATCCGGGCACCATGAGCCCCTTTCAGCATGGCGAAGTCTTTGTGACCGAGGATGGCGCCGAGACCGATTTAGATCTGGGCCATTACGAACGATTCGTGTCTGCCAAGATGCGCAAGAGCAATAACTTTACGACCGGTCAGATTTATGAATCGGTGATCCGTAAAGAGCGTCGCGGTGAGTACCTTGGCAAGACCGTGCAGGTAATTCCGCACATTACCAATGAAATCCAGGCCTTTGTTGAGCGCGGCGCCAAAGCCAGCCACGATGGCCAGGTGGATGTCGCCATTTGCGAAATTGGTGGAACCGTAGGTGATATTGAGTCCCTGCCGTTTTTAGAGGCTGCCCGCCAAATGAGTCTGCGCCTGCCGCCCCACAGCTGTGCTTTTGTCCATCTAACATTAGTTCCCTACTTAATTAGCGCCGGCGAACTAAAAACAAAGCCGACTCAGCATTCCGTGCAAAAGCTACGCGAGATCGGCATCATGCCGACCGTATTGCTGTGCCGCGCCGATCGTCCGATTCCAGAAGATGAGCGCTCGAAGATTTCCTTATTCTCGAACGTACGGGAAGAGTCGGTTATCTCCGTATGGGATGTGGATACGATTTACAAGATTCCACAAATGCTGCACGAGCAAGGCATGGATGATCTGATCTGCCGTGAACTACAAATTGAAGCGAAGCCAGCCGATCTATCGGTATGGACGCATTTGGTTTACGAGATGGAAAATCCCCAACATGAAGTCACCATTGGCATGGTGGGTAAGTATGTCGACTTGACTGAGTCGTATAAGTCTTTAATTGAAGCCTTGCGCCATGCGGGTATTCATAACCACACCCGAGTCAATATTCGTTATATTGATTCTGAGCAGATTGAAAAAGACGGCATTGCTTGCCTAGCCAATTTAGATGCCATTTTGGTACCAGGCGGCTTTGGTAAACGCGGTACTGAAGGCAAGATTGCCGCTATCCGCTATGCACGCGAGAACCAGATTCCGTACCTCGGTATCTGCTTGGGCATGCAATTAGCGGTAATCGAATTTGCTCGCCATGTAGCCCACATTACAGGGGCTAACAGTACGGAGTTTGATCCGGAGACAGCGCACCCTGTTGTAGCTTTGATTACCGAATGGCTTGATCGTGAAGGTCGTGTGGAAAAACGCGGTGACGATTCCGATTTAGGCGGCACAATGCGCCTCGGTTCGCAGCGCTGCCCAGTGAAATCAAATACCTTGGCGCACACCATTTACGGTGACGAAGTGAACGAGCGCCATCGCCATCGGTATGAGGTCAATAATATTTATGTACCTCGCCTGGAAGAATCCGGGCTGGTTATCTCGGCACGTACCCCAACCGAATCATTGCCCGAGATGATGGAACTACCCAAAGCCATGCACCCCTGGTTCTTTGGCGTTCAGTTTCACCCTGAATTTACCTCGACGCCGCGCGATGGACACCCACTGTTTTTGGCTTACATTAAAGCGGCTCTGGCGCACCACGATGCAAACCAAACGGTGGCAGCATGAAGCTCTGTGGATTTGATGTTGGACTAGAGAAGCGTTTTTTCTTAATTGCTGGCCCTTGCGTGATTGAGTCTGAGCAGTCGGCCCTCGATATCGCTGGTACGCTAAAAGAAATTACTGGATCGCTTGGCATTCCATTTATTTATAAATCGTCTTTCGATAAAGCCAATCGCACCTCGGGCAGTTCCTTTCGGGGGCTGGGCATGGAAAAAGGCTTAGCGATTCTGGCCAAAGTTCGTAAAGAGATTGGCGTGCCGGTCTTGACCGACGTGCATGATATTAGTGAAATTGCCTCCGTCGCTGCGGTAGTGGATGTAATGCAAACGCCGGCTTTTTTATGCCGCCAAACCGACTTCATTCGGGCTTGCGCGCAAAGCGGTAAGCCAGTCAATTTCAAGAAGGGCCAGTTTCTGTCTCCGCATGAGATGCTTAATGTCATTCAGAAGGCACGAGACGCGGCAGCAGAAGCAAATGTGCCGGATCAGTTTATGGTTTGCGAACGCGGCGCCTCATTTGGTTATAACAATTTAGTGTCGGATATGCGTAGCCTCGCTATCTTGCGCGAGACCCATGCACCTGTCGTATTTGATGCAACCCATTCGGTCCAATTACCAGGCGGGCAGGGCGGCAGTAGCGGTGGGCAGCGTGAATTTGTCCCTGTATTGGCGCGCGCTGCAATAGCGGTCGGCATCAGCGGCCTCTTCATGGAGACCCATCCTGATCCAGCGAAGGCGCTATCCGATGGGCCCAATGCGGTGCCATTAAATCGCATGAAGGAATTATTGGAATCGCTTGTTGCAATCGATGCGGTTGTGAAAAAAAGCGGTACTTTTTTAGAAAAGCAGTTTTAAGGAGAAGTTCATGAGTGCCATCGTCGATATTATCGGTAGAGAAATCTTAGATTCACGCGGTAATCCAACGGTAGAGTGCGATGTACTCCTCGAGTCTGGCGTAATGGCCCGCGCTGCAGTTCCATCTGGCGCATCAACGGGCTCACGTGAAGCAATTGAAATGCGCGACGGCGATGCCGAGCGCTACTTAGGCAAAGGCGTTCTCAAGGCCGTTCAAAACATCAATACCGAGATTGCTGAAGCGGTAATGGGCCTAGATGCCAGTGAGCAAGCCTTCTTGGATCGCACCATCAATGAACTCGATGGCACGCACAATAAAGCGCGACTGGGCGCCAATGCCACTTTGGCTGTCTCCATGGCCGTGGCCCGTGCTGCCGCAGAAGAAGCGGGCTTACCTCTGTACCGCTATTTCGGCGGATCTGGCGCCATGCAACTCCCGGTTCCAATGATGAACATCGTTAACGGCGGTGCGCATGCGAACAATAGCTTAGACATTCAAGAATTCATGATCATGCCGGTGGGTACAGAAACCTTCCGCGAGGCATTGCGCTGTGGCGCTGAAATTTTTCATGCTCTGAAGAAAATCCTGCACGATAAGAATATGCCCACCTCGGTTGGTGATGAGGGTGGCTTTGCTCCAAACTTCACAAGCAATAAAGAGTGCCTTGAAACTATCTTGCTCGCCATTGAAAAAGCAGGTTACAACGCTGGCGAAGATGTGCTACTTGCACTCGATTGTGCCGCAAGTGAGTTCTATAAAGACGGCAAATACCACTTAGCTGGTGAAGGCCTGCAGCTGAGCTCGAGCGAGTTCTCGGATTACTTGGGTAATTTAGCCGATCAGTTCCCCATTGTTTCCATCGAAGATGGCATGCACGAGAGCGACTGGGATGGCTGGGCGGACTTAACTCAGAAGTTAGGCAAAAAGATTCAGTTGGTTGGTGATGATTTATTTGTGACCAACACGCGCATCCTAAAAGAAGGTATCGAAAAGGGTGTTGCGAATTCAATACTGATTAAGATTAATCAAATCGGCACCTTAACCGAGACCTTTGCTGCAATTGAAATGGCCAAGCGCGCCAACTACACTGCAGTGATTTCACACCACTCTGGTGAGACTGAAGACAGTACCATTGCAGACATTGCAGTCGGTACTAATGCTGGCCAGATCAAAACGGGCTCCTTGTCGCGCTCCGATCGCATCGCCAAATACAACCAGTTATTGCGCATCGAAGAAGATTTAGGTGATGTGGCTAGCTATCCAGGTAAATCGGTTTTCTATAACTTGAAGAAGTAGCATTCAAGCTCCCTAGGCTATGCGACTGATTATCTATTCCATGTTTGGTTTGCTGATTGCCATTCAGTACCCTCTATGGCTTGGAAAGGGTGGTTGGTTTAAGGTCTACGAGATGGAAAAGCAGCTCAAGGATCAGAAAGAGTTAAACCAGTCCCTAGCGCTGCGCAATACGAAGTTGGCCGGCGATGTGAATGACCTGAAATCAGGTACACGCGCGATTGAAGAGCGAGCCCGAGCAGAGCACGGCATGCTCAAAGAGGGCGAGTACTTTGTGCAAATTCTGCCTAGCGATAAATCCGTAGCTCAAGCAAAGCAAGATGCGCTTGCTAAAGAGGCACAAAAACCGCAGTAAGTAGGATCTGCTTAATGTCCGCCCGATGGCGGCCGAGTAGCATCCGTAAGTAAGTCAGTCTTGAACACCTGAATGCAGTCCACCGCATCAAATCGGTAGGCCTTGCCGCAAAACTCACAGCCGGTTTCCACGGCGCCCTGTTCAGCAAGAATGCTGTTTACTTCCTCTTCGCCCAGCATGCGCAAAACATCGGCAACCTTGAGGCGTGAACAGCGACAGGCGAATTGGACTGGCCTTGTCGGGAAAGCGCGTACTCCTGCTTCGCTGGATTCATTCAAAAAGAGCCGGCGTAATGTCGTCTCGGGACTGAGCTCAAGTAGCTCATCATTGGTAATGGTCTCCCCCAAGGCCTGAATGCGACTCCAGCCTTCGGCTGCAGCCTGAGGATCAAGATGCACGTGGCCGCCCGAATTGGGTAAGCGTTGTAACAGTAGGCCACCCACCACTTTTTCATTGGAAGCGAGCCAAATACGGGTCTCCAATTGTTCCGAATGGCGCATGTACAGCATGATGGCTTCGGCAGCATTCTTAACAGGAACGACAATGCCATTCTGGTCTTGTTGGAGAGCAACGATGCCTTGATAGGGAGGCTGTCCAGGCTGACGCTCCGTTGGATCCAGCGTAATCACCAAACGGCCGGTATTGGCGGCATCCAATAATTCCGCCAGGGTGGCATTCGGATCAATCTCAGCAGGCTCTACTGATAACTTGACCGTGGCGCGCATGATTAGATTTGAGCTGCACTCCACCACCAAGAGGGATATTGGTCCCTTACTTTGCGCCTGAATAATCAGGGTGCCATCGAATTTGAGGCTGGCACTCAGTAAAGTGGCAGCCGCGACAAAATCACCCAGAATCTGACGAATGACAGGGGGGTCATTGCGCCGCTCCAATACGGACTGCCATGCAGTGCTGATTGACACAATTTCGCCGCGGACAGGAGCCCCATCACACACAAAGACAAGTAGTTCATTCATGGTCCAAAGTATCCTTGGTTTTGCCTTGATTTGCTTGACCTGAGATAATACCGGCTATGTCTATACGTACCCGATTTGCTCCTAGTCCGACTGGCTTTATCCACCTCGGCAATCTGCGCAGCGCGCTTTATCCTTGGGCTTTTGCGCGCCACCACGGCGGTGCTTTTATCCTCCGCATTGAAGACACCGACCTGGAGCGCTCATCCCAAGAGGCGGTGGACGTCATCATTGACGGCATGGCATGGCTTGGCCTTGATATCGATGAAGGCCCAATCTATCAAATGCAGCACATGGATCGTTACCGCGAGGTAATTGCAGAGATGCTGAAATCTGGCCTTGCATACCCTTGCTATATGAGTGAGGCGGAACTCAATGCCTTGCGCGATCAGCAAATGGCGAATAAAGAGAAGCCGCGCTATAACGGTCTGTGGCGACCAGAACCAGGCAAGGTATTGCCATCGGTACCGGTGGGCGTATTACCGGTCATTCGCTTTAAGAATCCCATTGGCGGTTCGGTCATTTGGCAAGATGCCGTCAAAGGCCAAATCGAGATCAGCAATGATGAGCTCGATGACCTCGTTATTGCCAGACCTGATGGCACGCCGACGTATAACTTTTGCGTGGTTGTCGATGATATTGATATGCAGATTACCCACGTGATTCGGGGCGATGATCACGTTAATAACACCCCCCGTCAAATTAACATCATGCGTGCTTTGGGCGGTACGCCACCCATTTATGCCCACTTGCCGACCGTCCTGAATGAGGAAGGCGAAAAGATGAGTAAGCGCAATGGCGCCATGAGCGTGCGCGACTACCAACGCGAAGGCTATTTGCCCGAGGCTATTCTGAATTATTTGGCGCGCCTCGGCTGGGCGCATGGTGATGCTGAAGTCTTTACCCGCGATCAATTCGTAGGCTGGTTTGATTTAGACCATTTGGGGCGCTCCCCGGCGCAGCACAACCCGGAGAAGTTGCTTTGGCTGAACCACCATTACATTCAGCATAGCGATTCGGCAAAGCTGGCAGAGCAGGTCAAACCATTTGCTCTCGAGCGCGGAATTGCCATTCCGGAAGCGGGGCAGGGGCCGGACTTTGTTCAGGTGGTTGATCTCCTGAAAGACCGCGCCAATACCTTGCTCGAAATTGCCGATGGTGCCAAGCTTTTCTATATGCCGGCACCCGCGTTTTCGCAGCAGGAAATCGATACCAATATTCCGGCCAATATCCGCCCTGCATTGGCTGACTTGATTGCGGCATTTGAGGCGAGCGATGGCAGCAAAGAGGGGTATTCAGCGGCATTTAAGGCGGTATTAGCGCAGCATCAACTGAAGATGCCGGCCTTGGCAATGCCCGTTCGCTACGCTCTATTTGCCACCACCCAAACCCCAGCAATTGATGCCGTCTTGGTCATCATGGGCAAGGCTGAAACGGTGCAGCGCCTGAGGAGGGTGCTTGCCACCAAAAATTAGGGCAGGCAGGCAAAAATAGGCTAAAATCTTGGATTGTTTTAAATGTCTTGTGTTGCAGTAGCAGTTTGAACGCGAGATTATGGGGGTATAGCTCAGCTGGGAGAGCGCTTGCATGGCATGCAAGAGGTCAGCGGTTCGATCCCGCTTATCTCCACCAGCATTTAGAATGGCAGCATATGCAGTAATGGTAGTCCACGGTCCCCATCGTCTAGAGGCCTAGGACATCACCCTTTCACGGTGAGTACGGGGGTTCGAATCCCCCTGGGGACGCCAGATTTTGTAGTATTGGAGCGGTAGTTCAGTTGGTTAGAATATCGGCCTGTCACGCCGAGGGTCGCGGGTTCGAGTCCCGTCCGCTCCGCCAAGATTAATAAAAAAGCCCCTTAATAGGGGCTTTTTTATTGCTGCTTTATTTCGCTGTTAGGTCCGAGCCCGGGGCCTTAGGTGCATCCCGATATAGCGGCTCGACCGCCGGCATTAATGCGCTGAGCTGTTCAATGCGCGTTTCGCCCGAAGGGTGGGTTGATAAAAACTCGGGGGGATTTTTACCTTGCGTTGCCTTCATCATCTTTTGCCATACGGAGATTGCTGCACGCGGGTTATAGCCCGCTCTAGCAGCCAGCTCAATTCCAATCGCATCAGCTTCGCTTTCATGCTGCCGTGAGTTTGGCAACACCAATACATACTGCGCTACTTGATTAGCCGCATTAATTTGCGCGCCATAGCCTCCGGCTGCGGCCAGTGCAATACTAGTGATTGTGCTTTGTGCCATAGCTTGTGAGAGGCGTTCTCTGCCATGTTCACGCAGAGCATGTGCAATCTCATGCCCCATGATGGCAGCAATCTCATCATCATTGAGTTTGAGTTGATCAATGATGCCGGTATAAAAAGTAATCTTGCCGCCGGGTGCGCAGGTGGCATTCAAAATAGGGGCATTGATCAGGCTCAGTTGCCAATTCCATTTTTGGGTATCGTCCCGAAAGTGGGCAGTCTGGGGAATAAGGCGATTGGCAATGTTGATCAAGCGATCGTATTGTGACCCTGATGTGATCAGAATCTTTTTTTCTTGAGCCTTTTTGTTTTGTTCATTAAAACTAATGGCTGATAGGCGCTCAACCTCACTTTGGGAGGCCATCATCAGTTGCTGACGATTCACGCCCACTACGCCTGGACGGGTCGTAGTGGTGCATGCGGAAAACAGGGTAATACTGGCAATGCAAAAGGCAATGAGACGGTAATGCATATTACTGATGCATTTACGGATCAACAGCCTCTGCATTGCGATCGCTACCAAATTGATAACGGCGTATTACTTCTTTCCTGGTGTAATCGAAGCGGCCATTCTGTCGATGAAAACAGCACGCACTACATCACCTACTGCGATATCTTTAAGCAACTCTGGGTTCTTAACCTTCACTACGGTAACCTTACCATTAGGGCCCTTAATAGAAGCAGTCTTCTTGGTACGATCTACTGCAACCACGTCGGCAATGATTTCAGTTGCGTTGGTAATGGTCTGTGCTGGCTTTTGGCCAGGCTGTGCAGTGGTAACAGCAGAAGCTTCTTGCTTGCTGCGAATGCCGTCGCTCTTGGTTTTAATCAGCTCAAGAGCAACTGCAACTTCATAGGTCACGCTCAGGTGGTCGCCTACTTTGATCTGCGCAAAGTTCTTAATTTCTGGACCGGCCACAAAACTCGACTCACCTTCTTTATTTTTAAAGGTGATGGTGCGTGTTTTGGCATCAATTTTCACGACATCGCCTTGATACAAATCATAGACGGTATCCATAATGGCAGCCGCCTCTACTTTTGGCTTAGCGGGGCTAGCAGGTTGTGCCTGAACGAAGCTAGTCGATGCAAGTAATGCGGCAGTGACTGCAGCGATGTGGAGGGATGATTTTTTCATGGTATTCCTTTTGGTTTGATAAAAAAAGTAAAGCATTCTTAGTTTTACTGCGTGCTAATAAAGAGTGGATCCAGCAATCTGGGCCGGGCTTTCTTGGCGCTCCCACCAGTTTCCTGCAAAGTGGCCTTGTAGCCAATCTATGCATTGACTAACCTTTCCAGGCACAAGGCGCGGGGAAGAAAACACCGCATGGATTTCTTGGGAGGGCAGGGTCCAGTCCGTCAAAATGGGTTGCAAATTTCCTTTTTTAACTGAGCGATGCGCTACATACCAAGGGATCGCTGCTAAACCCATTTTAGCGATGGTGGCCGCCAATAATGTCGACAAATTATTGGAATAAAGCGGTCCTTTAACGGGGACTGAAAGTGCCGCACCATCAGCCCCACTAAAGTGCCAACGGTGGTTATCTTGAACCGAGCTATAAATTAAAGCCTGATGCTCCGCTAACTCGGTCGGATGCTTGGGCGTGCCATGCTCTTTTAAATAGGTCGGGCTGGCAACCAACACCCAGGGATTTAGGCCCAAATAGCGGGAACCCAGTGAAGAGTCTGGCAATCGGCCCATGCGAATCGCCAAATCAATGCCTTCCTCAACTAAATTGACGTAGTGGTCATCTAGACTCAAGTGCACTTGCAGTTGGGGGTGCTGGCTCATGAATTCCAGTACCAAGGGAGTCAAAATACGGCGACCGAAGGCAACCGAAGAGCTAATCGACAATTTGCCCTGAATTTTGCTCTGCAGGAGCGCCGCTAAGTTATCTGCATCCTCGAGCTCACGGGAAATGACTTTGCATTTCTCATAATAGATTTGACCAATTTCGGTCGGGGTGACCCCTCTGGTGCTGCGGTGCAGCAAAAGGGAGCCGAGTCGCTTTTCTAAAAAGGCGATGTGCTTGGTGGCGGTTGGCTGGGTAATGCCAAGGCTGATGGCGGCCTTACTAAAGGAGCCAGTCTCAACAACGCGAACAAATAGGGCAATGCCCTGGATGCGATCCATATACGTATTCTAGCCTGATTCTGATAGAGGGTATTCCAAATTGGAATAGGTGATATGAGTGAGCCTACCATTCTCATTTCGGTGCGAAGCCGCGATCATCCATTCATTCTTTAAATATGGAGGAGACATCATGGCCAAAATGAAAGCCGCAATGGCTGCAGTACTAGTAATGGAAAAAGAGGGCGTTACTACCGCCTTTGGTGTTCCAGGTGCAGCAATTAATCCGCTCTATGCGCAATTACGCGAGCGTCAATCCATTACGCACATTTTGGCCCGCCACGTTGAAGGCGCCTCCCACATGGCCGAGGGATATACCCGCGCCAAAGCCGGCAATATCGGCGTTTGCATCGGCACCTCAGGCCCTGCTGGCACCGACATGATCACCGGTCTTTATTCAGCCAGCGCTGACTCCATTCCAATTCTGTGCATTACTGGCCAAGCACCACGTGCGCGCCTCTATAAAGAAGACTTTCAGGCGGTTGATATTGAAACCATCTCCAAGCCAGTAACCAAAATGTCTGTAACCGTACGCGAGCCTGGCTTGGTGCCCCGCGTATTCCAGCAAGCCTTCCATGTCATGCGCTCCGGACGTCCTGGCCCAGTCTTAATTGATTTGCCGATTGATGTTCAGCTCGCTGAAATCGAATTTGATATTGATACTTACGAGCCATTGCCGGTCTACAAACCTGCGGCTAGTCGCAAGCAAATTGAAAAAGCCATTGAAATGTTGATGGCCTCTGAAAAGCCCTTGATCGTATCCGGCGGTGGCGTTATTAATGCGGATGCAGATAAGTTATTGGTTGAGTTTGCAGAATTGACCGGTATTCCAGTGATTCCTACTCTGATGGGCTGGGGCACGATTCCTGATGACCACCCGCTGATGGCTGGTATGGTTGGTTTGCAAACATCGCATCGCTACGGTAATGCCACGATGCTTGCCAGCGACTTTGTTTTGGGTATTGGTAACCGCTGGGCTAACCGCCACACCGGTTCCCTTGAGGTGTATTGCAAAGACCGTAAGTTTGTCCACGTCGACATTGAGCCTACGCAAATTGGCCGCGTCTTTAATCCAGACTACGGCATTGTGTCCGATGCAAAAGCCGCTTTGGAATTGTTTGTTGAAGTAGCCAAAGAATGGAAAGCCAAAGGCAAACTAAAAGACTACAGCGACTGGGTTAGCCGTTGCCAAGAGCGTAAGCGTTTGATGCTACGCAAGACCAATTTTGATAATGTACCTATCAAGCCACAGCGCGTATACCAAGAGATGAACTCGGTATTCGGTCGCGACACGGTTTATGTTTCTACCATTGGTTTGTCGCAAATTGCGGGCGGTCAGTTCTTGCACGTTTATGGCGCTCGCCAGTGGATCAATTGTGGCCAAGCAGGTCCATTAGGTTGGACTATTCCTGCAGCACTCGGCGTGTTAGCCTCTGACCCAACCAAGACGGTCGTTGGTCTTGCCGGTGACTATGATTTCCAGTTCTTGATTGAAGAGTTGGCTGTCGGCGCACAATTCCATTTGCCACTGGTTATGGTTTTAGTAAATAACAGCTACCTTGGCTTAATTCGTCAAGCGCAGCGCGGCTTCGAGATGGACTACTGCGTCCAGCTCGCCTTTGACAACATTAACGTGGACGATCAAAACCTCAAAGGGTATGGCGTTGACCACGGCAAGGTGGTTGAAGGACTCGGCTGCAAGGCCTTACGCGTGACTGACCCTAGCAAGATCAATGCTGCCTTGATCGAAGCGCAAAAGATAGCCAAAGAACACCGCGTACCAGTCGTAGTAGAAGTGATTTTGGAAAAGGTCACAAACATTGCGATGGGCACCGAGATTAATAATGTCAATGAATTTGAAGACATTGATTGCCGTCACCCCGCTGGTACTGAAGGATTGGTTACCGCCGGTTTGCTCGAGTAATTGGTTTAATCAATAGAATGCTGTTCTAATGCGGTATTACGAAGGTAATACCGCTATTTTTTGCCTTTTAGTTTTTGATTTTTTGAATTTGATAAGGAATAGGAATGCCGAAGTTTGCTGCCAATCTCACCATGTTGTTTAATGAAGTTCCATTCATGGATCGCTTTGATAAAGCTGCTGCAGCCAAGTTTAAGGCAGTGGAGTTCCTATTTCCGTATGCATTTCCGGCTGCTGAGATTAAGGCAAAGCTCGATCAAAACAAACTGACTTTAGTGCTGCACAATTTGCCCGCAGGAAATTGGGAAGCAGGTGAGCGCGGCATTGCTTGCCTACCAGATCGTATCGAAGAGTTCCGCAAGGGCGTAGCCAATGCAGTGGAATATGCCACTGCACTTGGGGTGACGCAAGTGAATTGTTTGGCTGGAAAAATGCCTGAAGGTGTTGCACACAATGCTCTGCGGACTACTTTTGTTGATAACCTAAAGTACGCTGCCGCTGAGCTGAAAAAGGCCAATATCAAGCTTCTGATTGAGCCCATCAATACCTTTGATATTCCTGGCTTCTTCTTATCTGGAACGCAGCAGGCCATCGACATCATCACTGAAGTTGGCTCTGATAATCTATTTTTGCAGTACGACATCTACCATGCACAGCGCATGGAGGGTGAGCTAGCCAATTCGATCCAGAAGCATCTTGCTAAAATTGCCCATATTCAGCTCGCTGATAATCCTGGCCGTAACGAGCCTGGCACCGGTGAAATCAATTACGCTTATATCTTCGCCATGCTCGATCGCATTGGTTATGCTGGCTGGATTGGCTGCGAATACAAACCTGCAGCAACAACAGAGGCGGGCCTGGGTTGGCTTAAGCCCTTCGCTTAAATTGGCTGCTGCCATGTTGGATTAGCTAGTTTGGCATTCCAATTAAGAATAAGGTGCTGCTCTTGCGAGATAATTTGCTTTTGCAGCCCCGCAAATTCGAACAATAAAATCCATCACTTCAAATAGGATAACTACCATGTCACAACTCAAACTCGGTTTCGTCGGTCTTGGCATTATGGGCGCGCCCATGGCTGGCCATTTAGTTACTGCAGGCCATACGGTGTATGTCAATACGCGCAGCAAGGTACCAGAGGCAATTGCAAAATCAGCAGCGATTCAATGCGCAAGTCCAGCGGAAGTTGCTGAAAAAGCGGACATCATTTTTACGATGGTTCCAGATACACCCGACGTCGAGCGTGTTCTGTTTGGCGATAAAGGCATTGCCAGCGGCTTAGCTAATGGCGGCAAAGGTAAAGTTGTCGTGGACATGAGTTCCATATCACCGATCGCTACCAAAGAATTTGCGAAGAAGATTAATGCACTTGGCGCTGATTATCTCGATGCACCAGTTTCTGGCGGTGAAGTGGGCGCAAAAAATGCAACTTTGTC
The DNA here is from genome assembly GCA_943371165.1 of Rhizobium sp. Q54. Classification (GTDB taxonomy): domain Bacteria; phylum Pseudomonadota; class Gammaproteobacteria; order Burkholderiales; family Burkholderiaceae; genus Polynucleobacter. Next base: position 26,499 of record CALRTW020000004.1, read on the forward strand.
GATCATGCTGGGCGGAGAAGAGGCTGTATTTGAGCGGGTTAAACCGGTTCTGGAATTGATGGGTAAAAACATTAATTTAGTTGGCGGCAACGGCGACGGTCAAACAGCTAAGGTAGCCAACCAGATTATTGTGGCTCTAAATATTGAAGCCGTTGCTGAAGCGCTTTTGTTTGCAGCCAAAGCTGGCGCCGATCCTGCAAAAGTACGCCAGGCATTAATGGGTGGCTTTGCGAGCTCCAAAATTTTAGAAGTGCATGGCGAGCGCATGGTCAAGCGTACTTTTGATCCTGGATTTCGGATTGAGTTGCATCAAAAGGATTTAAATCTGGCGCTCAATAGTGCGCGCGCGTTGGGTGTTTCTTTACCCAATACCGCCACTGCCCAAGAGTTGTTTAATTCCTGCTCAGCCCATGGCGGTAAAGCATGGGACCATTCAGCCATGGTGCGCGCTTTAGAAAAACTGGCTAACTTTGAAATTGGCCAAAAAGTCTAATTCATTGTTCCTGGCTTGACTTAAACCAGTATTGGATTCGGTTGCATAATATGCAGCATGAGTTCACTACTGGTTGTTTACCTCCACGGCTTTCGTTCCTCCCCGCGCTCAAGTAAAGCGCAGATGACTGGCGATGCCATTGCGCATCGCGTACAGCAGGGGGCTTCCATCGAATGGTATTGCCCACAATTACTTGCCTCACCTCAAAAATCAATGGATATGGTCCAGCGACATATTGATTCATCCAAGGCAGATCGACTAACCGTGATTGGCTCTTCTTTGGGTGGTTTTTATACCAACTACCTTGCAGAGCGCTATGGCTGTAAGGGCATCGCCTTAAATCCAGCCGTGAGAGCAGGGCGGGAACTAGCGCCCCATGTAGGCATGATGACGGCCTACGATAGCGAAGAGCCTTTTGACTTTCGGGCTGAATACATTGATGAACTCAATCGCATGCAGGTTGAGTTCATTACGCACCCTGAGCGCTATTTACTCTTGGCTGCCACCGGCGATGAATTACTCGACTGGCGGGAGATGGCCGCCTTTTATCCAGGTGCCCAGCAGATTATTATTCAAGGTAGTGACCACGGCATTGCTAATTACAGCGATTACTTGAACGCGGTAATCGACTTCGCTTGCGATTAATTTAAATAGCTCATTTCATGAGCTTCTCGCTTGACATACTGCACTCTTGAGCAATAAGCGCATTAGCGCGAAGAGAGGAGTAGATCATGCAAACCCTAAAACTATTTTTTATTTGGCTGGTCTTTGCCGAAAAGCAGGGCGAATGGCAGCGCTCTGAGTGGATTTGCCGTAATCGCATTGAGTAATGAAAGCCGGTCAGGGCGGCGCTTAATAGCGCTCTATAGGGCCAATTGCAGTGCGTTGATCGCCCCCGGAATTTTCTGTAAGATGGTTGTCATGCAGTGATGCGATGATTTATGCCATTACAGAGAGAGGGGTGGTTGTGCTGAGCATCTTGAAGCTGGACGCCGGCGGTATTCCACAATGCTGGATTAATGCGGAAGAGGCGACAAAACAATATGCAGACCAGAGCGTATTGTGGACGCTGGGCGATCCAATCGCGGTTATGCGCGGCGGCATATCACGCGCCACTGGCAAACAATCCATCATTGAGCTGCACTCCATCGTTGCCGTCAAAGGCTCCGCACGTATTAATTTATTCGATGTTGTGCCGGGCATTACCAAGCGCAAGTTGTACCGCCGCGATCGTGGCATGTGCGCCTATTGTGGCGAGCGGATTACCGAAAACGATGCCGAAGCGGAACACATTATTCCGAATAGCCGTGGCGGCAAATATACGTGGATGAATTTGGTTGTCTCTTGCAGGCCGTGCAATCAACGCAAAGGCAATCGCACCCCTGAAATGGCGAACATGAGTTTGCTATATGCGCCTTATATGCCAAGCTTGTATGAGGACATGATTCTGAAGGGCAGAAATATTCTGGCCGATCAAATGGATTTTTTGGCCGCCAACTTACCCAAGAATAGCCGCCTGCTGGAAGGATTATTCTGGGAGCAATCCTAAGTCGTTTTAGGCCGTTGGGGATTTTATTGGCAGCCTTGGTGCTGTCCGTAGTCGCGCACCTCATTTTATTTTTCTGGCTATGGTTGCTGCCCACCGGCTCTCTGATTGCGCCCCCACAAGAATCCCCCTTTGTAGCCACCTTAAAAGAAGAGCCAGTCAAGAAAATCAAGATGGCTCGCTCTGCAAAAAAAGCAGTGCCGCAGGTAGGCAATTCTTCGAGTGAGACAGGAACGCCAGCAGGAGTAACGGCAGAGCAGGGTGGCGCCATGTTTGAGCAAGATGGGCAAGCATTTCGCCTGCCTGAATCAGCCCTGCTGTATTACGACGCCTATGTCGATGGACAGCAAGTGCAGACGGGTGAAATCAAATGGATTGCGGATGACTCAGGATATTCACTATCCATTACGATTCCCTACGCGTTTGTAGGTCCGTTTGTATTTGAATCCAAAGGTAAGATTGATGCCTACGGTTTAGCGCCCTCGATTTACTGGGCGCAACGTGGCAAAAATCCACCGCGGTTTTCACGTTTTGAGCGCAACGCACAGGGCGGCCCGGTAATGTTTTTTTCAGAGAAGATGGATTTTTCTCCACCAATCCCGCCAGGCACCCAAGATCGATTCAGTTTGATTTTTCAATTTGCCTCGCTCCTGAATGGTGACGGCAAAATTGATGAAGCGGGTACCATTCGGTCCATACCAGTAGCAAGCTTTGACATGATTGAGCCTTGGCAGTTTAAAAGCTACGGCGAGCTTGTTTCCGATGCCGTGCCGAGTATGGGCGTAACCACCTTACGCCACTATGAATTGCTCGATCGCCCCAGTACTAAGTTCAAACGGCGTGTTGATTTATGGTTAGTGCGTGATTTGGACTGGTTGCCTGGCCGCATACGGACCACGGAAGCCAATGGCAGGGTGTTTGAACTCGTTTTTAAGCAGAAGGCGCCGCTGAGCCGGGCTTCCGAGTAAGCAGAGCCCCCATCATCGAATAGAGGGCTGCGCCGGACATGGACACCGAAAATACCCCCGAAAACGAGATCAAAATGGGCAGTACTTGCCATGTACTGCTTAAGGGGTAATTGCCAAAGCCCAAGGTGGTGTACATCTCGCCAACAAAGTAGAAGGTTTGCGTAATGCCTGGAAAGACAGAAAAAGCGACCAATACATACGTCCAAGCGACGATTTCAGCAATGTGGGTCAAGATAATCAATAAGATCGCTATGAAATACGAAATAAAGCTAGCGCCTGCTAAATGCGGTATAGATTTAAGGAAACGGTCTATGGCATGGAATGCGCTAGCGATGACTAAAACTGCTACGCCATGGATAGTGAGCATGGCAGCCATAAATGCCACGATCAAATACAACTCAAAGTTGTCACCAATATCCAGCTGGATTTGATGCAGTAACTCAGCTAGAGAAGGTAGGTTAGCTGTCTTTTCAACAGACATAGATCTGCCTAAATAAACAATCTATCTTATTTGACATAATAATGATTATACGCAATTAAGATTTGGGTCCGCCTGGGTATGGTGCGTTGTACAGCTTTTGCCAGCGGGCCCGTAAGCCCTTTTGGATTTCCTCTTGATTAAAGAGTTCTGCAACGTCAATCGCTGAATAATCTTGCTGATTTCGTATCCGAATATCTGCGCCACGATCCAGTAGCAGCCTCACCAGCTGGATATTGCCAGCACGTATTGCCATCATGATTGGGGTCGTCCCATTGGGACTTGGGGCATCCACGGCAGCCCCTTTATCTAGCAAAAACTCAGCAATATTGAGGTGGCCATTGGTGCAGGCGTAATGAAGCGGCGTCCAACCGGACCGGTTAACGGGCACTTCCTTTTGATTTACGAGGATTTTGACTTCGGGGAGCATGCCATAAAGCGCAGCAAACATCAGTGGTGTTTCGTTGGTTATATTGGCCTGATTAAGGTCAATGCCTTTAACATTAATGAGGTAATCCACTGTTTTCATGGACTTTTCTTGAATTGCAAGCATCAAGATTGGCATGCCTTTGGGGGTTTTTTGGTTGGGACTCATGCCTTTATCGATCAAGGCCTTGACCTCGCGAACATCATCAAGCGTGGCCGCTAAGGTAACGGTGGCAATCTGGGAATCGGTTTGCGCTGTAGCCCAATGCGGCATGGTGCTCAACAATACAAATGAGATGCATAAGACTCCAGGAAGGGTCTTGATATACTTCAGATTCAAAATCATGTTAATTCTCTATTTATTTGAAAACATTGGAAAAAATTACGTGTTGTATGGTCTGCAACGACCTCAACAGGGATCCCTTTTAGATCCGCAATGTAGCTTGCCACATGCGACACCCAAGCGGGTTCATTGGTCTTGCCCCGATGCGGCATAGGTGCCAAATACGGCGAATCAGTCTCAATCAGCATACGCTCTAAGGGCACCTGCCGACAGGTCTCCTGAAGGTCCTTTGCGCTTTTAAAGGTCACAATACCTGAAAAAGAGATATAAAACCCCAAATCAATGGCTTGTTTTGCTACTTCAAGGCTTTCGGTAAAGCAATGCATGACGCCGCCAATGCGCTCAGCACCCTCTTCTTTGAGGATCCGTATCGTATCTTCAGAAGCGGAGCGGGTATGAATAATTAAGGGGCAACCTGACTCAATTGCTGCCCGAATATGGGTCCGAAACCGGGTGCGCTGCCACTCCATATCGGCATAGGCCCGGTCGGCCATCCGGTAGTAATCCAGCCCAGTTTCACCAATTGCAATGACTTTAGGGTGCTTTGCTGCCTCAACTAAAAAATCGACAGTAGGCTCTGGGGTATCTTCGTAATCGGGGTGCACGCCAACCGAGGCATACAAATGTGAATGGGTCTCGGCTAACTGCCGAACCAATGGAAAGTCTGGGAGATCCACCGAGATGCACAGTGCATGGCTTACCTGAGCATCGGCCATATTGGCAAGCACTTCGGGTAGGCGCTCGCGATACTCGGGGAAATCAAGGTGGCAATGGGAATCAATGAACATTGCTCTATTTTAATCGCCACCGCCCTGCTCGGCTGATCAATCTATCAATTTAGGATGTCTAGTCGCCAAACATCTGCTGGTATTGCATGAGTAGGGATTCAAGCTGAATCCGGGTAGCCAATGGGTGGTTTTCATGGCGGCGCGCCTGGGCGACCCCTTTCCAAAGGCGCAATAACTTTTCAATACGCACCTGTTTAGCTAAAACCGTAATGGTTCCGGCATGCTTGGGATAAAAGCGCACAGCATCGGCCTGCGCACTGCCTTGAAGATCTGCTAGCCAGCGCTGCATCGAGGCGAGCAATACTGCAAACGAGGCTTTGTGGGTTTTTTCTGCCACATCCAGCCAGTCGATACGAAGCCCTTGGGATAGGCCTTGCAATAAATAGCGCGAGGCCTGAATCGACACAAAAAGCTCATCCTTCTCGTTTTGATCTTGCTTGGCTGATAGAAAATCCAGCGTCGCATAGGGCGCCCCACCATGCTCATAAAAAATGGTTTCCAGCTCATCACCCGAGACGGTGAGCTCGGGACGGGCTGCAATTTCCTTTTGAAGCCATGCGAGGCCACTTGCTCGATCCGGCGGTGGCAGCGCGATTAAACGGCAACGGGAGCGAATGGTCGGCAAGACACGATCAAGGCGGCTCGTTACCAATATAAAGATAGTGCTGCTTGGCGGCTCTTCCAGAGACTTTAATAGGGTATTGGCCGCATCTGCCCGCAATGCCTCTAAAGGGTAGACCAAGACAACGCGATTGCCGCCGCGGTGCGTGCCGATTGCTAAACCTTCGATGGCTGATCGCGCTTCTTCAATGGCAATATTCTTCTTCTCTTTTTTTTCGGCTGAGTCACTCTCTTCATCGCGCAGTGATTTTGCTTTTTTACTAGGTGATGGATCGCCATCGGCTCCCTCGAGTGCCTCATTTGGCATAAAGCGCCGGTGCGTCTCTGGAACCAGCGCAACAAAGTCGGGATGATTACCGGTATCAAACCAGCGACACGCCTCACAGCAATTGCAAGGCTTATCCTTTGTATTTGGCGATGACTCGCAGAGCAGGGCTTTGGCAAGCATAAGCGCAAAGTCTGCCTTACCAATGCCTGCCTGCCCATGAAGCAGTAAGGCATTCGGACACGCCTCTAGATCAATGCCATCCCACTGTGGCTGTAACCAAGGTGCAATCATCGAATCGCCAAGGGGACTTGGCTTAAGAAATCCCAAATCGCCTCTTGTGTTTGGGTAGCATCCACCAACACAAAACGATTTGGATCTGCTTTTGCTCTACGCAGATATTCCTGCCGAACCCGCTCAAAGAAAGACAGATCAAGCCGCTCAAATTTATCGGGTGTGCGCGCTTTCGAGCGGCGTGCTTCCGCTACTGCTCCTGGTAAGTCAAATAAAAAAGTAATGTTGGGTTGCAATAGATGCCCATCACCCTGCTTTTGTACCCACTGTTCCAAGGCATTTAGTTTTTCAATGGAGAGCCCGCGTCCACCACCTTGATAGGCAAAGCTGGCATCCGTAAAACGGTCGGAAACCACAATATGCCCAGCTGCAAGTGCGGGGGCGATCACTTGTGCCACATGCTCACGGCGCGCCGCAAACATAAGCAAGGCCTCGGTTTCCAAATGCATCGGCGCCTCCAGCAATAAAGCGCGGAGTTGTTCGCCCAACGCAGTACCGCCTGGCTCACGCGTAAGTACTAAGGTCCGATTCGGGAAGCGGCTTTTCAGCAACTCACAGTAAGCATTTATATGAGTGCTTTTCCCGGCACCATCGATGCCCTCAAAGCTAATAAAAAATCCGGACTCATTCACATTCATCGTGACATCCATTACGGTGATGATTTCTTTGCCGGCACTTTAAGAGCGCGCTGATATTGGTCAACGGCTTTTTCATGCTCAGCCAGTGTCTTAGAGAAATAACTACTGCCATCGCCCTTGGCGACAAAATACAGTGCATCGCTTTTTGCAGGGGCTGCTGCAGCAAGCAGGGATTCCATGCTGGGAATCGCAATCGGGGTGGGAGGTAAGCCGGCACGCATATAGGTATTGTATGGACTGTCGCGGCGAAGATCCACTTTACGCAGATTGCCATCAAAACGGGGGCCGATGCCATAAATCACGGTAGGGTCGGTTTGTAGGCGCATCCCTATTTTCAAGCGATTGTGAAACACCGCTGAAATTTGCTCACGCTCACTGGCTTTGCCGGTTTCTTTTTCAATGATCGAGGCCAAGATCAGCAAGTCGTATGGCGTATTTATTACGCCTGTATTAGGCGCCTTGCTAAAAGCCTTCTGGAGATTTTTCTGCATTGCATCTGCAGCGCGGCGGTAAATAACAAGGTCACTTTCACCGGGATCAAAAACATAGGTATCGGGGAAAAAGAGCCCTTCTGCATTGGCATGGCTTATGCCCACTGCTTTAGAGAGCGCCGCAGAACTCAGCCCTTTGGTGTGATGCTCCAAAGCGGGATGGGCATCGACGATTTGCCGCAGTTGCCATATCGGCGTTCCAGGCACAAAGGCAATCGATTCTTTAATGCTATCACCCCGAGCAAGCTTCAATAGAATGGTCGCGGTACTAGCATCCAAGGGAAATAAGTAGGTTCCGGGCTTGAGCTTGGCATGAACCAGCAATGCACGTGCTCCCAACTGAAACAGAATGCCATTGACCTCAATGCCCTGGCTACGGAGTTGCAGTGCAATACTCGCTACGCCAGATTTGGGATTTACTTTGGCTGTATAGCCACCTGGCCGAACTGGATCATTGGCTGAAGATGGAACTACCCCCCATAAAAACAGGGTGCCAAAAAAGAATAATGCGACTAGAACCGCAATTCCGAAGAGTTTGAGGGGTAATGCCCAAAATGGAATACGTTTTCTTCGCATCAGGCTATGATAAAAGCGTCTAGACTATCTTTACTTAAATCCACGCCCTCTGGCACCTTTATAAGAACACTGCATGAACTCTGCTGCCGATCTCGCTGACTGGGGACTCATTATCGTTGAGGGCGATGATGCAGCTAGTTTTTTACAAAACCAGCTGACTAACTCCGTTTTGGGGCTTACTGCCGTTGCATCACCCGCCATTGCAAGCGGGCCAAATGCAGTTCGCCTTGTTGGCTATTGCAGCCCCAAGGGCCGCTTAATTGCAAGCGCATGGCTTGGCCTTTTTTCAAAAGCGGATGGGACTAGCTACTTTGGCTTGTTTATTTCAAAAGACATCGCAGCCAGTACCGCAAAGCGCTTAAGCATGTTCGTGTTGCGCTCCAAAGTGACGGTCAAGGATGTCACGAGTAGTTGGGCAATTACCGGTTATTGCAGCAGCGGAACACTGGATACTCTCGAGGTTGATAAAGTGGCCATCCTCCTGCAACTTCCGGATGTGGTAACCGCCGGCGTTGCGATGCAACGCGTACTGATCGCACAAGCCATTACTTCAGATGAATTATCGACCGAGGCCGCTTCTGAGGATGCCCAAATTCTATGGCGCTCACTGGAGGTCATGAGTGCCATACCGCGCATCGTTGCCGCTACCCAAGACCAATTTGTGCCTCAAATGGTGAATTTTGAGTCTGTATACGGCGTTGATTTCAAAAAGGGGTGCTACCCCGGCCAAGAAATCGTGGCACGCAGCCAATACCGCGGGGCGATTAAGCGGCGCCTCCAGCTGGCCCATTGCCCCATCGATCAGCTTGCAACTATTCCCAGCGGTCCAGGAAGCGAGATTTTTCACGCGGATGATGCAGGTCAGCCGGCTGGAATGGTGGTACTTAGTGCTCCTAGCATTGCTAATGCCCGCCGGATGGACTTCCAAATTGAGATTAAAACCGAGTTGCAAGCTGGTGGCACTTTCCACCTTGGGGCCCCGGATGGCCCCATTTTGATGTTAGATCAGCTGCCCTACCCCCTGATCGAAATTTAATCAGGCATAGTATTGCTATGTGCCTCATTCTCTTCGCCTGGAAATCCCATCCCGACTATCCATTGGTAGTCGCAGCAAATCGTGATGAGTTCTATGAGCGCGATACAGAAAAAATGGATTGGTGGTCTGAGCACCCCGAGCTATTAGCCGGCCGGGATCGTGCAGATGTCTTAGGTAGTCCCGGTACTTGGCTTGGTTTTACTAAATCAGGTCGATTTGCTGCACTCACTAATGTACGAGCGCCCAGTGAAAAAAACCCGGATGCGCGAACCCGTGGTGAACTATCGCTCATGTATCTGACTGGCGAGCACAAGCCCGATGGATTCATTCAACATAATGCAAAACGCTTTGAGCAATACAACGGCTTTAATATGCTGATGGCTGATCTTAGTAACCCTAATGATGCCCAAATGCATTGGGTAAGCAATCGCATGATGCTTGGCCAATCGATTCGGCCACGCAAAACCTTTCCGCAAAATGCGTTAGATGCGGGCGTCTATGGTCTTTCGAATGCCATGCTTGATACCCCCTGGCCTAAAGTCACGCATCGGGTGGCTGCTTTTGCCCAAACCCTGGCAATGGACCAAGGCAATCTAAAACACGTTGACCAATACTTGCACTTACTCAGTGATAACCGGGTTGCGGTCGATCAAGAATTACCCAGCACCGGCGTCAGTAAGGAATGGGAAAAAGCCTTATCTCCCGCATTTGTTCAGACCCCGATGTATGGCACACGCTCAAGTACGGTATTGCGTATTCGGAAAGACGGCGCCTTTGAAATGGTTGAACGCCGTTTTGATGCCAATGGCACCATTGGTCACGATGTGATTACCGGCGCCCTCACCAGCGCATCCGGCTCCAATCTCTCGGTTTAATTTAGACGAATCTACTCGACCCGCTGATCGGGGTTTATAACGCGCTCCCCATTTGCATTACGTGTGGGTAAACGCCGCAAGTACTTAAATGTGCCAGTAGCCATGCAGCATACACGGCCCTGGTCGTCATACAACTTCGCCTCACAGAAGGCCATGGTTACGGTACGGTGGACGGTATCGGCTTTCACCCGCAAGATGCCATTGGCGGCTTGTAAAAAATTGGTATTGAGCTCTATTGTCACTACGCTCCGGTCATCCGGGTCACCCGAGCGAGCTGCAACTGCCATCGCAACATCCATTAAGGTCAACAGAACGCCGCCATGGGCGACTTCCCAGGTATTTTTATGCTCGGGCTTTATTGCCAGCAGAATTTCGCCGCTACCCATTTCGGCACTAAGGCAACGAATCCCGAGTAATTTTAAGAATGGGACATCAAGCTCTTGGCCTAGGTTGCTTAGTTTGGCGGCGGCGGTGAGTTCAGTTTGATTAGTCATGTGCAGTATGGGGTAATAGAGGTATTGGTCTTCGGCGTCAGGAGCTAAATACCCATAGAATAATGAACTTATGGCATTTTCTCTTATCGGCGACGACACCTGTCAATTTATAGCCCCTACCCCCCTTCCCGATCCCTATTGGATTGCGGTTTCACCCGAGGCAGCGGAACTTGTTGGTATTTCCTTGGGTCCAAACCATTTACCGCAGGATCCGGACTGGCTCCCAATATTGGCGGGCAACTCAGCAGAATTAGGTCAGCGCCTGTTTCCAAAACCCATGGCTACCGCCTATAGCGGTCATCAGTTTGGACATTGGGCTGGCCAATTGGGTGATGGGCGGGCCATTTTATTGGGGGAACTAAACCACCAAGAGTTGCAACTCAAGGGGGCGGGCATGACACGCTACTCCCGCATGGGCGATGGCCGGGCGGTTCTGCGCTCATCCATTCGGGAATTTTTATGCAGTGAAGCCATGCACGCTTTAGGCATCCCGACCACGCGCGCATTATCGCTAGTGGGCTCTAAGCAAGCAGTGCGGCGCGAAACAATCGAGACGGCAGCCGTTTGCTCCCGCCTTGCTCCTAGCTTTATTCGGATCGGCCACTTTGAGCACTATGCCGCCAATGGATTGCATACGCGCTTACAGGAACTGGCTGCGTATTTAATTGAGGCACACTATCCCGAGTGCCAATCAAGCAGTACTCCATACCTTGCATTATTTAAAGCGATCGCTGCGCGCAATGCGCGATGCGTTGCGCATTGGCAGGCAGTAGGGTTTTGCCATGGGGTTTTGAATAGCGACAACATCAGCACCCTCGGCCTCACGATGGATTACGGCCCCTTTGGTTTTTTGGATCACACTGCCTTAGACCACATTTGTAACCATACCGATAGTGGCGGTCGTTATGCCTACCATCGCCAACCTAAAATCATGCACTGGAATATGGCTTGCCTTGCCAATGCCATGGTGCCACTCGTGGAGATGGAGAGTCCGGGTGCGGATGCTGCCGACATCTTGCGTGCAGCCTTGAGTGAATTTCCACCAGAGTATGAGGCGAAATGGTTAGCACTCTTTCGGGAGAAGCTGGGTTTGCAGATTGATGCCCCAGAGGACATGGATTTAATTGAAGCCCTATTGCAGCTAATGCATGCTAATCGAGCTGACTTTACGAATGTGTTTCGTAGCCTCTCTACTGTACAAAAGCAGGACTCCCATTCGAATTGGCGCGATCAGTTTTTGGATCGGGATGCGGCCGATGCATGGTTAATCCAATACCGCACGCGTCTGATGCAGGAATCGCACTCGGATAGCGAGCGCGCAGCGCTGATGAATCAGGCCAACCCTAAATTTATTCTTCGCAACCATTTAGCGCAGCGTGCAATCGAGATGGCGCAGCAGGATGACTTTAGTGAAGTGAATCGATTGCAACACATTTTAAGTCGGCCATTTGAAGATCAGCCTGGATTTGAGCAATACGCATTAGCGCCACTACCCGATGAGGTAGTAACGGACCTCAGTTGTTCATCTTAGTTAAATGCATCAGTTCAAAATAAAGGGTGAAAACCAATGAAAAAAACCAATGAGGAGTACCGCGCCGAATTAAGCGATATCGAATACCGCGTCACGCGCGAAGCTGCTACGGAGCGCCCTTTTACTGGAAAGTATTGGGATCATTGGGAAAACGGCAAATACCAATGCGTGTGTTGTGGCACCCCCTTGTTCGAGTCAGGCACCAAATTTGATGCTGGATGCGGATGGCCTAGCTACCATAGCCCCCTAAACCCAGACGCGATATCAGAGCATGAGGATGGGGCTTACGGCATGAGCCGTACCGAGGTTCGCTGCCAGAATTGCGATGCGCACCTAGGACACGTCTTTACCGACGGCCCCAAACCAACAGGCCTACGCTACTGCATTAACTCGGCGTCATTGCGCTTTGAACCCAGTAAAAATGTGGGGTCGGGTCAATAAAAGCGATAATCAGACCATGAAATTTTTATTCGATCTTTTTCCGGTCATTCTGTTCTTTGTCGCATTCAAGTTTGCCGACATCTATACCGCCACCATCGTGGCAATGGTGGCGACCATCGCGCAAATTTTATGGGTGTATTACCGTCATCGCAAAATCGATGCAATGCAATGGATGAGTTTGGTGTTGATTGTCGTTTTAGGCGCATTGACCATATTCCTGCAAGATAAAACATTTATCCAACTCAAGCCAACTGCGCTCTACTGGCTATTTGCTGCCGGCCTATTTATTAGCGCTCAATTCTTTAATAAGAATTGGATTCAGGTGCTGATGGGTAAACAGGTCACCTTAAAAGAAAATACGGCACGCAATACCTGGAGCCAACTCAATTTAGCCTGGTCAATCTTTTTCTTGCTGATGGGCACACTGAATCTGTATGTCGCCTTTCAGTTTTCGGAAGATACATGGGTCAATTTCAAGCTGTTTGGAACAACCGCCCTTCTCATCGTCTTTGTCATTGCACAAGGATTTTGGCTCAGTAAACACATGGAAGAGGAAACGCCCTCATGAGTAAAAACCAAGAGCGTATTGCTTCATTTTTGGTCGACCTCAAAGCAGCACTGCCAATTGATGAGATTGCAATCGAAGATGAAAGCCATTTGCATGCCGGCCATGCTGGCGCCGCTACTGGCGGAGGTCACTTCAAGTTGACCTTGGTGTCATCGGCTTTTGATGGCCTCAATCGGGTTGCGCGCCATCGGCTGATCTATGCCGCCTTAAATCGCCATATTCCAGCTGAGATACATGCACTGACTATTGAGGCGCATAGTCCGGCTGAAGCGCTGTTGCTTAAATAAGCCGCGCAAAATTAAACCCTTTACTATTACTTATTCTTATTTACCCATTGTTACTATGAAACTATTCCCCCAATTAGTCCTTTCCACAGCCTGCGTAGCTTTATTAGCCAGCCCAATTGCAATGGCGCAAAATGCCGCGATTGTGAATGGCAAAGCCATACCCAAAGCGCAACTAGATCGCCTAGTGCAAAAATCAGGTCAGCCAACAAATGATCCCCAGGTCCGTGAGAAGGCGCGTGAGGTATTGATTACCCGTGAATTAATTATTCAAGAGGCTAATAATCGCGGCCTCACCCAAAAAGAAGCCGTCAAAGACAAGATTGAGCAATCACGGGTTGGCATCTTAGTTGCCGCCGTATTTGAGGATTTTGTTGAGCGTGAAGGAGTAACCGATGCCGAGCTCAAAGCGGCCTATGCTTCGATTCAGGCTGATTACACCGGTAAGGAATATCAGGTAAAACACATCTTGGTAGAAAAAGAATCGGAAGCAAATGCCTTGATTGCCAAGATTAAGGCTGGTGCCAGCTTTGCTGACATGGCCAAACAGAACTCGAAAGACCCCGGCTCCGCACCCAATGGCGGCGATCTGGGTTGGGTTGGCGATAAGTCATTAGTGCCCGAATTTTCCAAGGCCATGGTTGCTTTAAACAAAGGTCAAATGACCGATAAGCCAGTCAAAAGCCAATTCGGTTGGCACATTATTCGTGTGGATGATGTACGGGATGCCAAAGCCCCACCCATGGATGAAATCAAAGCTGAACTGAAGCAAATCTTGACGGCCGATGAAAACTGGCAAAAAGCTAAATTCTCTGAAATGATGCAAAAGCTCCGTGCGAAGGCAAAGGTTCAGTAATCATGATGCTATTGCATACCATGCTAAGGGTTGGCGATCTCGATCGGTCGATCGATTTTTATACCCGCATCTTAGGCATGAATCTATTGCGTACCACCGAACGGCCTGAACAAAAATATTCCTTAGCTTTTGTTGGCTTTGGCAAGGGCAATGCCGATGGCCAAGCCGAAATCGAGCTCACCTACAACCATGGCGTCCAACAATACGAGCTGGGTACGGCTTATGGCCACATTGCCTTGGGCGTAAGCGACGCCTTTGCCACTTGCGCTGCCATTAAAGCTGCGGGCGGTTTGGTTACCCGCGAAGCTGGTCCAGTTTTAGGCGGCGATACCATCATTGCCTTTGTCACGGACCCGGATGGATACAAGATCGAGCTGATTCAGCGCTGAGCAATGTGGCACTAAATAGCCCAATCGAACTGCACGTTTTGGATCGCATTGACGCGATCTCAGCTGAGCATTGGGATAGCTTATTAGATGCAGATTCAACTCCGTTTTTGCGCCACGCCTTTCTTGCAGCACTGGAGGAGCATGGCTGCGTTGGTGGTAATACCGGCTGGCAAGTGGCCCACTTAGCCATTTACCCAAGGGATTCAGAAAAGTCCATTGGGCTGATGCCGCTCTATTTAAAAAGCCATTCCTACGGCGAGTACGTGTTTGACTGGTCATGGGCGGAAGCCTATAACCAGCATGGCATGCAGTACTACCCCAAAGCCTTGTGTGCGATTCCCTTTACGCCAGTGCAAGGGGCACGCATGCTTCTGGATCAAGGGCATGACCCAGAGCGAACCCAGCAGTGGCTAATACAAGGCCTAAAACAACTGTTAGTCCAAAATGAACTTTCTTCGGCCCATGTTTTATTTGCCGAACAAAAAACCCAAGATGCCCTATTAGCAGAGGGTTTTATGGCACGCGACGCCGTGCAGTTTCATTGGAACAACCTATCGTACGGAACGATGGAGGCATTCTTAGATCAGCTCACCATGAAGCGCCGAAAAAATATTCGGCGCGAACGCAAGGAAGTGGAAGCGGCCGGTGTGAAATTTAGGCACGTTCCAGGAGAAATGGCAGGGCAAGCCGATTGGGCATTCTTCTACCGGTGCTATGCCAATACCTACTTAGAACACCATTCATCGCCCTACTTAAATGAAGCTTTCTTTCAGGCATGGGGGAAGCAGATGCCGGAATACCTTCACTTAATCATTGCTGAAAAAGAAGGTCGCCCAATTGCTGCATCGCTTTTGGTGATCGATAAAAAAGCCCCTATCCCAACTGCTTATGGCCGTTACTGGGGCTCGATTGAATATATTCCCTGCTTGCATTTTGAGACCGCATACTATCAAGCGATTGAATACTGTATTCGGGAAAAAATCCAAATCTTTGAGGGTGGCGCCCAAGGCCAGCACAAAATGGCGCGGGGATTTCTACCGGTCACCGTGCAGTCAGCCCACTGGATTAAAGACCCAGAGTTTGCTACTGCGGTCGAGCGCTTCTTAAAACGGGAGCGCGCTGGTGTTGGGGCTTATGTAGATGAGCTAGCCGAGCACTCTCCCCTTAAATCGACTACATTACTGTCATGAGCACTTCAAATTCCAATGATCCCATTAGCGGAGCCAATTCTTTATTAACAGGCGATGCCGAATCGGACTCCCCCTGCATAGGCATTTGCTCTACTTTATATGATGAGATCTGCAAAGGCTGCGGCCGCACGCTGATTGAAGTCAGCAATTGGGTGTTCATGTCGCCGGAGGAAAAAGCTGCGGTATGGCAGCGCATTCAGGCAGAAGGAACTGCAGTTCGCTTTCAGCGTAATAAAACAAATTAAGCAGTCGGGAGATTGGGCTCGCAATACACTTGATTTCTGCCCGCTGCCTTCGCCTTATACATAGCGGCATCACATAGACCGTAATACTCACGAACAATCGCTCTTGCTTCAGGATGCTTGCCCTGCTGTGGGTCAAAAATAGAAATTCCGATGCTGACAGTTATAAAAATTGGGTTGTTCGATACCGTTGCCATTTCACTTTCTTCAATGCGTATTCGCAATCGGTTTGCAACTTCCGCTGCAAGTGCTTGATTTGTTTCAGGCAGTACGATTAAAAATTCTTCGCCGCCAACACGACCAAATACATCGATCTCGCGTAACTCCTTTTGGCACAAGGCAGCAAGATTGACCAATACTTGATCGCCCATTAGATGTCCATGGGTGTCATTAACCAATTTAAAGTGATCGATATCTAGCATGAGAAAAGCAATGCATTTCTGACTGCGAAAGGATCTTTTAACCTCAAGCTCAGCGCGAATCATAGTCGTTGAATGATTTAGAGCTGGAGTCAGCGAATCTTTTTTGGAAATTTCTTCAAGAGCAGTATTTTTAACTTCTAACTCAAACAGTAGCCTCTTGAAATAAATCATTCCTAATAGCAACGATATAGAAATAGGAATGGATAACCAAGCATCAACTATATTAATTGATTCTTTATTGAGGCCATAAAGCATAGGCGAAATGCGCCTACCCATCATTAAAACAAGCCCTATAGCAAAAAATCCACATACAAATCGATAGGAATGGGATTTTAAAAAAAGACGAATGGCATAAAATGCAGCCATAATTTGTGCGCACAAGGCGATGAAATATAGAAATAAACCGAGAGTCATGAATTAAATAGACTCAATGATGTCGTGTAGTGTTTTGCCATCCTGATACAGCTCAAACGCCGCGTCTGCAATGCGTTGATCTAATTTACTACCCGCCTCTACCATTACCTCGCTCATTGCCGTATGAAGCCCCCTGCCGGGGCGATATGGGCGATGGGTTGCCATGGCCTCAATGGTATCGGCAACTGCCAAAATTCTAGCCTCGAGGCATATCGCATCACCCACAAGCCCTCTGGGATAGCCACTGCCATCTAGGCGCTCATGGTGCTGATACACCATTTCAGCAATCGGATATGGGAATGGAATGTCTTTCAATATGTGATATCCAGACTCCGCGTGCCCCTGCACCATTTGCATTTCTAAATCAGTCAGCCTCGATGGCTTTGTCAGTATTTCTGCTGGGACTGCCACCTTACCAAGATCATGAACCATTGCCGCCATATAAAGCGCCTCAATTTGTTCATTATTGAGACCTAATTTTTTTGCAATGGCGGATGATATCAGAGCAACCCGCTTTTGATGTCCTGCAGTGTAAGGATCGCGCCATTCCATGGTGCGCGACATGGCTTCAATCGTTGCCTTCAAAGCCCCTGCTAAGCGCTCCTGAACTAACTCTTTTTGATGTATTTGGTCATCCAGTTGATGTTGGCGCTCAATGGCTCGAAGGCCAAAACTAAGCTCATGCGCTAGACTTTCAAATAATTTTGCCTCTTCTGGTCCAAATGCATTTGGTACGGCAGAGTAGACCACTAAGACACCAAAAGGATGTCCGGCTCCATCCGCTATAGGGCAAGCAATTGCAGAACGAATCCCATACTTCTTGGCCAAATCATGCCAGACAATAAAGCCGGGATCTGCATCGGTATCGGCTACTATCGTGATTTGATTAGTTCGCACCGCAACTCCAGCCGGACCGAGCCCAATGACATGCTGCGCAGACCAGCTCACTGCAATATCATCAAGATAAGCTAGCGCTGATCCTGCTCCGCCCAGTACCTTAATGGTTTTCTCTTGATCGTCTTCGGCTTTACCAACCCATGCCAATAAATAAGGGCTTTGCGTTGCAATGGCATCGCACACTTCTGCGATCAACATATCGGTAGAATCGGCTCGAGCCAAAGCAGCAGCTGCAGCCGATAGGGCAGACAAAGCCCAGCCCCGCTTTTCCAGCTCTTCTTGGACTGAATTGCTTGGATCTTGTATTGGCAAAATCATCACACCATTATGTACTTAATTTGATGGGCGAACACGTCGATAAATAATGTAAAACCCTTGCAATTTAAATGCAACTAGCAGAATATGAATGCATATTCATTAGCTAAGGTATACATGCAAGGCGATATAGATAAGATTTACGCTAAGTTAATCAGCCTAGAGACCGAAGTCACCAATTTGCGGCAAGGTTACATCGTCGTCAATAAACGCTATACAGAAGCACTCCGTAGCCTTAGTACGCTCACTACCAGCGCGCTAGAAGCAGCAAATCGAGCTGCGATTGCGGCCGAAAAAGCCTTGCTGGCAGCCAAAAAAGCGGCGGCGGCGGCTAATTTAGCGGCATTACGGGATGTGATTGAGGCGGCCGAGGCGGCTGCCGATGCTGCTGCCGCATCAGCTGAGGCAGCAATTGAAGCTGCTGCAGCTGCATCCGCCGCAGCATCAGCAGCCGCTACCGCTGTAGCGCATCAAGCCGAGGAATCTTCTGCACAAGCCTCAGCTGAGGCGGCTGCAGCAACAAAACGGGCTGCAGATGCCGCTGCCGAGGCCGTCCGCATATCAAATCAAGCGGCAGAAGCTGCTCGCAATGCACGCAAAAAAAATGGTGGCAATACGCCTTAAAATGGAATTATTAGCTCCTGCATGATGTATTGATAAAAATAATTTGGGCCTAAGAATGTTGCAGAGTTTCCATATCCTGCCCGCGTTTTAAAGTAATAACTATTCGAAGCAACTGGGCTCGTCGCCGCAAGCTCATACAGCTGAGTAGTGGTGCTAGGATCTTGATTGACCGTTTGCCTACCCACTCCTACCGTTCCACTTAGCAGCCATCCTGATACGCGTTTACGCATACCAAAGGCAATCATGGTCTCGCTGTATTCACCGGGATTGAAGTAATTGTTCGGCACATTAGTGTTTGTATCGCGAAATTGGCGATATCGTATCTGCGCTGTAATCCCATGCTCAGGGATTAAGTCATATATAACGCGCGCGCGCACAGTAGGCCTTGTATTCGTGTCAGAGAAATACATATTGCCGGCCATCACAATGGCTGTTAAGCGCTCTATTATTTGCTGCTCAATGCTGGCGCCGCCAAAAGTATAGTAAATCCCATTTGTTAAGGCATTCTGGGTTTCCACCCGATCGCGACTCACAAAGACCTCGCCTTTGGTTGTATCCGTCAACCGAAGACTATAACTACTATCCGTGGTTACTAATTTATAGCCATTCTGCTCGTTATATCCAACATTTAGGTTGTATCCCAAACCAGTGCGGGGATTAATGGACTTCGTAAGTAGTGTGTATACATTGGCTGAAGAATTCCAATTATTTTGCGTGAAGTAATTGCGTTGATAACTAATGCCGGTGTACTTTTCACCATGCTCATAAACGGGAATAAAGCCCGCGTTGTATTTATACGTTGAAAATCCCTCACTATCAGAAGCAATGTAAATATTGGGAATAGAAATAGCCTGCTTTGTCGGGGGCGGCTCCTGTGCCCAAACAGAAATGGATGCAACAGAAAAGAAGATAAATAGACTACGATAAAGATTGTTCATTTAGTACCCCACGATTTTCGTACATTGAACAACTCAGAAAAGTAACCATAAACGCAGGCCGGTTGCAAAATAAGACCGTAAGCAAAAACGTAGAAGACAAAACCCAAGGCATTCGCGCGGACCTTCAAGTTCTCAGAGCGAAACATCGCCATTCCCTTTAGGTACATCTGCCAATTGAGTAAAAAAGCCATCGGCAATAACGATAAAGTCATCGGACCGACAATCCAATAAATACCAAAACAAGCCAAGATCAGTCCAGGAATAAACCCAAATGTAAATGCGATATCCATGAACGGAAATAGCGTATTCCACCAAACGTATAAGGTGCTTAATCGCGGCTTAAAAAGAATGGTTGGAGTAGTTTTGAAGGCCTCCATTAAGCCACGAGACCAACGTCTGCGTTGATTAACAAACTTTTGAAGTGTATTAGGGCAATCGGTAAAGGCCAATGCATCTTCGGCATGACCCACGCGATACCCTGCGTCCAATATCTTCCAAGTTAAAACAATATCCTCACCCACCATTTCTGGCCAACCGCCAAGCTCTACAACAGTCTTTCGGTCATATAAAGAAAATGCGCCTTGCGCTACAAGAGTCCCTTGAAACAAAGACTGAATCCGCTTGATAGTCGCAATGCCTAAAAAATAATCCCACTCCTGAGCCTTAGTAATCCAGTTTTCCCTTGAATTGCGAATCAGAATTTCACCAGCAACGGCTTTAGTGTTGATTGGATCAGACAGGTAGCGACCCACTAAGTGGCTTATTCCATCTTTCAATATATAGCTATCTGCATCAATCGAAATAATGATGTCAGTCGTACATTTAGCTAAACCATGATTCAGTGCAGATGCTTTACCGCCGTTATGCCCTAAATCAATGAGCTCTAAATTTGGATGAGCTGACTGCAAAGCCTTTACAGAATCAACTGTCTTATCGCTCGAGCCATCATTAATCACAATGACGCGAATATCTGCAGGATAGTCCTGTAGAAAAATCCCAGATAAGGTCGATGCTATTGATTTTTCTTCGTTATAAGCAGCAATTAATATTGTGACTGGTGGATAGTGCTGATCAAAAATAACTTTAGGACGACGATCTAACAGAAGAGCCATCGCCACAAAAGCATTCATGAAGCCTGGGACGATGGCGATAAAGGTAATAAAGAAATAAGCTAGGAATGGGCCAATAACATGACTAAGGTCTTGATACCATGGCAGCGAAAACCAGACCGATGCCCCCATCCATGCAAAAGCAAAAACAAGGGCAATAGAAAATTTAAGTTTTACTGAGAGGTACATGATGGACTCATTACTTTATTTAATGAACCCAGAGCCATTTATAGACTTAAATCTGAACTGAAGATTTGAATCTGACCATCATGCGCATGGCCGCTGCGTATCTTTTGCTCCGCAATCGAGAGGAGCTTGAGTTGATGATTATTGAAGTGCTCTAGCGCATCACCCATAATGCCATCAGGCTCCACGTCATCCAGCGCTTCATAACTAAAATGGCATGCTAATTTTTGACCGTTTAGCAATGCCGGATAAATGACGCCACCATCGTCGGCGATGATTGCTGGGCCAATAAAGTCTATTTTCATAACTGAAGGCCTTTTTGTGTCAATCAAAAAAATTGACTGATGATCAATTACTTATAACTATTATAAAGCCTTCAGAACCTACAGTAATTATGGTTTACCCAGCCAAAGACTGACTGCGCAAATACTCTTCATAAGTTCCAGAGTAGTCCACCACAGTGCCATCCATTTTCACTTCCAAAATGCGATTAGCCAGAGCAGAGACAAATTCACGGTCATGGGAAACAAAGATCAAGGTGCCTTCAAACTTCTCCAGAGCAATTTGCAAACTCTCAATCGACTCCATATCCATGTGATTGGTAGGCTCATCCATTGCCAATACGTTGTGCTTTTGCAGCATCAACTTACCCCAAATCATGCGGCCTTTTTCACCGCCTGATAGTACTTTGACTGACTTGCTGATGTCATCACCCGAAAATAGAAGACGGCCTAAGGTGCCACGAATCACTTGATCATCGTCGCCAGTATTGCGCCACCAATTCATCCAATCCATCAGTAATTCGTCTTTAGCAAACATCTCTGTATTGTCCTGGGGCATTACACCGACATTGGCATTCTCAGCCCACTTCACATCACCACTGTCTGCAGCAATGCCATCAAAACGCTTACTCAGAATTGTTTTTAAAAGAGTTGTCTTGCCAGCACCATTTTGACCAATGATGGCAATCTTTTCACCAGCACGCACACTCAATTTGAAATTCTTAAAAATAGTTCGGTCAAAAGACTTAGTAAGCGCATTGCACTCAACCGCCATATTGTGAAGTTTCTTCTCTGTATCAAATCGAATAAACGGATTCTGACGTGATGAAGGCTTGACTTCAACAACCTCAATCTTCTCTAACTGTCTTTGACGGGAGGTTGCTTGACGCGCCTTAGAAGCATTGGCAGAGAATCGTGCTACGAAAGCCGCTAATTCAGCAATTTTTTCTTTGGCTTTGACGTTATTACTTAATTGTTGCGTTCTTGCCTGCACTGAAGCCAGCATGTAGGAATCGTAGTTTCCTGGGTAGACCTTAAGTGTTCCATAGTCCATATCCGCCATATGAGTACAGACTTCATTTAAGAAGTGCCGATCGTGCGAAATAATGATGATGGTGCTGTTCAGTTGATTCAGAATTTCTTCGAGCCAATGAATCGAGTGAATATCCAAGTTATTGGTTGGCTCATCGAGCAACAACACATCGGGATCTGAAAAGAGCGCTTGCGCTAATAGCACCCGCAGCTTCCAACCGGGGGCTACATTACTCATGAGGCCTTGGTGCTGCTCAATCGGAATACCAATGCCGAGTAACAACTCCCCTGCTTTAGCTTCGGCGGTATAGCCGCCGTATTCTGCATACTTACCTTCTAATTCAGCGGCGCGCATGTAGTCTTCATCTGTAGCATCGGGGCTGGCGTAAATCGCATCCCGCTCCGCTGCTGCCTTCCACATCTCTTCATGGCCCATCATGACGACATCCAAGACACGCACGTCTTCGAAAGCAAACTGATCCTGGCGTAATTTACCCAAGCGAATATTGGGCTCTAGACTAACGTTTCCACTGCTGGGCTCTAAATCGCCACCCAGAATCTTCATGAACGTGGATTTGCCACAACCATTGGCGCCAATTAATCCATAGCGATTGCCGCCGCCAAACTTAACTGAAATGTTTTCAAAGAGGGGTTTTGCCCCAAACTGCATGGTGATATTGGATGCGGACAACACGGGTATGTTCTTACTTTCTTAGGATCAAGGGCACTGGGTACGCTGCGATGCAACGAAGACGTCTATTTTAACGGTGTTGCAAGGGCTACGGCTGATTTAGGCTGCGCGCACTAGAATGCCGCAGCTAGGCCGTCTCGACGGCTATCGCTGGCTGCCACATACCCTGCCTCCAGGTCGTCGCTAAGGCGCCAGATAAACTGCCCCGCCCCAAAATCCATATAGGGGTCGTCTACCCGCTTTAAAACATGCCCAAGGCGCTCCAATCCAGAAATCGTCTCTGCGCGCATGCCGGACTCCACATCCAAGCTAAAGTCGCGGTTCACCTTCCAGCGAGGGGCGTCGCAAGCCGCCTGAGGTTGTTGTCCATAGGTCAGCATCCGTACCAGGGTTTGCACATGGCCCTGCGGCTGCATATCCCCTCCCATGACGCCAAAACTCATTTGCGCCTGTGTCTTGCCGTTAACTTGTTTCGTTAAAAAAGCAGGAATAATCGTATGAAATGGCCGCTTTCCAGCGGCAACCACATTGGCTGATTTAGGGTCCATGGAAAATCCATAGCCCCGATTTTGTAAGCTAATCCCAAATTCAGGGACCACAATTCCAGAGCCAAAGCCCATGTAATTACTCTGAATAAAGGACACCATCCTGCCCTGCTCATCGCTGGTAGTCAGGTAAATGGTTCCTCCGGTAGGCGGCAGACCAAAATCAAAGTGGGTTGCTTTGTTGGGGTTAACTAATCTGGCACGATCTGCCAAGTACGCTGGGTCGAGCATCTGCGCCGGCGATACGCCCATCGAGCGCGGATCGGCTACGTATTGGTAAACGTCGGCAAAAGCAAGCTTCATGGCTTCAATTTGCAAGTGCTGGCTCTGCACACCATCAACGGGATGGCTTGGCAAATCGAGGTGATTCAAGATGCCCATCGCCATAAGGGCACCTATGCCTTGGCCGTTGGGCGGAATTTCATGGAGGTCATACTGCTGGCCATCGACAGCGGGCACCGATTGCGATATCGGCGTAACCCACTCCGGACGGTAGTTGGCCAGATCAGCCAAAGACATCACTCCGCCATGCTGCTGTGCATGCTTTGCAATCGCTTCGGCAATCTCCCCTTCGTAATAGGCGCGCACCCCATGTTTTGCAATGTGGCGCAACCCTTTCGCTGCTGCCTCAAAACGAAACAGCTCGCCAATAGCGGGAGCACGTCCGTGAGGCATAAAAGCCTGAGCAAAGCCAGGTTGCGCATGCAATTCAGCCGCAGCCGCAGCCCACTTTTTTGCCACTACCGGAGGCAAAGCGTATCCGCGCTCCGCAATGTCAATTGCGGGCTGTAATAAATCAGCCAAGAGCAAAGACCCATAACGGGCATGCAAAGCCTCCCACCCCGCAAGCGCTCCGGGTACGGTTACAGAATCCCAGCCGCGCATAGGATGCTTGGCAATCGCATTGCCTTCGGAGCCATATTTGTCTGCAAAGTAACTGGGGTTCCATGCCTGCGGCGCAGTACCCGATGCATTCAGGCCTTGCAGCTGATCGCCATCCCACACCATCGCAAAACAATCGCTACCCAGGCCATTGGATACCGGCTCCACAATCATGAGTGTCGCTGCGGCAGCAATCGCAGCATCTATGGCATTACCGCCCAGATGCATCATTTTTAGCCCCGCTTGCGCCGCCAATGGGTGTGAAGTAGAAACCACATTGCGACCCATCACCGGCATCCGAATCGATGGGTATGGGTTATCCCAGTGAAATTGCATTGCCATACAAACGCATCCTATTTTTTATTTTGAATATGTTGCTGTATGAATGGTAAGCGAAGTAGCAGCAACAACACGATTACGCCCAGATAGATTGAGACTGTTTCATAATCGCTCTTACCGGCTTTATGCCACCAATAGTGGAGGATAGCCAGTATTGCAATACCGTAAACCATGCGGTGCAGATGGCTCCAGCGCCGACCTAGCTTACGCTGCGCCCAGCGATTAGAAGTGAATGCCAGCGGAATTAAAAGGACAAAGGCAAGAAAACCAAACGTAATATACGGGCGCTCCAATACATCCTGCCACATGGCCGCTAGCGAAAAGTTATGGTCAAGCCACAACCAAATCAGAAAATGCACGGTAGCATAAAAGAAGCAAAACAAACCGAGCATCCGCCTGAGGTGAATGAACCTAGTCCAGCCCGTTAGCATTCGTGCCGGCGTCATGGCCAAACTCAGGCATAAAAAAACCAAGGTCCAGGTTCCCATGGAGCGCGTAATGAACTCAATCGGATTGGCGCCCAAGTCCCCTGCACTACCAAGCCAAACTAGCCTGCCAAGCGGCAGCAAGGCAAGCAAAAAAACGATTGGCTTTACGTACCGCAATTAGTAATTCTTTTTGAGATCCATGCCGGCATACAGGCTGGCCACTTGCGTACCGTAACCATTAAACATCTCGGTTGGGATCTTAGGCGCAAAAATGCCCCGGTTATCCCCAAGGCGGCGCTCGGTAGCCTGACTCCAGCGCGGATGGCTCACGTTGGGATTGACGTTGGAATAAAAGCCGTATTCACGGGGCGCTGATTTCACCCAACTAGTAACAGGCTGCTTCTCTGTTAAACGAATCGACACAATCGACTTGGCGCTTTTGAACCCATATTTCCAGGGCACTACGATCCGCACCGGGGCACCATTTTGCTTTGGGAGCACTTCACCATAGAGACCCAAGGTTAGCAAGGTAAGCGGGTTCATTGCCTCATCCAGACGCAGCGCTTCACGGTATGGCCAGTCCAAAATGGGGCGAGCTAGGCCGGGCATTTGCTGGGGATCCGCAAGGGTCACGAACTCGATGAACTTAGCCGAACCCAATGGCTCCACTACATTGAGTAATTTAGAGAGCGAGTAGCCATTCCACGGAATAACCATTGACCAACCCTCAACGCAGCGCATCCGGTAGATCCGCTCTTCGATTGGCGCCAATTTCAGTAAGGCATCAATATCAATCGTCATCGGCTTTTTAACCAGGCCGTCGATCGTAACCGTCCAGGGACTGGTTTTTAGGGAGCCGGCACGGCGTGCAGGATCGGCCTTGTCCAAGCCAAACTCGTAGAAATTGTTATAGGTCGTAACTTCTTTGTATTCCGAGAGCGTCTCTTTAGTGGAGTAAGGCGACTCAATTACATTCTTAAATTTCACCGCATCGGGATTGCTCGCAAATGCTTCCCTTGAAAACCACGGCGCTAATGCCATGCCCATCCCTCCCGCCGCGGCAAGCTGGATTAGTGAGCGGCGTTGCTCAAAAATAGACTTTGGTGTGATGTCGCTCGCCTGAATCGTCGGATCGTGAAATGCTTTCATGCTTAAACCTTTATCTTAAATGGCGTGAAATTCGTGTGGGTGTCGTAATAATCTTCGTTCTCTTTTTTCTTTAAAAATCCAACTACGGCATACGTCATGGGCGTTGCTAAAACCTCCCACAGGGTTTTAAGAACATACTGCGCCAGCGCCACTTGAATAATCTCGCTGGTTGACCAGATACCGTAAAACGCAATCATATAAAAGAGGCTGGAATCGACCAACTCCCCTACTGCGGTGGAGCCGATGGTGCGTGTCCATAAATGCCTGCCTTGCGTCAAAATTTTCATTTTTGCCATGACGTAGCTATTGGATAAGCTGCCGCACCAAAATGCAATCATTGACCCGAGCGCAATTCGCCAGGAATTTCCGAACACCGTCTCCAGTCCGCTCTGATATCCAGCCATATAGGATCCCGGTGCTACCGGCAATGCAATTACCACTTGCGCCATGAGGGCGGCAAAAGCGAGTGCAGCAAAGCCCATCCACACTGCCCTACGATCATGCGCATAACCGTAGACCTCGGTCATGATGTCGCCGAAAAAATAGGCAATGGGGAAAAACAAAATGCCGGCGCCAAAAATGACGGTACCAAATACGGGCAGATCCAGCGTCGCTACCTTGCCAGCGCCAATGAAATTGCTACACAGCAGCACCACCACAAAGGCAGCAAGCAACAAATCATAATAGCGGTAGTGGCGTTGCATGGGTTTTAGGTAGGCGCTAACAGCAGGTTTAAGCCAAAAGTTGGATAATCAATAGGATAGCTGGATTTAACAAAAAACACAGGAAATACCGATATATGAGTAAGCCGATTTTTCACTGGGAAGACCCCTTAATGTTGGATGCCCAGCTCACTAGCGAAGAGCGCATGATTCGGGATGCCGCCTTTGAATATGCTCAAGGCAGCCTTGCCCCACGCGTCCACGATGCCTTCCGGAATGAAACAACCGACCCCGCTATTTTCCGTGAAATGGGCGAACTGGGCTTGCTCGGTATTACGATTCCTGAGGAATACGGCGGCGCCAACCTCAATTACGTCTCGTATGGCCTCATTGCCCGCGAAATCGAGCGGGTCGACTCCGGTTATCGCTCAATGATGAGTGTGCAGTCTTCCCTCGTCATGGTGCCGATTAACGAATTCGGTAGCAAGGCACAAAAAGAAAAGTTTTTGCCTAAATTAGCCAGTGGCGAGTGGATTGGTTGCTTTGGTTTAACGGAACCCAACTACGGCTCCGATGCGGGCGCCATGATTACCCGAGCGCGTACTGTACCGGGCGGTTTTGAACTCACCGGCTCCAAAATGTGGATTTCGAATTCACCAATCGCGGATATATTTGTGGTCTGGGCCAAAAACGATGAAGGCGTGATTCGCGGCTACATTTTAGAAAAAGGCATGAAGGGTTTATCGGCGCCAAAGATTTCCGGCAAGATGAGCCTTCGCGCCTCCATTACCGGCGAAATCGTCATGGACAGCGTTTTTGTTCCTGCTGAGAATGAGTTCCCGGAAATCACTGGACTTAAAGGCCCCTTCACCTGCCTTAATTCAGCGCGCTATGGCATTTCATGGGGTGTACTCGGCGCTGCCGAAGATTGTTGGTTTAAAGCAAGGCAGTACACCATGGACCGCCAGCAATTTGGTCGCCCACTGGCCGCTAATCAGCTAATCCAGAAAAAATTAGCTGACATGCAAACTGACATCGCTTTAGCACTGCAAGGCTGTTTGCGACTGGGTCGCATGAAGGATGAGCACATTGCTGCACCTGAGATCACCTCGATCATGAAACGTAATTCCTGCGGTAAGGCGCTCGATATTGCGCGCATGGCTCGTGACATGCACGGCGGCAATGGCGTGTCGGATGAATACGGCGTGATTCGCCACATGCTCAATCTAGAGGCTGTTAATACCTATGAGGGCACCCACGATATTCACGCCCTCATCTTAGGTCGTGCGCAAACTGGCATTCAGGCATTTAGCTAATGTACAGCTAGTAACTGAAGCAATAGGATGAGCGAGGCTGGGGCGCACAATGCACCAGCCTCTTTTTTATTGCTGACGCGCTCGAATGGCACTAGCCACCTTCGCAAAATCGGCATCACTATCGCTGTCCAAGGATACAAATTGCTCAGCATCGTAGCGGGGGAAATTTCGCACAATCGAGGACTGGTAAGACGGGTCGTAATGGGCAACCAATAGATTGTTTACTAAATCGGTAAACCGCCCTTCTTGAGCCTGATTGCACCACGCTGTTATGGTTTCTTTACCGTATCGAGCATTGAGCATTTGTAGCTTGCTTTCAAGTGCCGGCGTATCGGTCAAGAAATGCTGATATTCGCGCATCAGCCATGACACGCGAGTCGCATTACTTGCTCGCACCTCAATACACTCTCCGTCACGGATCCGCTCCATTAATGCATCCGGAACATGGACACCGCCGACTTTTTTGCTCTCCGACTCTACATAGATGATTCGCGCTGAGTCCATACTGCGCAGTGCATTCCACAGACGTGTCTCAAATGCTTTCTGCGTAGGCTGGGGCTCTAGTGGATCGCCCCCCAATACCGAGCCGCGGTGATTGGCCAAACCCTCAAGGTCGAGGACTTGCTCACCCTGCAGCTTAAGCTCCTGCAATATGCGTGTTTTACCGCTGCCCGTCATGCCACAAATCACCCGAAAGGAACATTGCTTTGCGGCTGCATCCAGTTCAGCAATCACCTGCCGCCGAAATCCCTGATAACCACCGTCGAGTTGGATGGCCTTCCAGCCAATGCGTTGCAAAATATGGGTAAAAGCACCGCTACGCTCGCCCCCGCGCCAGCAATAAATCAATGGACGCCACTCGCGTGGCATATCCATAAAGTGCGTTTCTAGATGGCGCGCAATATTCTTCGCCACTAATGCAGCGCCGCGCTTCTTCGCGGTAAATGGCGATTCTTGCTTATACAGGGTGCCAATCAGAATGCGCTCATCATTATCGAGAACGGGGCAGTTAATCGCACCGGGGATATGGTCTAGCGCAAATTCGGCTGGCGAGCGGGTATCAATGACGCAATCAAAGATACTCAGCTGGGTACTGAGCAATGCTGGCAAGAGCTTGGCTGAGTCGCCGGCACCTTGCGCCGCCATCCTAGCGTAATACCTTCAGAATGGATTCAGGCCAAGGCATTGACTTATTCTTTTCCAGATCAACCCACAGCATGGTAGCCCCGCCCGCGGCAGACAAAACAGGATCTTCGTCTGCATTTACGCCGATGAATTCCATGGTGTTCAATAGATCAACGGTCGAATTTCCAATCGCACCAACGAATGTGGTGATGCGTAGCGATCCCGGAAAACTCGCTTGCTTGTAAAAGTTACAAAAGCCGTTGACCATAATCATCGCTTCTTTTTCTGCAGTAGAACTGAAGCCGAGTGAAGTAATCCACTCAATCCGAGCCTGCTCCATATACCGAAAATAGACGGTATTGTTAATGTGCCGATACGAATCCATATCGCCCCACCGAATGGAGATGATCGTCTCATGAATCTTTTTCTTGTTTTCAGGAATATCAATGCGCATGATCTAGCCTCTCTATTCCAATGGCCGTATTACTTGGACTGCGCAAACACAGTGGCGTAGAGTTGCGACATGGCTTTTGCTAAGTCAAAGTCTAACTGGGTAAGGCCGCCCTTGTCATGCGTCGATAAATGAACCGTAACCTTATTCCAGCAATTCGACCAATCAGGATGGTGGTTCATTTGTTCTGCATGCAAGGCCGCTGCAGTCATGAATGCAAATGCACATTTAAAGTCAGCAAACACAAAAGTGCAAACTAAGCGATCGGGATCACGGGCAATTTGCCACTGCGGCAAGTGCCCAAGTTGGCTCTCTTGCTCAGACTGCGTTAATAGGCTTGGCATTACTTAGCCAAGCTGCAGTGCAAGCTGATACAAATTGGTTGAACGCGCACCTGAGCGGCAAAAAGCCAAAATAGGACCGGGCATTGTTTTTAAGAGCCGATTCATTTCTTGGACTTCGGCCGGCGTCATTGCTCCTGGCACGACTGGCAAATAGGCGTAATGCAAACCCAGGGCCTCTGCTTGCGCAGCAATATCGGCATTCTTGGGCTGCGACGGACCCGCCTCACCGTCTGGGCGGTTGTTGATGACGCTTTTATAGCCTTGGGCGGCAATTTCAGTCAACTGGGCAGGCTCGATTTGGCCTGCAGTGCCAAAGGCAGTATTGTGGCAAGTAATGGCAACGCTCATTTCATCCTCGTACTAAAGCAGTAAAAGGACTATTTTAAAGCAGGTGCCCGTTTATTGCCGCTAAAGAACCATTCGCAGGCCGCCATGCCAACCAGCATGGCCAATACAAAGATCAGGGCTTTGGCATGGCCGGACCCCAAGGAAACCAATGCAGGACCAGGACAAAACCCAGCAATGCCCCAGCCAAGGCCAAATAGTAGGCTACCAATCACCAATCGCTTGTCGATATCGCGGCGCGTTGGGATTTGCAGGGCGTCGCCAAAAAAACTTTGCGTCCGCTTTTTGGCCAGATAAAAGGCCACCAAACCAACGATTACCGCACCGCCCATGACAAAGATTAAGGAAGGGTCCCAGGCGCCACCAAGATCGAGAAAAGCCAAGATCTTTTCTGGATTCGTCATCCCAGATACGAGCAATCCCAGGCCAAATAAAACGCCAATGAGGTACTGACTAAGGAGTCCAATCGATTTGCGCATCATGATAGTACGTGCCGAATAACAAATACAGTTAAGAAACCGGCGCCCATAAACGATGCGGTAGCTACCAAAGAGCGTGGCGACAAACGCGACAAACCACAAATCCCATGGCCGCTAGTACAGCCTGAGCCGTAATGCGCGCCAAAACCAACGAGCAAACCAGCCAAAATCAACGTACCCCACTCTGCCTGGATTACCTGCAGGGGATGAAAGTCGAAGAGAAATCCGGCCCAAAAAGAGGCAGTCAATAAACCCAGGACAAAACAAATACGCCAAAGGATGTCATTGCGTTGAAGACGCAATAGCCCACTCACAATTCCGCTAATGCCGAGGATGCGGCCATGAAAGTGAATATAAAGTGCGGCGGCAATCCCTAAAAGAATGCCCCCAAACAAAGCTGGTCCAGGGGTAAACGCGGTCCAATCAATCTGCATTGCCTTGCTCCCAATAGTGAAGGTTTGCTTAAGCGCGCTCTATCGGCCTACAGCAGTGCTCAGTATAACATTATATTGAAATATATAATGTTTGAAACACACAGAGGGCCGGCTAAAGAACAAGCAGTCTGGCTGGACTTACTGACAGGGATTGGGGGCCATACGCCATTGCAGATACAGCAGGCAAAGGTATGCACCCAAAATAAATCCGGGTAAGGCAATAAAGGAGCCGATGGCTAGCGTTGATATTCCGGTTAAGCCCTGCCCAACGGTACAGCCCATTGCGGTAATGCCACCAAAACCCATTAAGGCACCACCAACCAGATGATTGCCAGTGTCTTCTGCATTGCGAAAGGATTCCCAGCGGAATTTTTTAGTCGCAATCGCACTGATAGCAGATCCGGTGATGATTCCTGCAACGGCAACAATACCCACCGTTAAGACGCGCGATGTATCGCTATAGAGCATGAGCCAATCTAAGGTGAAGGCAAATGGAGCAACAAACGATAGGCTCTCCATGCGACCCGTATTGGTCCGCAAGAATACTTCCTCGAGTGTGTTCGGGTCTTCAGCTACATAGCCGAGAGAACCCGAAATCCACCAAATCGCACAAATCCCAAGGCCAACACCAAAACCGGCCAATACATTATCCAAGGTCCAAAACGATTTATCCATCAGGGCATAGGCGACCAAGGCGCCGCCGATTCCAAATCCCAAGATCAATTGCAGCAAGGGTTTAGCAATGCCCGTTTGCGCAGCAATCACGCTAGGTAGATCTTGATTACTGCCTAGCGTAAAAAATAGCTGATCAACGGTATCAACCCTAATCACACCCAGAAAGCCGCGCATTGTCATATAGGCCGTCAACCCTAAAACCAGGAACACCACGACCGACTTTAAGTTACCGCCCCCAATGCGCACCAGGGTTTTACTGCCGCAGCCGGAAGCAAGCACCATACCAATTCCAAAAAGTACGCTGCCAACAAAAAGTGAGAGATAGAGAACGCGGGTTCCGGTGTAAATGGATTTAGATGTATCAATGATGCCGAAGTAGGACATCAGCGCAACACCAATCATGGCAACACCGATCGCCAAAGACCATTGCTTCAAGCGTGTCCAGTTCGACATAATGAATGCGTCGGATACTGCACCCATGGTACAAAATCCGGTTTTTTGCATCACGATACCGAGTACCACGGTAATTCCAAAGGTAGACCATAAAACGATCTTGCCGAGCGCGGTAACTGCTACTGAATCCATACTAAATAGCTTCTTCTAATAATTAAGGTTTGAATTTATAAAACTGCTTGTTAAGGTAGGCCACGACATCAGCCTCATCCTCTGGAAATAGATCTAAACGGAGTTCGGTATTACACATCGCCACCATGGTCTTGAGCCGAGCATAGTCTTTGACCTTGCGATCCGAGCGCGTATAAATCATGTCACCATTCGAAAAACCAGTCTTCTTGGCATGGCATGCATAGCATTTCGCTTGATCAATGGCTTTGCCATTTTGGAGATTAGGTACTGCGTGCGCAATACCCGATAGCAGCATTGCAATCGACAGCAGGACTGCCTTGGGGGTGACGAACTTCATCGGATGACCTCAGGGGGGATATTTACCAAAATCAACATATCCCGCCATTTTAAAGCCCTGCGGGCTATTTTGGTCTATTCGGCTTGAATGGAGAGATAAACGTTGTAGGCATTCATGCGGTTGGCAGCCCGAAATAAGGGCATTCCTTCGTATTCTGACCAGTCAGCCTTGGCGTACGCCTCTTCAAAAGGGTCTAAATCCCGGGCTGCTGGGCCCATGACTTCCCGTAAATAGGCTAAATAATTTCGGGTAAAGGTAATGTCTGCAACCGGATTGGTTGAATACGAGCCGTGGCCCGGAACCACAATCTTGGGGTTTTGCTTCTGGATTTCATCCAAGGCACTCATCCAGCCTCGGCTATCTGCGTTACCCACAAACGGAATGCGTCCCCGAAACACCAAGTCCCCCGCAAATAAAACCTTCTCCGAGGGTATCGATACGATCAAGTCTTCCGGTGCATGCGCAGGCCCTACTCGGCTGATCCGAAACTCGACCCCACCAACGGTAATGGTTTTGCTTTGATCAATCCATACATCGGCAGGCACGAGGCGGGTATTTTCATTGACCCATGGGGCAAAATCGACTCGAGAGGCGATCAGGCGCTGCTTGGCAGTCTCTGAAGCAAGGTAATTGAGGCCATCTTTCTGGGCATAAATAGTTGCACCTAAACGTTTGAATTCTTGCAAGCCATATACATGGTCGGCATGGTAGTGGGTTAAAACGACCGCTACTATTTTTTGCTTTGTAATTCTCCGAATTTCTTGGATCAACTTTTGCGCCAACACAGGTGAGCCCAAAGCATCGATCACTACTACCCCTTTGGGTGTCACCACAAAGCCAGCATTGGAAATAAAGTTCTGATTCTTCTTACTACCCATTTCAGGAACGCCCTGGACAAAATAGGTATTGGGCGCTACCTGAATTGCCTTAACCTGAATTGTGCCGTCCGCACCGACTTGGGGAGCATTCGATGCTTGCGCCTGCACTATCGGAATACCAGAAAATGAGGTGACCGTTAGCGCAATCAACAGAATCCAATTGCGATAGCGTTGCTTGTGCATGAATGGCCGGCTTAAATTGAAGCGCGTAGGAATTTATGGGCGGATGTATGCAAAGTTATTCTTAAATTGCAAATCAGCAATCCGCACTACGCCAGAAGGTGTGAAGTCCGCGTCCAAAGTGAACTGCTCTTTTTTTAGATTCCGGTTCTTGAGCGTAATTTCACAAACCTCAAAGCGCACGCCCCTCGACTTCAGCGCCCCGACCAAAGGACCGTAGTCCACATTACTTTTGAGGTCCTTACCGCCATCCATGAGGATATCAACCCCATTGGCGTGAGTCACTACGGTTATCTTGGTATCTGGCGCCACATCCAAATGGTTGCGAATATTACGCAATCCTTTTAAGCCCTGGGCCTGTGCATCATCAATGTGATACACCACGGAGGTTTGAGCGAATGCTGGGATTGGAGCAGTCATCATTAAACCAAATCCCAAAAGCGTTGCAAATCGAATTGCCATCCAATGCATCTTCATTCTGCTACTCCTTGATTAAATTGCTGCCATTCCTGGGTTGCCTTTAACGCCTTTAATGATCGGCTCATTAAGCTTGACGGCTTTCACGGTCTTCACATCGCGCAAATGACGTGCAATCACGTCCCAAATCGGCTCACCACCGGCGTTCTTTGCCTCTTCGCTGACCGGCGCCCATCCTGCAACGCGGTAGGTTTTATTCGCATCCAAGAGCTCGCCATTTAAACGCATCTCTGAAATCCGCGAACCCATGCTTCCGGCGGGATCAATCGTGTATTGCAGGCCGCCAACGCGAACCATATCGCCGCCCTGCTGGTAATACGGATCAGGATTAAAGAGGTTGTCTGCTACGTCTTCCAGGATCGTCTTAATGGTTGCACCCGACATAGGCGCAACGGTGGTATAGGGATAAGTAATTGCTGTTTGGTCTAGCAGGTTTTCCATGGTGATGGCCTGCCCTGGCAATAAGCTCGTACCCCAACGGAATCCAGGTGAGAACGCAATCTCAGCGTTCTTCTGCTTGAGTAAGCCATCTAAGATCACCTGATCAAAACTGCCATTAAAGTTACCACGGCGATAAAGGGTGCCCTCAGTAATTGCCAGCTTTTCTGCCAGTTTCGTCTCGTACGGTGCGCGTACTTTTTTAATCAGCTGCGTCATCGCGGGGTCAGCCGGCAAGAGATTCGAGAAGATGGGTAACAACTTATAACGGAAATCAACCGCCTTACCGCCCTTCACATCAAAATCCAGCACCCCTAGAAACTTGCCATTCGAACCGGCGTTGGTCACGAGGGTAATTCCGCCTGCATTCTTTACCTTGACTGGAATCGGAACGCCATCGTGCGTATGGCCGCCCATGATCGCATCTAGGCCACGTACGCGTGAGGCCATCTTCAGATCCACGTCCATGCCGTTATGCGATAACAAGACAACAACCTTAGCGCCCTTACCTTTGACCTCATCGATCATCTTTTGCAGATTCTCTTCCTGAATACCAAAGGTCCAGTCGGGCGTAAAGTAGCGAGGATTAGCAATTGGCGTATAGGGGAATGCTTGACCAATGATCGCTACTGAGACCCCATTCATGTTGCGGATGGTGTAAGGACTAAACACCTGATCGCCAAAGTCAGCTGTCTTGATGTTCTGCGCAATGAAGGAAACCTTACCCTGGAAATCCTTTTGCACGATTTCCATCACGCGCTTTTCACCCAGGGTCATCTCCCAATGGGGAGTCATGATGTCAACGCCCAAATTCAGGGCGGCATCCACCATGTCTTGGCCATTGGTCCAAAGCGCTGTTCCAGAGCCTTGCCAGGTATCGCCACCATCTAGCAATAAGGCACCTGGCCTCGATGCTTTTAATTGCTTCACTAAAGTCGACATGTGGGCAAAGCCCCCCATCTTCCCGTAGGTCTGCGCAGCAGCAGCAAAGTCTAAATAGGTAAATGCGTGGGCATCGCGCGTGCCTGGCTTAATTCCGTTCGCCTTAAGGAAGGCTTCGCCCACCAAATGCGGTTCTTTGCCATACTGCGAACCAAGGCCTAAATTAACGTTGGGCTCACGAAAGTAAATCGGCAATAACTGCGCATGGCAATCCGTGAAATGCAGTAAATGCACATTACCGAACTTCGGCAAATTGTAAAATTTTTGAGCAGCACTTTGGGCGCTCGCAAAGCTCGATTGCAAACTCATTCCACCGGCAGAGGCAAAAGCCAAGGCCTGCATAAACTCACGGCGATTTAGTGACATTTTCTTTTTCCAATTACTAAAACAGGCCTTGCGGCCTGTTTGTTTTACTTATTGATTAACGGGCGACTGGGGATCCAACAGTAAAGCCATCACATCTTGCATTTGCTTCTCATCTAAAAGCTTGAAGTGAGCAAAGCGAGGCATGTTGCTGCAGGCGTTATAGGCCTTGGAATTACTAATACGGCCCCAGGTGTACTCAAGAATCTCCTTGGAGTAGCCGCGCATCTTGCCGTAGTTCCATAGGCTTGGGCCAATGTTTCCGTGTGAAATCTCAGCCTTATTGATTTGATGGCAGTTGTAGCAACCACCGCCAACCGGTGTACCGGCTTTATCGGTCCATGTAGCACCACGACCGCTTTGGGCTATACGCTCGCCATTCTTCCAGTCGCCAATGTATTTGCCATCGGAGGGCTGCTTGATGGTGGCCATATTGATCTTCTCGATCTCAGCCCGCTTTGCACCTGATTTTTCATCGGTTAGATTTTTAGCATCAGAACAAAACTTTTGGGTGGCATCCTGGTTAATGCGATCAAGACCGGCCTGGCCGTTAGCCTGAAAACCTGCCTTCATCATCTTGTCAAAGGAACTTTGAGCCTGAACCGAAGCAAAAGGCATTGCACATACTGCCGCAGAAATAATTAATAGTTTTTTCATTTTTATATTCTCCGGCGAATTAACGCTTTAGTCCTGGTGTTTCGACAATACCGCCGTTACCGGTATAGGCCATATACATCGACAGTGCAATCGTGTTGTCGGAAATATAAATGGGCTCTGGGAAGCGTTGCTGACGATAGCAATCGTTTAGGCGACGCTGCATGGTCCAAAAGTTGCCGCTGGATACGCGGTAGGCTGGCCAGTAACCCCAGCCCAAGGCGGCGCCCTTTTGCTCGGTGATATTCGGTAAATCTTGCAAGCGAATGCGCTTGCCATTTTCAGAATGGCATGACGCACAGGAGAAATCCATTGGACCGCCCTGGAAGAAGAAGGACTTCTTGCCGAGCTCATACATTTCTTTTTCTTTGGGATGCTTGATGGAGACCTTGATCGGCATTCCTTTTGAATTGGCAACCACGTAAGCAACAACCGCCTCAACGTCTTTGCGCTTTCCCTTCTCAAACGTGCCGGTAATAATTTCGTTTGCATCATAGCCCTGCAAGCGAACCATACAGGTCACTAAGCGAGACTCAAGGTCTTGTACCTTATTGGTATCTTTAAAGTAGCGTGGCAATTCAGCCGAAGCGCCCTTCACCACGCCAGGTCCTTTACCTAAGTCACACTTTTGCAGACTGACATTCTTGGGTCCCATGGGCTTTTTCCAAATCTCTTCGCCCGCTGCCTCATACAAGTCAGCAGGGTTACCGTCAGCAATCATGGCACGGTAGCGTGCTATTTCATCGGTAGCAGAGCCACTGGGGGCGGCCGCTTTGGGCGCTTCATTTATTGCAGGACTAGTACAGGCCTGCAAAAAGGCGAATGATGCAATAACAACTCCATAAGCAATGCGCTTATCCATGGTAACCCCTTCGTCTTGGTGCGAATCTATCTGTGTGGTTGAAATATTAAGAAACCGTTGCCTCATCGGTGCGTTTCGCGCCGCGGTTGTCTACCCAGCTAACAACCACTTTGTCGCCTTTAGCGCCCTTGTACTTGAAATTCAAGAACGGGTCTTTGGATACAGCTGGGCCAAACTCGCCCATAAAGACATTTTTACCTTGGGCTTGAACAGTCACGGTGCTGATAAACCACTGAGGGATGGTTTTGCCCGAAGCGTCTTTACGCTGACCGGCTTCCATATCGTGCTTCATCAAAATCTTGACATCAACTACACCACCTGCTTCAGTTGCTCTAACGCGCATTGGATCAGCCATTTTGCTTCCTCTCTAATTATCTATATATAAACCGTTGCCTTGTGTTCCGAGTCAGCATTAGCCGCCGCAACCGCCCAAGGTAACTTTCACTTCTTTCATTGACATAAACCATTTACCGTCCGCCTTAACAACAGCGTAAACGTTCGAGGTTTGACCCATCTTCACGCGGGTAGTCACAAATGGCTCAGTGCCGGCTGGAATAAAAAATTGGGCTGCCAGTGAGCTCGGATTTTTTTCAACCAAAATAGCCATCTGCTCAGCTTTCAATGTGCTTGTGATTCCAACTGGAACCACGGCACCATTTTCAGCAATATCAGGGGCTACCAAGGTAACCGCGGATGAATTCGCAGGCTTGCCTGCGTTTAGAACTTTAAACACGTCGTCAAGGCTCTTGCCTTCAAAAGCGGCCTTGTTCCACTCTTGCGCTTGCGCTTCTGAAATTAAACCGGCCGAAGCCATCAGGCCAAAAACCGCGGAATACTTTAAAAGATTACGGCGTTGCTGATTCATAAAAACTCCTTTATTCATCTGTTTCATTACTAATCGTTGAAATTACATTAATACATTATTTAACACTGATTCTACTCACTTTTATTTCCCTGTCAGCATCCATTCCACTAAGGCTTTATTGTCTGCATCCGACAGCTGATCCTGGGCAGGCATTGGAATAGCACCCCAAGCACCTGCACCACCCTTTTTCACCTTAACCATCAGTTTTTGCACTGCATCGGCCTGACCCTTGTATTTGGTCGCTACCTGCTCAATTGAGGGCCCTACCAGCTTTGCTGCAGGGGCGTGGCAGGCAGAGCAGTTCTCTTTCTTAAAGAGCGCAGCTGGGCCAGAAGGTGCAGCTGCCATCGCTACCGGCATCATGACTGCGGCAGAGGCGCCAGGCAACTTACTGAGTGGTGGCTTGGTTGAATCTGCGCCGAGGTAAGGGCCGTACTGGCGATTTTGCAAGGCAATATTTTCATGTGCATTGCGAGCATAGTCCGGTAAGGTCGAGCCAATCTGGACAAACGCAACGCAGTTGTTCATGCAGGGCTTGGCATTGATATCTGGCTTGCCGCTAACACTCCACAGACCATGTTGCTGCGTCATGCCATTGCGATTCGGCATCATCGCTTGCGCTTGCTTCATATTGGCATTGCTCAGGACGAAGGTATCCGGAACAATCTCTCCCAGATAAAGGATGTATGCAACTAAAGCATAGGTGTCGTCGTAACTCAGCGAACGCGGTGCGTTCCAAGGCATCGCACGATAGATGTAATCCCACAAAGTGGAGATCGTTGCCACCTTCATGAGCGTTGTACGCTGCGGCTGTTTGTTGTCGTTCAGAGCAGCAACTCGCCCAGTCTTAATGTCGTCTTTCGTTGTGCCGCCAGCAATCGGCGTAAAGACTTCATTTGACTCGCCGAAAGTGCCGTGGCAACTTGCGCATTGCGCCTCCCACAGCACCTCACCTTTTTTTACCGAACCCGAACCAGCGGGCAGACCCTTGAAATCCGGACGAACATCGATATCCCAGGCAGCGACTTCGGCTGGCGTCGCCGCCCTGCCAATACCAGGAAATTTTCCTGGACCGGATGCAGCGCCTTGCGCATACGCGATACCTGCAGCCAGCATCAGTGTGGCCATGAGACTAAAAGAGGAGGCTAATTTACCCAACTTGTACATTGCTCACCTCGCCATTGGAATCCAATTTCCACGATTGAATTGCATTGTTGTGATAAATCGACCGCGTGCCACGCACGTCGCGTAAAGCCTTGATCGTCGGCTGAACGTAGCCTGTCTCGTCCATCGCGCGTGACTGCATGATCGTGGGCGAACCATCCCAAACCCAATCAATATTGAAACGCGTTACTGCTTTAGTCAGCACTGGCGTTTCTAAGCGAGCTGTTCTCCAGTTGTTACCACCGTCAAAGGAGACATCAACGCGCTTAATTTTTCCACGGCCAGACCAAGCCATGCCAGTTACGTTGTAAAAGCCTTTATCGAGTAACTGCTGACCACCCGATGGGGTTGTAATAACCGATTTGCACTCCTGAATCGAGGTGTATTGGCGATGCAAGCCACTCGGCATCAGATCAATGTAGTGAATGGCCTCATCTTTGGCGCCATAAGGCATATCGCCCACTTCTAGGCGGCGTAGCCACTTCACCCAACTAACACCTTGCACTCCAGGTACAACCAAACGCAGTGGAAAGCCATTCTCCGGGCGCAGCATCTCGCCATTCATGCCCCAAGCCACAATGGCATCCTTGAGCGCGCTATCGAGGTTGATGGTGCGCGTCATGCCAGAGCCATCGCCACCTTCAGCCAGCAAGAATTTGCCTTTTTTGAGATCGGCACCGCATTCATCCAGCAATACTGAAAGCGGTACGCCAGTGAATTCACAGCACGACAACATGCCATGGGTGTACTGCACGGTTGGCACCGCCACATTGCCCCACTCCAAACCAGTGTTGGCTCCGCACTCAATAAAGTGAATACGCGATACCGATGGCATACGCATTAAATCGCTCATCGTGAAAACGCGTTCGCTTTTAACCAGGCCATTCACCATTAAGCGGTGCTTATTGGGATCCAAGTTATACCAACCTTGATGGTGCCGCTCAAAATGCAAACCATTCGGGGTGATGATGCCAAAGAGACCCTGCAGCGGCGTAAATGAAACCGATGCAGCAGCAACTCGGGTTAAACCAGGTGATTCACGGCGAATCAGATTGGCCTCATATACCGATGGCAAACCATAAGGCATGGTTGCTACGTTTTTACCTAGCGTGGTTTGCCATTCTTGTTTTTCTAAAATGGCTGGATCGCCCGCACTTGATGCCAATACAGCAGGTGCTGCAGCGAGTCCGGCAGCGCCACCAACGGCAGATAAAAAGCCTTTACGTAAAAAACCGCGACGATTTTCATCAAGGCCGTTTTTATTGACCTCAGCAATAAAGTCTTCCGAAATAAAATGCTCTGGCGCCTTACGTAAGCGTGACTGCCCTTTCGGTTTCTCAACGTATGGAATGTCTGCTGAATTCAGTTCCAGTTGATTTTTATTCATTGGATTAATGGCTCACTCAATAATTAATAGATAAAACTAGGTTTTCATCTCTTCTACAACCCGTGCGCATACGCTTTGGCAAATGCCCAATGTGGCCTCATCGCCAATCGAGTAATAGACCGTGACGCCCTCTTTGCGGCGCTTTAGTATTCCTTCGCGGTGCAATGCCGTTAAGTGCCTTGATACATTCGCCTGACTCGAACCAGCCTCTTCAGTTATTGCGTTAACGGATTGTTCGCCGCCACACAGTATGAAGAGAATCTTTAGGCGCGATGGCTCTGCTAGTAGGCTAAAAAATTGCGATACCTGAGCAAAAACCTGCTCCATTTGTGCCGGACTTAGGTCTTTCGTTTCTAGCGCTACAAGTTTGCTCATTTGTCTATTTTTGCTTACATAAGAGGTGTAAATATGCATGTTAACGCATTAATGCATATTTAACGCCTATGGCAGGTCATTGCCTATAGTGAATTACCCTAGGTCATCCAGTCAGAAATGATGCGCTTAGGCCCTAAAATTGGGGCGTGCTGGATACCGAAGCTATTTTTCTCTCATTTAAGTTAGCCCTATACACATTGGCGATCATGCTGCCATTGGGTATTTGGTTGGCCCATCGGCTGGTACGGATGGGATCCGCAAAGCCCTGGGTCGAGGCTTTTCTGGCCTTGCCCTTGGTTTTGCCGCCCACGGTACTAGGCTATTACCTTCTAGTCGGTTTTGGGGATGTCAGCCTATTTGGCTACCCCCTGGTCTTCTCGTTTGAGGGAATTCTCTTGGCATCCCTGATTGTTAACTTGCCTTTTGCGGTACAGCCGATTCAGCGCGCCTTGGAGTCGATCAACCCCGAAATACGGGAGGCGGCACAGGTCAGCGGGCTATCAGATTGGCAAATTTTTCGCTTGATCGAGTTACCTTTGGCCTGGCGTGGGGTGACTAGCGCTGCCGTCATGACCTTTGCACACACCTTGGGAGAATTCGGCGTCATATTAATGGTGGGGGGCGCCATTCCGGGTGAAACCAAAACCGTCTCGATTGCAATTTATGACAAGGTTCAAGGTTTTGATATTGCTGGCGCAGGATTACTTTCCCTCTTGCTCTTGGCTACCTCGCTGATTGCAATTGCCCTCTCCTATGGCAT
This sequence comes from Rhizobium sp. Q54, assembly GCA_943371165.1. Lineage (GTDB taxonomy): Bacteria > Pseudomonadota > Gammaproteobacteria > Burkholderiales > Burkholderiaceae > Polynucleobacter. Next base: position 68,682 of record CALRTW020000004.1, read on the forward strand.
TTTAGGCAGACGCAAATCATGCTGAAGTTACGCATATACCAAACCATACCCATGCCGCTGCAACTCAATATCGAGTGCGCAAATGGGGAGCTGCATGCACTCGTAGGGCCATCAGGTAGTGGCAAAACATCGGCACTTCGCACCATCGCTGGTTTACGTAATCCAACCCATGGACAGATCGAATGCAATGGGGAAATTTGGTTTAACGCAGAAGAGGGAAGCAAGGCCACATCACTTGCCCTATCGGCAGCCAAGCGCTCATGCGGACTCCTGTTTCAGCAGTACGCCCTTTTTTCCCATTTGTCTGCCATTGATAATGTAAAGATTCCTTTGCAAAATATGCAGCATACGCCGACAGAAAAACAGGCCATTGCGCAAGATTGGCTGGAGCGTATGGGCATTGGTGAGCTTGCACTGCGCATGCCCAATCAACTCTCCGGCGGCCAGCAGCAACGCGTCGCGCTGGCAAGGGCACTTGCACGCCAACCCAAGATCTTACTTTTGGATGAGCCCTTTTCTGCAATTGATACGCCGACCCGACAAGGCCTTTATAAAACACTGGCGAGATTGCGACGAGATTTGGATATTCCAATTATTTTGGTCACACACGATCTCCGCGAGGCAGGCTTATTGGCTGATCGCATTACGGTGATTGATCGTGGCATTGGCCTACAAACTGCGAGCCCGCAAAACTTATTCCAAAAACCGCGTAATTCCAGAGTGGCGGAGCTGGTCGGCATCAGCAATCTATTTCAAGGAAGATTTAATCAAGGCAAGTTGCATTGGCAGGGCACGAACATTGCACTCGATGTTCTGGATAAAAATAAAATTCCGGCGGATAGTGTAGTTGCCTGGGTTATTCCGCAAAGCGGCATCAGTGTAAGCAGAGCAAAAACGGCACTCAGTCAGACTGCCGTAGTAACTGAAATCAGTACGATTGGTCAAATTGCGGTGATTCAATTCTCCATTCCTGGAGGCGATCAAACGGTTATTTGGGAAGCTTCCGCCGCCGAGGTACGTCGACTCGAACTCGGAGTCGGCATCCAGGTTGAGCTTGAGCTGGATGGCAAACAAATCCACATCATGCCACTGCGCCCCATTAATGATCCGCGGCGCTTTACAACGACTGCACCCAGCTAAAATACTTATAAAAAACTTTGATTGGATGCAAGCCGTTATCGGATTTATTTACGGCAATAGTGCTTGTAAAGTAGTGTCATTACATCAACTGCGATAGCGCTGGAAAGGGAGTAATAGATTAACTTGCCATCACGGCGGGTTTCAACCAACTCTTCGTTGCGCAATACCGTTAATTGTTGCGACAGCGTCGGCTGATGGATATCTAGTATTTCTTCAAGCTCACCAACGCACTTCTCACCCTGACTGATTTCACAAAGCAATAGCATGCGGTCAGGATTCGATAAAACCTTCATTAAACGGCAAGCCTCGTCAGCCGATGTGCGCATGCGTTCTAAATCAATGGTTGCTGGCATGATTAACTCTCTCGTCCTAATTTGTCTAAATCGCGTTTAATGGAATCTTTAAGTATGCAGTGCCGTTACCCTCTGCTTTGGGCATATGGCCTGCACGAATGTTGACCTGAATCGACGGCAAAATAAGTACGGGCATCTCAAGCCCAGCATCGCGTTTATTGCGCATGGCCACAAACTGCTCTTCCGTAACACCATCGTGCACGTGAATATTGTTCTTTTTTTGATCTGCCACAGTAGATTGGTATTCAGGAGGTCTCCCATTCGGAGGGTAATCGTGGCACATATACAGCTTGGTATTGGGGGGGTACTTCAAGACTGATTGAATCGAGCGATATAAATTGCTGGCACTGCCGCCAGGGAAGTCACAGCGCGCCGTTCCGACATCCGGCATAAATAAGGTATCGCCAACAAAAATACTATCGCCGATCTCGTATGCCATGCATGCAGGAGTATGGCCAGGAACATACAAGGCCTTGAACGATAAATTACCAAAGCGAACCGATTCACCCTCTTTAATTAATACATCAAACTGCGAACCATCTACCGCAACATCATCTAAATTAAATACGCCTTTAAATACGCCCTGTACGGTGGTTATGTGATCGCCAATCGCAATCTTTCCGCCTAGTTTTTCCTGAATATAGGGTGCTGCAGTGAGGTGATCGGCGTGGGCATGGGTTTCTAAGATCCATTCGAGCTGCAGGCGGTTGTCTTTGATAAAGGCAATCACTTCATCCGCCGACTCTGTTTTAGTGCGACCTGACTTCGGGTCGTAATTCAGAACGGAATCAATCACGATGCATGCCGACCCCTTTGATTCATAAACCACGTAGGTGTAGGTCCACGTTTGTGGGTCAAAGAATGCTTTAACGGTTGCTTGCGCTGTTGTGTTCATCTTTTTAGTATAACATTATATTTAAATATATAATATAAATATCAATTTATTACTGGAGGGTGGATACTGAGCCATATGGATAGCATGTATGCAGTTAGCGCAGGGCTTGGGGTCTTTGTCGGCGTAATGATGGCCTTGACGGGGGCTGGCGGAGGCATTCTGTCGGTTCCGCTCTTGGTATTTGGACTTAATCTCAGCGTAGCCAGTGCCGGCCCTATTGGTTTACTCGCAATCGCCGTGGCGGGCTCGCTTGGCGCTATTAACGGCCTGCGCAATAAAATCTTACGCTACCGCGCTGCCATCGTTATGGCAGGGCTTGGCGTCGTATTGGCACCCATCGGTATATACATGGCTCATCGCATCCCCAATCAGCCGCTGATGATTGCATTTGCTAGCCTACTTATTATTGTGTCCGTGCGGATGCTAATTCAGGCGCAACACGAAATCACAGGCTCTACACCAAAAGAGCGGCCTGCGCCGCCCTGTAAACTTGATCAATCGATTGGACGCTTAATTTGGTCTGTACCCTGTGCGCGCGCACTCATGGGTTCTGGCGCAGTGGCCGGCTTTTTATCCGGACTACTCGGCGTTGGTGGCGGCTTCATCATTGTTCCTGCGCTAAAAAAACTAACCGACTTACCCATGCAGTCAATTGTTGCCACGTCACTAGGTGTTCTAGCGTTGATTTCGATTACAGGCGTTACGAGTGCAGCGCTGACAGGTCACCTGAATTGGTCAATCGGCATTCCGTTTACGGGCGGGGCTATTGTTGGAATGCTACTCGGCAGCATCATTGCAAAGCAAATCAGCGGTCCCCGTATACAGCAAGCATTTGCCATCTTTACTTTTTTAATTTCCCTCAGTTTGCTGTATAAAGCAATGTAGTACAGGAGCAATCCATGCAAATTAGCTGCCCCCATTGCCACAAGCAAAATCGCTTTCCAATCGATCGCATTGCGCAGGATCCACAGTGTGGTGCCTGTAAAAAAAGTCTGCTGTCCTTGCCAATTGAATTAAATCAAGGAAACTTTACCGAAGCAACGGGACAAAGTCATCTACCCGTCTTGCTGGATTTTTGGGCGCCCTGGTGTGGTCCCTGCACTCAGTTTGCCCCCACCTTTGCCGCAGCCGCACAGCGCTATGCAAACCAACTGGTATTTGCCAAAGTGAATACCGAGGCAGAACAGGCGCTTGGATCTCAATTTCAGATTCGCTCGATCCCAACCTTGGCAGTTTTTAAAGGAGGAAAGGAACTAGACCGGCTATCGGGCGCCCTCAGGCCGCCGGAACTGGAGCAATACGTCAATACCATTCTGCGCAAATGGAACGTTTAGTGTTCTTATATCGGCTTACGCGCCACTAAACCTAACAAAGCCGACATCCCAGTATGCTTCGGCCCTTCGGATAATTCTTTTTCATACAGACGCAGATCAATCAGCTCTAGATCGCTAATTAATTTGCGGATCATGTCCTCTGTGTACAGGTGTTCCAGTATCGAAGGGCCGCCTGTTTTAAATTCTAATTGCTTCGGTGTATATCCCTGAATGATGAGCAGCCCTCCAGGTTTTAGGGTCGATACCATTTGCGTAAACAAACGGGGGCGCATGACTGGGTCAGCAAACTGGATAAAAATACCGACTACGGCATCGTATTGGTTTGGCTGCCAATCCCAGGTATCGCTGGAAGCCAATGTAAATTGAACGTGCGCCACCTCTTCTCTTGCGAGCGCAATGGCTTTTTTAAGAGCAACTTCCGATAAATCAAATGCGTCAACCTGCATTCCTTGCTTTGCCAACCACACTGAGTTTCTACCCTCGCCATCGGCAACGCACAACACCGTATCGCTTTTCTTTAGATGACGCATGGCTTGCGTTTGCAGATACTCATTAGGCGCCCTGCCAAAAATATAATCGGGCGTATCAAAACGCTTATTCCAAAAATCAGCGCCATCAGAGAATGCAGAAGCCATGGTTATTTGTTCTATGCCGATTGAAATAGAAAAGCTTGCCTAGGCAAGCTTCACACAAAAAGGGACGGGGCTGATCACGGGCTTACTTTTTGAAGCCGCCCTGCAAATCACGGATCAGGTCATCGGGATTTTCTAGGCCAACCGCAATCCGAACGAGGCCATCGGAAATGCCTGCGGCTTTACGTGCCTCAGGCGACACCCGGCAATGGGTGGTTGTTGCAGGATGCGTAATCGTGGTACGGGTATCGCCTAAATTGGCTGTGATCGAGCACAAGGTAGTTTGATCGATCAATTTAAAGGCTGCCTTTTTTCCACCCTTGAGAACAAAAGATAAAATCGCACCGCCCGCCTTTTGCTGCTTCTTTGCTAGAGCAAATTGCCGATGCGACTTTAGGCCTGGGTAATAAACTGCCTCAACCCCCACTTGCTTTTCAAGCCACTGCGCTAAAGCCAGTGCATTTGCACTCTGTTGCTTCATGCGCAAGTCAAGCGTCTCCAGGCCCTTTAAAAACACCCATGCATTAAAAGCCGACAGGGTTGGTCCGGCTGTGCGTACGTATGGAAACACCTTATCCATGATGAAGGATTTCTTGCCCACGATAGCGCCGCCTAGCACCCTACCCTGACCATCCAAATACTTGGTAGCCGAATGAATAATGACATCGGCTCCTAAATCCAACGGCCGTTGTAATGCCGGCGTACAAAAACAGTTATCCACCACAAACAAGGCATTTGCCTTATTCGCAATCTTGGCGATCGCACGTATATCGGCAATCTCCGTTAAGGGATTGGATGGCGTCTCAAGGTAAAACATCCGAGTATTGGGCTGTACTGCGGCCTGCCACGCCTTGTTATCTGATAAATCAACGTAGCTGGTAGTAATACCAAAGCGACCCAAAATGCTGCCAAACAATTGAATGGTTGCACCAAATACCGAACGTGAGCAAACCACATGATCACCTGCCTTCAGGTGGGCCATGGCAGTCGTCATAATGGCAGCCATACCCGATGCGGTAGCAATGCAGGCCTCACCGCCTTCGAGTGCAGCCAAGCGATCCTGAAACATACTGACGGTGGGATTGGTAAAGCGCGAGTAAATAAAACCGGATTCGGCATTGGCAAAACCATGCTCCGCCTCTTCTGCACTATTAAAGCAAAAGCTCGATGTTAAGTACAAGGCTTCTGAATGCTCTTGATACTCTTGAGAGCGGCGCGTGCCAGCGCGAACCGCAACCGACTCGGGGGCGAGTTTGGATAGGTCGAGGGAGCGACGCTTTGAGGTAATTTTGCTGGCCATACTACTAGTGTACTTAATCTTCGGTAGCTAGGTGCAAGTGCAGCTGGGAGCGCGCAAAGTCGCCCGGGTCCTTTTGGCGGTCTGCTTGCGCCGTCTCAGTGGTGCGCGCAGCTTCCAAGGCATCTAGGTAGGAATCGTTAATATCGCCGGTAATGTAATGGCCATCAAAGCACGACGCCTCAAAATTCTGAATCTCTGGATTGATATCGCGCACCGCCTGCTTCATGTCCTCAACACTTTGATAAATGAGCTGATCAGCACCAATCATCTTATTAATCTCCGCATCGGTACGGCCATAGGCCACTAATTCACTGCGGGTTGGCATATCAATGCCGTACACATTTGGAAAGCGGACTGGTGGCGCTGCTGATGCAAAGATCACTTTCTTGGCACCCGACTCACGCGCCATTTGCACAATCTCATAAGAAGTCGTGCCGCGCACAATAGAGTCATCCACAATTAATACGGTCTTGTCTTTGAACTCAATCCGCATCGCATTGAGTTTTTGGCGCACCGATTTACGACGCACGGCCTGCCCAGGCATGATGAAGGTGCGGCCAATGTAGCGGTTCTTAAAGAAACCTTCGCGGTAACTAATGCCTAAGCGTTTAGCCACCTGCATCGCTGCCGGCCGGCTCGAATCTGGAATCGGCATCACCACATCGATTTCACTTACATCGGTTTCAGACCGAATTTTCTCAGCCAAATAATCACCCATGCGCATACGGACGTTGTAAACCGTTACGCCATCAATCGTGGAGTCTGGCCTGGCCATGTAAACGTATTCGAAAATACAGGGATTGAGGACTGCATTGGGTACGCACTGATGGGCAATAAAATTGCCGTCGAGGTCAATGTAGACTGCCTCACCCGGCGCAACATCGCGAACAAAGGTAAAGCCCAAACCTTCGAGCGCCACGGATTCAGAGGCAACCATCCACTCGGGTCCATCCGGACCATCAATTCGACCAATACACAAAGGACGAATACCAAATGGGTCCCGGAACGCCAGTAGGCCATATCCTGCAATTAAGGACACCACGGCGTATGACCCTCTTACTCTTCGAGTCAGACCGGTTACCGCCTTAAACATGGATTTCTCATCCAATGCAGCACTATTGGTTTCTTTTTGCAGCTCATCCGCCAGTACATTGAGCAGCACCTCAGTATCGGAACTCGTATTAATGTGACGGCGATCACGGTAAGCCATCTCGGTACGCAGTGCTGGCGCATTAGTTAGATTTCCGTTGTGCGCCAAAATAATGCCATAGGGTGCGCTGACATAAAAAGGTTGGGCCTCTTCCTCGCTGCTCGCTGAACCTGCGGTGGGGTAACGTACCTGACCGATCCCCACATTACCAACCAAACTGCGCATGTTGCGGGTGCGAAACACATCGCGCACCAAGCCATTTGCCTTGTGCATGGTGAATGAATTGCCATTCATCGTCGCAATGCCAGCCGCATCCTGACCACGATGCTGGAGTAGCAGCAATGCGTCATAGAGCAACTGATTTACCGGGTAACGCGAAACACTTCCGACTACGCCGCACATATGACTTAACTCCCTGAGGGTGGTGGTGCAGGAACAACGCTGTTAGGCGCACTTAGCTTCGCCGCCCAATCGGACGGCAACCATACTTGTATCACCGCCATGGCGACATCAATTGCAGGGCGCGTCATTGCCGCCTTCCATGCATTGGTTTGGGGGACCGGCGTTAACACCGCCAAAGTCGATAGAACCACAACAACAAAAGCGCCGCGCACCAGGCCGAAGGCTAAGCCTAAAAAACGATCGGTTGAACTTAAACCTGCGGATACGATCGCCTTTTGAATCATGGACCCAATAAAGTTACCTGCAATGAGGACCACGATAAACAAAATGAGGAAGCTCAAGCCAAGTCGCAGCATCTCATCAAGCTGAAAAGTGGAAAGCCATTCCACCGCCAAATAATTACTGTAGTGATAGGCAACCCATGCCGCCACAAACCAAGAGGCTAATGCAAGCACTTCTTTAAAAAAGCCGCGATAGATTCCAACGAAAGCCGAAACCAGCAAGATGGCGAAGGCGAAATAATCAACTGAGGTCAGTTTTAGGGTGGCAAGAATATCCATGCGCTATCCAGTAAATGGGCGAGGGATCACTGCTTCCCCACTTCGACCACACGGGGAGTAAGGCCCATTGCCTTGATTTTCTTTTCAGCAGCATCTGCTGCTTCTTTATCCGGGAATGGACCAGCACGCAGGGCAAATAATTTTGCACCGTCAGCGCCAGTGCGATTTAAAACATAATTGGGAATTTTTTGCTCTTTCAGTTTTGCGATCCAACCATTCGCGCGCTCTTCGGATGCAAAGGCACCAATTTGAATCACAAACTTCCCGGAGGAACTTGGATTGGCATTTGTTGAAGCGGGCGCATTCGCATTTGACTTCGCCGCAACGACAACTTCTTCGCCCGCAGCCAAGCCCATTGTTTTATCTGCTGGACTTGGCGCAGTTGGTTTTGCAGGGGATGACGCTGCCGGGGCTGGCGATGTTGATTTACTCGATTCTTTAGCGTCGATCGCCGGGGCGGGCACAGCAACCGTTGGCACTGCTGGTTTTGCTGCCGCTTTCGCTTCATCGGATTTTAGCTCAGCAGAAGGGAGTGGAGTTGGCTGCGGCGCTGCCGCTGATGGCAAGCTACTCACGATGGTCACGGCGATGTCATTGCTAATGGTCTTTGGCTTACTGTCGAGTACACGCGGCAACACAACGATCGCCACTAAAACCAGTACCGCAGCGCCTATCAAGCGGTGGCGGGCGCGTTGGTGTTCTGGATCTTCGGTAAGTACGGGATCATCAGCCACTACACGCGCACCACGACCACTAAATTTGGTATCCGCGCGTGATCGCGACGACGAAGCACGCAGCCCATCTTCGGGTTGGGGATCGCGCTTAAACAGCTGGGATAGACGAATCATGGATTAGTGCGCCTGGTTGTTTCGATAAGCCATTACGCCTGCGACAGTATAGAAAGAGCCGAATACCACTATTCTATCACCCTCCCCTGCGGATAAAAGCGCCTTTTGGTAGGCTTCTCCCGGGCTTGCAAAGGTCTGAATGCCGCCATCTACGCCTTGTCCGCGCTTCACTCCACTCGCCTCTAAAAATCCAGCCAGTTCAGCTGCGCTTGCTGCCCTGCTCGTTGGCAAATCAGCGCAGAACCAGTGATCTACAAGACCCACCATCGGCCGTATGACTCCCTCAATGTCCTTATCGGCCATCGCGCCAAAAATGGCATAGGTATAGGGGTGATAACCCATCTTATCGAGGCTTTGTCCCAGAGTCGCAGCAGCATGGGGATTGTGTGCCACATCGAGCACAATCGTCGGCTGTCCGGGCAAAACCTGAAAACGACCCGGCAACTCCACCATGGCAAAGCCATTACGAATGTCTTGCGCACTAACAGGGATGCGGTCACGTAAAGCACTCAAGGCTGCAATCACAGCGGAGGCATTGAGTAATTGATTAGCGCCTCGCAACGCAGGATAGCCCAGGCCGCTAAAGCGCTTGCCACGACCAGACCACGCCCATTGTTGTTTATCCCCTTGAAAGTTGTAATCCCGGCCCATCAACCAAAGATCACACCCCAAAGATTCGGCATGGGCAACTAGGCTATCCGGAGGCATTGGATCGCCGCAAACTGCAATCGCATTGGCTCGAAATACACCAGCCTTTTCCCGCGCAATTTTTTCTCGGGTATCGCCCAAAAAAGCGGCATGATCAATATCAATGCTGGTCACAATGGCGCAATCGGCATCCAAAACATTGATTGCATCCAAACGACCGCCCATACCCACCTCTAAAACAACGGCATCTAATTTAGCTTCTGCGAATAGACGCATGATGACGAGAGCCGTAAATTCAAAATAGGTCAGCGTGGGAGCATCAGGCAGACTGACTCTTGCCGCCTCCACTTCAGCAAAATGGAGCAGCAGTTGCGCGTCGGTCGCATTTACACCATTGATGCGTGCCCGCTCATTAAATTCCAGCAAATGGGGTGACGTATGGCAACCAACCCGATAACCGGCTGCCAGCAAAATGCTCTCTAGAAAGGCGCAGGTGGAGCCCTTACCGTTTGTTCCTGCAACCGTGATGATGGGGCAATCAAAGCGAAGGTCGAGGGCTGCTTTAATCCGACTAATCCGCTCAAGGCCCATATCGATTCCAACCGGATGCGCTGTTTCGAGGTGACTAAGCCAGGCCTCGAGGCTAGAAAAGGAAATTGGAACTGGGCTTGATTCGCTCAACGCTTTAACTGTGCCTAAGAGGATGAACCAACCGTAGCGGTGATCGATGGCTCTGGTAGTTTTTGTAAGAGAGCGAGAATGCGGGCAATCTCAGCGCGCATGTTACGGCGATCCACAATCATGTCAACGCCGCCCTTTTGCATTAAAAATTCAGAACGCTGAAAGCCCTCTGGCAATTTTTCACGAACGGTTTGCTCAATCACCCGCGGCCCAGCAAAGCCAATTAATGCTTTGGGCTCGGCCATCACCACATCGCCCATAAAAGCAAAGCTCGCTGAAATGCCTCCCATAGTGGGATCAGTCAACACACTAATGTAAGGCAAGCCTGCCTTTGAAAGCTTCGTTAACATCGAATTCGTTTTAGCCATTTGCAATAGAGAGAGAAGACTCTCTTGCATGCGCGCGCCGCCAGTCGCAGTGATACAAATGAATGCACATTTTTTATCAATTGCTTCTTGGGCACCGCGTACAAAACGCTCACCAACTACCGATCCCATTGAGCCGCCCATGAACTGAAACTCAAAACAGGCGGCGACCACCGGAATCGCCTCAATTTTTCCACCTAGAACCACTAAGGCATCGGTCTCACCTGAAACATCGACGGCCTCTTTAATACGATCGGGGTATTTTTTGGAATCCTTGAACTTCAGTGGATCAACCGGAAAGACATTGGCGCCAATTTCATATCGGCCCTTTGGGTCGAGCAAGCTATCCAAGCGTTGGCGCGCGCCAATCCGCATGTGATGGTTGCACTTAGGGCATACCGATAGATTAGCTTCGATATCAGTGCTATATAAAACAGCTTCACATCCAGGGCACTTTACCCACAACCCTTCAGGCACTGACTTCCGATTAGCAGGGTCAGTGTGCTGAATTTGCGGTGGAAGAAGTTTATCGATCCAGCTCATGTAATTTAGCTATCCAGTGCAGTGCGAATCTCGCGTATAAAGTGTTCGAGCGATTGTACTGCCTCACCCGGCGGAGCCTCTTCAAGCAAACGAATGATGCGGCTGCCAATCACAACTGCATCGGCTGTATTCGAAACAGCCTTGGCGCTAGCGGCATCATGAATGCCGAAGCCAACCGCAATCGGTATGGGGGTGGCCGCTCGAATCTGCGGGATGATACTGGCCACATCCTGGGTATTCAGATTATTAGCGCCGGTTACACCGCGCAACGAAACGTAATAGATGTAGCCGGATGCTATTTTCGCGGCCTCCTTAATGCGCGCTGGCGATGAGGTTGGCGCCAATAGAAAAATCGGATCTACTCCAGCCGTGCGCATCTGCTGTGCAAAATCAACGCACTCTTCCGGCGGGTAATCCACAATCAATACACCATCAACACCGGCTGCTTTAGCTTCGGCTGCAAAACGGGCGGCGCCCATTTGCTCAACTGGATTGGCGTAGCCCATGAGCACCACTGGTGTATGGGCATCGGTCTCCCGAAATGCTTTCACCATATCGAGGCAATGCCGCAAAGTAACGCCCTGACTCAATGCCCTTTCGGAGGAGCGCTGGATCACTGGGCCATCGGCCATGGGATCCGAAAATGGCACACCCAACTCAATTACATTAGCGCCGCCACGAACCAATGCATGCATGAGCGCAACCGTTAAGCCCGGCTCCGGATCACCAGCCGTAATAAAAGGAACTAAGCCTTTTCTACCAGCCTGTTTTAAATCACTAAATACCGCTGAAATTTTCGACATAAATCTGCTCTACCCCTTAACCTTCCGACCCGGTTGCTTGAGCAACAGTGTGCATGTCTTTATCACCGCGGCCAGACAAGTTCACCAAAATGGTTTTATCTTTTGGCAAGGTTGCAGCGAGCTTACATGCGTATGCAATCGCATGCGCGGACTCTAAGGCAGGAATGATGCCTTCAATTTGGCAGCAATCATGAAATGCCTTGAGCGCTTCTTGATCGGTAATAGCCACATACTCAGCGCGGCCAGAATCTTTGAGCCAAGCGTGCTCAGGGCCAACGCCTGGATAGTCCATGCCTGCGGATACCGAATGGGTTTCTGCAATTTGGCCATTCTCGTCTTGCAATAAATAGGTACGGTTGCCATGCAATACGCCTGGCTTACCGACGCACAACGCAGCGGAGTGCGCGGCCGTATTAAGACCGTGACCGGCCGCCTCAACACCAACGAGCTTGACCTGCGGATAGTCAATATAGGGATAAAAAATTCCCATGGCGTTCGAGCCACCGCCAACGCAAGCCATGACATAGTCTGGCTGACGACCGATCATCTCTGGCATTTGCACTTTGCACTCTTCTCCAATAACGCTCTGAAAGTCGCGAACCATCATCGGGTATGGGTGTGGGCCAGCAACTGTGCCAATGATGTAGAAGGTATCTTCCACGTTGGTAACCCAGTCGCGCATTGCTTCATTCAACGCATCTTTTAAAGTTTTAGTACCTGACTCGACGGGCACTACCTTGGCACCCAAGAGCTTCATGCGAAATACGTTTTGCGCCTGACGTGCCACATCCACGGAGCCTTGATAAACCGTGCAGTCGAGACCAAAGCGCGCGCAAATGGTGGCGGTAGCAACACCATGCTGTCCTGCGCCAGTCTCTGCAATGATGCGGGGCTTACCCATGCGCTTGGCCAGCATGGCCTGACCAATGACGTTATTAATCTTGTGCGCGCCAGTATGGTTTAAGTCTTCGCGCTTTAGATAAATCTGCGCGCCGCCCAGCATTTCACTCCACCGTTTAGCGTGATACACGGGAGATGGACGACCAACAAAGTGCTTGAGCTCGTAATGAAACTCTTCAATGAATTCAGGATCGTGCTGGTAGCGAGCGTATGCTTCTTTTAGCTCTTCCAGAGCAAACATAAGTGTCTCTGAAACGAACACACCGCCGTAAGGGCCAAAGTGCCCGCGTGAATCCGGCTTATCGTACATAGTTACCTCTTTTGATTGGGTTACCGCTTTGTTTTCTTAGAATCGGCCAGTCGAACTGCCTCAATAAACTGGGCCATTAAAACGGCATCTTTAATGCCTTTAGCGCTTTCAACGCCGCTCGAAATGTCCACGGCACAGGGTTGTAGGCGCGCAATCGCTTCGCCCACGTTGTGTGCGTTCAACCCACCACTCAAAACGACCCGAGGCGCGTTTGCGCTTACCCATGCTTCTGGAATCCATTGCCAATCAAAAGGAACGCCGCCCCCACCATAGCCCTCAACCAGGGCATCCAGCAGGAAACCGGCTGCTTGCCTATATTGTAGGGAAAAATCGGCGAAAGCGAAGCCCTCACCCACTCGGCCCGCCTTAATCCAAGGATCCCCAGCCGCTAGGCGCTGGCACTCTTCGGGACTCTCATCCCCATGAAATTGCCAAAGCGTAATTGGCGCATAGGCTCGAATTGCGGCAAATTCAGCATCGGAGGCGTTTACAACGAGACCGACGGCGTCCACCCCAGCCGGCAAGCGGGAAATGAGTCCGGCCGCATGCTGCGGACTGACCGCGCGTGGGCTGGGCGGATAAAACACAAAACCGAGCGCATCCACCCCAGAATTCACTGCAAAATCAACGTCTTCCGGGCGTTTAAGGCCGCAAATCTTGATGCGGGTGCGATCTGGCGCGTAGTGAAGTAATCCCATGGCTAAATCATAATCCGCTTCGGCTGTTCAGGAATGGGCTCCTGCAGCAAGGCAATGACCTCAGCCGGAAGCCATGAATGCGCAAGCCATGGTGCTGGAATCTGGTGCTCCGGGGGGTACCCGACCCGAGCCAAATAGAGCCCATCGGGTGAAAACGTCGGCGCTGCCAATTGACGGCTTTTGGCCTCCAATACTTGGGCCAACCATTCAGAAGGCTGCTTTGCCTGACCAATAGCCAACAGACTGCCCACGAGATTGCGAACCATATGGTGCAAAAAGGCGTTGGCCCGAACCACAATATAGACCCAGGGTTTCTGATCCAAAATGTGAATGTCGTAGACCGTTTTAATCGGCGTTTTGCTCTGGCACTCGGATGACCGAAAAGAGGAAAAGTCATGCTCCCCCAAAAGGCATTGGGCTGCAGTTTGCATGGCCTCGGTATCAAGCCACTTATCAGCAGCCAACATCAAATAACCCGCACGGGATGCCACACTCGGCGCACGACAGGGGCCCACGTGCAATGCATACACGTAACTGCGCTCAAATGCGGAAAACCGCGCATCAAACGATGCGTCGACCGTTTGAGCCCAGTTCACCACAATATCGCTTGGCAGAAAACTATTGAGGCCGCGCACCCAAGACCACGAATCACGGAGAATGTCGCAATCAAAATGCACCACTTGCCCAAGCGCATGCACTCCGGTATCGGTTCGTCCAGCAGCGGTAACTCGAATGGGGTTTGTATGAGAATCAGCATCGCCAATGAAGGCGTTGATGGCCTGCTCTAGTTTATCTTGTACGGTGTTTTGACTGGGTTGCGTTTGCCACCCCACAAATCGGGTGCCATCGTACTGCAAGCCTAGTGCAATGCGCATCATCTACCTAGTTTGGCAAACACGGATTCGCATGCCAATTAGCTACCACGCCGTTGAATGTCGAATAGCATGGCTTTGGCATCAGCAACCAAGGATGCATCGACTGAATTCGCAGGATCAAGGCTTTGCTGAACGATGTCATCTAAGCTGCGCGTTGCAGCAGCAAAATCTTCAATCGTCATATACGCTTTAGCAAGATTAAGTTTGACACGCAATGCGTCATTCCGAATAGACAGGTCACTTTTAACGGGCTTCAACTCAAGATCAATGCCAGCAAATAAGTTCTTGGCTCGCTCGGGCATACCGTGACTGGGTGAAGGATGACTCACATCACCCTGCTGCGGCACGGACGCAGATTTGACAGCATGCATTGGCGCACTTCGTTCCGATTGCCGGGCATGGCGCGCCATAAACCAGAGCAGGAGTCCAGTGAATGCGATCACACCCAATGCAAGTAAAGCCGGCGCCCAGGAATTTTTCGCACCATCGGTCTTGGCGCTAGAGCCAGATTTAGACTGCGCCTTGCCTGCATCAAGTAACTTTTGTAAATCAGCAATATTTTTTTCTAACTCAACAATGCGGGTACGGGTTTGTTCCAGCATTTTTTCTTGGGCAACGATTTCTTCGGTGTAGCGCCGTTGATCCGAATTGGCATCAGCACCAGGCCCAATCGTTAAACGATCTTTTGCGGCAGCGGGATCATTTACCGACCTCGCTACATCGCCTGATTTAGTAGCAGCTGCTTTAGCTGGACTACTATGGGACTCAGCCCATGCTTGATTGGCTTTTTCAACAAACTGGCTTGCCTGGGCTGGCGTAATCGATTGCAGCAAGGATTGGCTTGGCTTAACTAACTCAGCCCCAGCAGGCAAACGATGAATGCTGCCGCCTGCAAAGGCATCGGGATTGGCTTTATACAATGCCATGATGGTTTGATCGAGAGTAGCGCCATCAAGAAGCGGAGCCATCTGCGCCGCAATCTCGCTTAAGGTTTGACCGGGTCGTACTGTGACTTGATTTGGGTCGCCCAAAAGTAAGGTGTAATTTTTAGTGAGCTGACCGGATGGCCATTGCAAGGTAACCATTAGATCAATAAATGGATCTTGCTTGAGCTGCGCTGCGCTAAGCGTCTTTGCTGTCTCGACCACAATCACACTGCGATTACCATCGCGGCGATCGATGCGCAGCTGCGGATCAAGCTCTACTATCGCAGCAGAAATGCCAAGGCGCTCGTAGGCAGCCTTGCTTGCATTGTTCACTTGTAGATTAGCCAACTGGTCTTGATCTGCAACCGATACACGTATGGGAATTTCAGCGCGAATAGGCTGGCCAGGCTGCGAGAGTACTCTGGGAGTACCTAATGAAAATGCACCACTGGATGCACTCCAGGCTAAGCACACACCAGCAATGATCGCCGCTAAGCCATGCAACAACCGAGCGGGCGCACGCACATGCACCTTTAGCGTTCCAACAAGATACGCAACATACGGCGCAATGGCTCAGCAGCGCCCCATAGCAGCTGATCGCCTACTGTAAATGCGCCTAAGTACTCGGGACCCATGGCTAACTTATGCAATCGTCCGATGGGCACCGTTAAGGTGCCGCTGATTTTGGCCGGCGATAGCTCGCGCTCAGTTGCTTCGCGTTCATTGGGCACAACTTTGACCCAGGAATTGTCCTTCGCTAGCATGGCTTCAATCTCAGCCAAAGGAATGTCCTTCTTTAACTTGATGGTCAAGCCCTGAGAGTGGCAGCGCATAGCACCAACACGCACACAAATGCCATCAATCGGAATACTTCCCGGCGTTCTAAAAGGCGGACGTCCTAGAATCTTGTTGCATTCTGCTCCGCCCTTCCACTCTTCTTTAGTCTGGCCGTTTTCGACCGGCACATCAATCCAAGGAATCAAGCTGCCAGCCAAAGCCGTATTACGGAAGTTCTTGGTTGGAAACTCAGCCGAGCGCATCGTTGCCGAGATCTTGCGATCAATATCCAAAATCCAGGAGGCTGGGTCATTTAATTCGGTACTGACGCTATCCCGCAATGCACCCATTTGTAACAGCAATTCACGCATGTTTTGCGCGCCAGCACCGGAGGCAGCTTGATAGGTCATGGCGCTAATCCATTCAACCAGATCGGCTTTCAGCAATCCACCCATGGCAATCATCATCAAGCTCACGGTGCAATTACCGCCAATCCAATTCTTGCCACCCGCAGCCAATGCACGATCAATCACAGGTCGATTGACCGGATCTAATACGAGGACCGCATCATCATTCATGCGCAGTGCGCTGGCAGCATCAATCCAATGGCCCTGCCAACCAGCCGCTCGCAGCGCTGGAAAGATAGCCTTGGTGTAGTCACCGCCTTGGCAGGTCAGAATAATGTCGCAACGGGCAAGCGCTTTAATGTCATTCGCGTCTTGTAACTTCGTTTCGCTTTTGGTGATGTTGCGACCATTGATCGCGGGCACATCACCGCCGGCATTGCTAGTACTAAAAAATACTGGCTCGATGAAATCAAAATCACCCTCCGCCAACATGCGATCCATGAGGACGCTGCCCACCATGCCGCGCCATCCGACCAAGCCGACCAGAGGAGCATTTGTAGGGTTTGATGTATGTGTCGCCATAAAATTACGAATGCCTTACGTTCCTTGTCAATGAATTACGCTAGCGCTGCCACGACTGCATCGCCCATTTGCACTGTAGATACCCGCTGAGTACCTTCGGTGTAAATATCGGCGGTGCGCAAGCCCTGCTGCAATACTTTCTGAACAGCTTTTTCAATTCGATCTGCCTCTCCAGTCATGCCCAAGGAGTAACGCAGCATCATGGCCGCAGAAAGAATGGTTGCCAGGGGATTGGCTATACCTTTCCCGGCAATATCGGGAGCAGAGCCGTGGCTTGGCTCATACAAACCTTTATTGTTCTTATCTAAAGATGCAGACGGCAACATGCCAATAGAGCCGGTGAGCATCGCAGCCTCATCCGAGAGAATGTCACCGAATAAATTGCCAGTGACCACCACATCAAATGCCTTAGGTGCTTTGACGAGTTGCATGGCTGCGTTATCGACATACATATGCGATAACTCAACATCGGGATAGTCGGCTGCTAACTTGGTCATCACATCGCGCCAAAGCTGCGATGTTTCAAGTACGTTGGCTTTATCAACGCTACATACTTTTTTGCTGCGCTTGCGTGCTGCCTCAAACGCCACTTTACCAATGCGGATGACTTCGGGCTCGCTGTAGTGCATGGTGTCAAAACCTTCGCGCGCACCTTTAAACAGAGCATGCTCTGACGTGCGAATGCCACGCGGCTGACCAAAGTAAATATCGCCATTGAGTTCACGCACAATCAAAATATCCAGACCGCCCACGATTTCCGGCTTGAGGCTGGAAGCGGCAGTTAACTCGGGATAGCAAATGGCTGGACGGAAATTAGCAAACAAAGCTAAGTGTTTACGCAAACCAAGGATAGCTTGCTCTGGGCGCAATTCACGCGCTAAGGTGTCGTACTTCCAGTCACCGACGGCGCCAAACAATATGGCATCGGCGCTTTTCGCGAGCTCAAGGGTGGCTGGGGGCAAAGGGTGGCCTGAAAGGTCATACGCCGCTCCGCCAACAGGAGCCTCTTCCAGGTCAAATGTTGGTCCTAATGCCTTGAGGACTTTGACCGCCTCAGCGACAATTTCCGGGCCAATACCGTCGCCCGGCAATACTGCAATTTTCATGACAAGCCTTTAAAAAGGGTTAACCGGCCAGTGCGAGGCTGTTTTTACGGCAGCTGGGTAGCTAGCCAAGGCATCCGCAACACGCGCTCTGCTTCGTATGCCTTTATTTTATCGGCATTTTTGAGGGTGAGGCCAATATCGTCCAAGCCATTGAGTAGGCAATATTTACGAAACCCATCGATTTCAAAGGAATAGCGGCGATTATCGGGCGCAATCACCTCCTGCGCCTCTAGATCAATGGTGAGCTGATAGCCATTAAAGGCTAGGGTCTCATTAAAGAGGTGATCAACCTGCTGCTCCGTCAGCACAATCGGTAACAGCCCATTTTTGTAGCAATTATTGAAGAATATGTCTGCAAAACTGGGGGCAATCACTGCACGAAAGCCATATTGACCCAAAGCCCAAGGGGCATGCTCGCGCGAACTGCCGCACCCGAAATTTTTGCGGGCCAGCAAGATACCGGCATTTTTATAACGGGGCTGGTTTAAAACAAAGTCTGGATTAAGGGGGCGCCCGCTGCAATCTTGTCCAGGCTCACCCTGATCTAAATAACGCCATTCATCAAACAGGTTTTGACCGAAGCCTGTTTTTTTAATCGACTTCAAAAACTGCTTTGGAATGATGGCATCGGTATCAACGTTCTCTCGGTCGAGGGGAGCAACCAAACCTTGGTATTGCGTAAATTTTTCCATTACTTCTGTCTCTGCTTTTTTATTGTTACCGCTTATTTTATTGGCGTTACCACAACGTCTTTACCTTGGGTTTGCGATGCAGGAGGATTAACTGACCCAGAAGACGATGATTTCGAATCCATCGATGTGCCTATTTTTTGCATATCCTTACCAACCCCCTCCATGGTGTTGGCACAAGCACTAATAAAAATGCCTGTCACTAGCACGACAGACAACTTGGCAATCATGGAATAGCGGGGAGTTTGCATGGGATAGTCCTTTCGCTTCGCTTGTTACGCAATTTTGCGTACATCAACAAAATGTCCTTCTATGGCAGCCGCGGCAGCCATAGCGGGGCTCACTAAATGGGTTCTCCCGCCAGCGCCTTGACGACCTTCAAAATTGCGGTTCGATGTGGATGCGCAGCGCTCGCCTGGCTCTAAGCGATCAGAATTCATGGCCAAACACATGGAACAGCCCGGTTCACGCCATTCAAAACCAGCAGCTTTAAATACTCGATCGAGTCCTTCGCGCTCAGCCTGCGCTTTTACTAATCCAGATCCCGGCACGACCAAGGCCAGCTTAATGTTTGGTGAGACCTTTTTACCCAGGCGATCAACTACCTTCGCCGCGGCACGCAAATCCTCGATTCGGCTATTGGTGCATGAACCGATAAAGACCTTATCAATGGGAATACTGCTGAGCAAGGTGTTGGGCGTTAAATTCATGTACTGCAACGCACGCTCCATCGCGCTACGCTTATTGGGATCTCGCTCTTTTTCCGGGTCAGGAACGCGCTCACTGATCGGCAATACCATTTCCGGGGAGGTGCCCCAAGTGACTTGCGGCTGAATTTCTTCAGCGCGCAATTCCACCACCTGGTCAAACTTCGCGTCGGCATCGGAATGCAAGGTGCGCCAATATTGGACTGCATGGCGCAAGATCTCGCCGCTGGGAGCATAAGGACGGTCCTGAATGTATTCGATGGTGGTCTCATCCACTGCAACTAGGCCAGCGCGTGCACCGGCTTCAATTGCCATATTACAAATAGTCATACGGCCCTCCATCGATAAATTGCGAATGGCTTCGCCTGCAAATTCGATGGTGTAGCCAGTGCCGCCGGCTGTGCCTATTTTTCCAATCACTGCCAACACAATGTCTTTTGCCGTCGAACCGGGTTGTAAACGGCCTTCGACTCGAACCAGCATATTCTTACTCTTCTTCATCAGCAAGGTTTGGGTCGCAAGTACGTGCTCCACTTCGGAGGTACCAATGCCAAAAGCTAGCGCACCAAACGCGCCATGGGTGCTGGTATGCGAATCACCGCACACAACCGTCATTCCAGGCAATGTAGCCCCCTGCTCTGGCCCAATGACGTGAACGATGCCCTGCCGTAAATCATTCATCTTGAATTGCGTAATACCAAAGGATGCGCAATTCTGATCCAGGGTGTCGACTTGAAGTTTGGAGACGGGATCCGTAATTCCTTCGGATCGATCCGTTGTAGGTACGTTGTGGTCAGAGACCGCTAGGTTGGCAGAAATTCGCCATACCGGGCGCTTAGCCAAACTTAAACCTTCAAAGGCCTGTGGGCTGGTGACTTCGTGCAACAAGTGCCGATCAATATAGAGGGTTGCGGTGCCATCCTCTTCCGCACATACAACGTGCTCATCCCATAACTTATCGTATAGCGTGCGTGACATACCTATTCCTATAAACCTTATTTACGCCCAGACAATGGGGGAACCTTACGCTCCGTTTCCCCAACGAACAACTGCCGTGGACGACCGATCTTGTACTCCGAGTCAGTAATCATTTCTTCCCACTGCGCTATCCAGCCCACCGTTCTCGCTAAAGCAAAAATGCAGGTGAACATGTCGGTTGGAATGCCAAGGGCGCGCTGCACAATACCCGAATAAAAGTCCACGTTCGGATACAGCTTGCGACTAACAAAGTATTCGTCCTCGAGCGCAATCTTCTCTAAAGTCATTGCCAACTTAAAGAGCGGATCATTCTCGAGCCCCAATTCATTGAGGACTTCATAGCAGGTTTCGCGCATCAGTTTTGCGCGTGGATCAAAGTTTTTATACACCCGATGTCCAAAGCCCATTAAACGGACATTGGAGTTCTTGTCTTTTACTTGGGCGATAAACTCACCCACTTTTTCAACGCCACCGTTAGCCTGAATCTCGGTCAGCATTTGCAAGCAAGCTTCATTTGCGCCGCCGTGCGCTGGGCCCCACAAGCAGGCAATACCAGCAGAGATCGCAGCAAATGGATTGGTGCCAGAAGAACCGCATAAACGAACTGTAGAGGTCGATGCATTTTGTTCATGGTCGGCATGCAGAATAAAAATACGGTCTAATGCGCGCACTAATACTGGGTTTACTTTGTACGGCTCGCATGGCGTAGCAAACATCATGCGCATGAAATTGGCGGTATACGACAGTGAGTTGTCTGGATAAATAAATGGCTGGCCAACAGAATACTTATAAGACATAGCCACTAAGGTTGGCATTTTTGCGATCAAACGCATTTGCGCGATTTCACGGGCCTTGGGCTGGCTGTAATCAATTTCATTGTGATAGAAGGCCGCCATGGCGCCCACTAGACCAGTCAAGACTGCCATGGGGTGGGCATCGCGCCTAAAGCCGCGCAAGAAAAACTGCATCTGCTCATGCACCATGGTGTGGTGCATGATGATGTCCTGAAATTCTGTATTCTCTTTTTCGTTTGGCAAATGGCCATTGAGTAAGAGGTAGCACACCTCTAAAAAATCACAATTGGCTGCCAAATCCTGAATGGGGTAACCGCGGTAAAGTAACTCACCCTTGTCACCGTCAATAAAGGTGATCTTGGAATTACACGATGCCGTTGATAAAAAACCAGGGTCGTAAGTAAATTTGCCAGTCTGGCCATAGAGCTTACGAATATCAATTACATCAGGTCCGACTGTGCCTTGGTAAATTGGCAAATCGATATCGGGAGTACCGTCAGAGAACGATAACTTTGCCTTGATGTTTGATTCAATCATGTCTGATCCCACTGTTCGTTAAATAAGTGCAACTCAAATTATTGCATCCCTGCTACTGCTTCTCCCGCAAACAACCCAATACAGCTAAAAAGGTGGGGGTACTGCATACATCACCCAAAGCAACTACGGAGTCAACTCTACCAATCAGAAGGTCCATCAAATCGTTGTCACTTAAAGCCAACAACTGGGTCAAAACAGCGCCCTGCTCCTCCGTTAATGTCTCTG